>JANPKL010000038.1:0-5487 GCA_031425975.1 Sphingomonas sp.
GTCTCGCGCGCGCTCGACCGGCCGCCGCCCCGAGGGTCGCGAAAGCCATATTTGGCATCATAAGCGGCATCGGCATGGCCCACGCGCGGGGGCAGGCCGGCATAATCCTTGGACCGCGCATCGACATTGTCGATCATCATCGCCAGCGGCGTGCCCGTCGTCCGCCCCTCGTAATGCCCCGACAGGATCCGCACCCGGTCGGGCTCCTGCCGCGGCGAGACGTTGCGCCCTGTCCCCGGCCGCCGCGCATCGAGGAAGCGCTGGACATGCGCCTCGTCGAGCGACAGCCCTGGCGGGCAGCCGTCGACCACCACTCCGATCGCCGGTCCGTGGCTCTCGCCCCAGGAAGTGAAGCGCAGCAACCGGCCAAAGCTGTTTATGCTCATTCGGGGAGTTCCTCGATCTTGGCGCCGAGCCCGCGCATGGCCTCGCGGAAGGTCGGAAAGCTGGTCCCGATCATCTCGGCCTCGTCGACCGTGATCGGCTGCTCGGCGGCAAGGCCGAGCACCAGATGCGCCATGGCGATGCGGTGATCGCCCTCGGTCCGGACCTGCGCGCCGCCGCGCGCCGCGCCGCCTTGCACGACCAAGGCATCACCGTCGGCCCGCGCGTGGATCCCGCAGGCGGTCAAACCCTCGACCATCAAAGCCAGCCGGTCGCTTTCCTTGTGGCGAAGCTCGTCCAGACCCTCGATCCGGGTTTCTCCCCGAGCCCCCGCCGCGACCACCGCGAGTATGGGGATTTCGTCGACCATCGAGGGGATTTCCTCGGCTGTGAATTCGGCTCCGAACAAGGGCCCGAAGCGGACCCGCACGTCGCCGACGGTCTCGCCGCTCTGCCCTTCGACATTGCTGAGCGCCACGTCCGCACCCATCCGCTGGAGCGCCATGACGAAGCCCGAACGTTGCGGATTCAGGAGCATTCGCGCGGCGGTGACCTCCGACCCCGGCACGATCGCCGCCGCCGCCAGCGCGAAGGCGGCGGAAGACGGATCGCCCGCGACCTGCACCAGCCGGCCCGACAGGCGCCGTTCGCTCCCGATGCGGATGGTCGCGCCGTCTTGCTCGACCGAGACACCGAACTGGCGCAGCATGATCTCGCTATGGTCGCGGCTCGGCACCGGCTCCTCGACGCTGACCGCATACTCCCCGCCGAGCCCGGCCAGCAGCACCGCCGACTTGACCTGCGCGCTGGCCGGTACGTTGCGGTGAGCGATTCCCTGCGTCGGCGGTCCCGTCACGGTCAGCGGCAGCGTATCGCCGCCCTCGAATCGCACTCCCATCGCCTCCAGCGGCGCGCGCACCCGGCGCATCGGCCGCCGCGACAGGCTGGCATCGCCGGTGAAGGTCGCGCTCACCCCCTGCCCCGCCGCCGCGCCCATCAGCAGCCGCACCGCGGTCCCGCTATTGCCGCAATCGATCGGGGCATCGGGGGACCGCCACTTGCCCCCGATCACCCGCCAGCGCCCCGGCCCGAACTGCTCTACCCGCACCCCGAACGCGCGCAGGGCAGCGGCGGTGGCGAGCACGTCGGCGCTCTCGAGCAGACCCGCGATCACGGTCTCTCCCTCCGCCAGCGCACCGAAGATCAGCGCGCGGTGCGACAGTGACTTGTCCCCCGGCGTTGCGAAACGACCTGCCAGCGGGCCGCCGGGGCGCGAGCGCAGCCGCATCAGCCGCCCAGCGCCTTGCCGAGCTCGACCTGACCCTGTTCGAGCCCGCTCGCCGGGATGATCGCGGTCGTCGGATCGCCGATCTCCTGCAACCGCGCGAGGATCGTCGCCGCGGCCTCGAGATCGTCCATGCCCTTGATCGATATGCCCCGCGTCAGGGTGACATGCGCCGCTTCCACCCCGCCCGCGCCCGCGCCCAGGATGGTCCGGGTCGGCGCTTCCTCCGCCACCAGCGCGAGCAATGCCGGGCTGACGAACTCGGGCCCGAGTAGTTCGAGCGCCTGGGGCGGGAACAGATTCTCGGTCATCGCGGTGCGCGCGGTGGGCGCCAGGCAATTGACCTTCACATTGTTCTTCGCGCCCTCAATGGCGAGGGTCTGCATCAGGCCCACCAGCGCCATCTTGGCGGCACCGTAATTGCTCTGCCCGAAATTGCCGTAGAGCCCGCTCGAGCTGGTCGTCATCACGATCCGCCCGTAATTGCGGGTCCGCATCCCGTCCCACACCATCTTGGTGCAGATGACGCTGCCCATCAGGTGGACGTCGACCACAAGCCGGAATTCGTCGAGGCTCATCTTGGCGAAGCTCTTGTCGCGCAGGATCCCGGCATTGTTGACGAGGATGTCGACCGGGCCCGCGCGCTCAACCATGTCGGCCACCGCGGCTTCGTCGGTGACACTCGCCCCCGCTGCCTCGGCAGCGCCGCCCGCCGCGCGGATCTCGTCGGCCACCGCCTCGGCATTGGCCAGGTTCTGCGGGACGTCATTGACGATCACGCGAGCCCCGGCGCGCCCGAGCAGCAGGGCGTGGGTACGACCGAGGCCGCCGCCGGCCCCGGTGACGATCGCGGTGCGTCCGCTCAGCGAGATTGCCATCAAATCCTCCCGGTTTCGTCTCGGCCAGTAGCGGCCTTCAAGGCCGACACAAGCGTGTCCAGCGCCGCCGCATCGGCCCCGGACTTGACCAGTGCCGACCCGGCGATGACCCCGGCCGCGCCGCTCGCCAAGGCCTCGCCCACCTGTTCCGGGGTCGAGATGCCGAAGCCGAGCACCGGTGGCGGCGCGCCCGCTTGCGCCAGTCCCGCGAACAGCCGGTCGTGATCGAGCGCCAGTGCCGCGCTGGTCCCCGTCACGCCCGCCCGCGCGACGCAATAGGTATAGCCGCCCGACAGCGCCGCGATCCGCTCCAGCACCGGCTGCGGCGTGTTGGGCGCGGCGATCATCACCAGTTCGAGCCCTACTGCCTTGGCCGCTGCGCTGTAGGGCGCCGCCTCGAGGCTCGGCACGTCGGCCACCAGGATCGAATCCGCGCCCGCGGCCGCCGCATCGGCCATGAAGCGCTCGATCCCGCGCGCCGACAGCAGATTGGCATACGTGAGTATCCCGATCGGCACCGCCGGATGCTTCGCCCGCAGGCCCGCGATCAGGTCGAAGCTGTCGTCGACCTTCATCCCGCTCGCCAGCGCGCGCTCGGCCGCGGCCTGGATGACCGGGCCGTCAGCCACCGGATCGCTGAACGGAATCCCAACCTCGACCATGTCCGCGCCCGCCTCGACCAGCGTATCGAGCAGGATCGCGCTGGTCGCCTTGTCGGGGTCGCCCAAAGTCAGGAACGCCCCGAAGGCGCCCTCGTCGCGCTGCTTCAACCGCGCGAACATCTGCGCGTAACGGCTCACAGCGCGGCCTCAGGCTTGAGCAGCTTGACCGCGCTCGCCATGTCCTTGTCGCCGCGGCCCGACAGGTTAACGAGGATCACCATCTCCTCGGTCGCTTCGGCCGCGAGGCGCATCGCATAAGCGATGGCATGCGCGCTTTCAAAGGCGGGGATGATCCCCTCGCTGCGGGCCAGCGCCTGGAATGCCGCCAGCGCGTCGTCGTCGGTCACCCCGACATAATCGGCGCGCCCGCTTTCCTTGAGCCAGGCGTGCTCGGGACCGACGCCGGGGTAATCGAGCCCGGCCGAGACCGACCACGTATCCGCGATCTGGCCGTCGCCGTCCTGCAGCAGCAGGGTGTGCGTCCCGTGGAGGATACCCGGCGTCCCCTTGAGGATAGTCGCCCCATGTTCATGGCCCGCCAGCCCCTTGCCCGCCGCCTCGCAGCCGACCAGTTTGACCTCCGCGTCGTCGAGAAAATCGGCGAACATCCCGATCGCATTCGATCCCCCGCCGACGCAGGCGGTGACGACGTCGGGCAGGCGCCCTTCGGCGGCCAGCACCTGCGCGCGCGCTTCCTTGCCGATCACCCGCTGGAACTGGCGGACGATGGTCGGGAAGGGGTGCGGCCCGGCCGCGGTGCCGAGCAGATAATGGGTATGTTCGAAGCTCGCGGTCCAGTCGCGCAGCGCCTCGTTGACGCTGTCCTTGAGCGTCCGGCCTCCGGCGGTGACGGGGATCACCTTGGCCCCCATCAGCTCCATCCGAAACACGTTCAATTGCTGCCGCGCGACATCGTCGGCGCCCATGTAGACTTCGGTCTCGAGCCCGAACAGCGCCCCGGCGAGCGCGGTGGCGACGCCATGCTGGCCCGCCCCGGTCTCGGCGATCAGCCGTCGCTTGCCCATCCGCCGTGCAAGCAACGCCTGGCCAAGCACCTGGTTGGTCTTGTGCGCGCCGCCGTGGAGCAGATCCTCGCGCTTCAGATAGATGCGCGCCGGCCCCTCGCGGCCGAGGTTGCGGCACAGGGTCAGCGGCGTTTCGCGCCCGGCATAAGTGGTGAGCAGCGTGCTGAGCTCGGCCTGGAAGGCGGGATCGCTTTCCGCTTCAAGGAACGCCGCCTCGAGCTGCTCGAGCGCGGGGACCAGGATTTCGGGAACGTAGCAGCCGCCAAAGCGCCCGAACCGACCGTCATGCTTCATTTGTCTGTCCTTCGATCGGGCAGGCGCAGCGCGCCGAACATTGCTTGGAGCTTGTCGTGATCCTTGATGCCCGGCGCCGCCTCGAGCCGCGAGCTGGCATCGAGGCCGTGGACGCCGGAGCCTTGCGCCGCGCGGGCATTGGCGGCCGCGATGCCGCCGGCGAGGAAGGCGCTGGAACGGTCGGGGTGCGCCCGGACCGCGTCCCAGTCGCAGGCCTCTCCGGTGCCGCCGCCCGGCGAATCAAACAGCAGACGGTCGCCGCCGCGCTGGTCGAAACCAGCGGTCCAGATCTCGCCGGCGAAGGTCTTGCGGAGCGCAGCGACATCGTCCGCGGTCTCGCACCCATGCAATTGCACCGCCGCAAGGCCGAGCGCGTCCGCCGCCGCCGCAATCCTGGCCACCGGTGCATCGCGGAAGACGCCGACTGGCTTGAGACCGTTCTCGTGGGCCTGCTCGGCTAGCGGAAGCGCCTGCTCCACCGTCAGCGCGCGCAGGGTGCCCGGGACCATGATCAGCCCCCCATGTGTCGCGCCCCCCGCAGCCGCCGCCGCGACGTCCTCGGCCCGGGTCAGCCCGCAAATCTTGACCCGCCCGAATGCCAGCGCCCGCGCCGCCTCATGTACGTCGTCCGCTGCCATCAGCGACGATCCGACCAGAAAGGCGTCGGCAAAGGCGCCCAACCGCGCGACGTCGGCCCGCGTCGCGATCCCGCTTTCGCTGACCAGAGTGACTTCCTCGGGGACAAGCGCCGCCAGCCGCTCGGTTACGGCAAGGTCGGCGGTCAAGCTCTTCAAGTCACGATTGTTGATTCCCACCAACGTCGCGTCGAGGGCGAGCGCACGGGCCAGTTCGGACTCGTCATGGACCTCCACCAGCACGTCCATGTTGAGCCGCACGGCCTCGGCCATGACGGCGCGGGCCTCCTCGTCATCAAGTACCGACAGCATGCACAGCACGGC
>JANPKL010000039.1:0-16954 GCA_031425975.1 Sphingomonas sp.
AACATGGTGTCGGCGGGGTGGGGCCCGGTCACGTCCCACCCTTCGGCGCGCAGGGTTTCGATCGCGGGCGCGATCAGCTCGATCTCCTCCCGGCCGAGCGCGCCATTCTCCCCGGCGTGGGGATTGAGCCCGGCGACCGCCAACCGCGGCTCGGCCAGCCCGAAATTCTTCTGAAGCCCGCGCAGGGTTGCCCGGGCGCGCGCCTCGATCAGCCCCTGGGTCAGGGCCGCAGGCACGTCGGCGAACGGCAGATGGGTCGTGACGGGCACGGTGCGCAAGGTCGGCCCGGCGAGCATCATCGCGACATTGCCGGGAGAAACGCCGCAGCGCTCGGCGACGAATTCGGTCTGGCCGGGATGACTGAAACCGATGCCGTAGAGCTGGTGCTTGGCGACCGGGCCGGTGACCACGCCCACGCAGCTGCCCGAGCGGGCGAGGCCGACCGCCAGCTCGAGGCTGTCGAGGCTGCAATGCGCGCCCGCGGTGCTCGGTTGGCCGGGAATGTCCGCACCGGCCGCGGGGACTGCGAGCAGCGGCAGGCCGTGCGCAAACGCGGCCTCGGCCTCACGCGGGTCGGTGATGATCGCGAGTGGGCCGTCCCACACCGCCGACAGGCTGCGCGGATCGCCGACCGCGACGAACAGCGGAAGCCCCATCGCGCGGCGCGCGTCCCAGCACTTGGCGACGACCTCGGGACCGATCCCGGCCGGATCGCCCAGCGAAACGGCCAAGGGAGGGAGAGGCGGGCTCATGACCTGCTCCTAGCGTTCCACGCGCGGAACGACCACCCTAGCGGAAATCGATCACCGCATCGCGGCGCAGGTCGCGCAGGTAGCGGCGGGCGCGCAGGTTGACGCGCTCTTCCTGCAGCTGTGCGAAGACGGTTTCCGGATTGGGCGCGCTCGCGCTCTGCTCCTCGTCGCGGCCGCAGATGACGAGCACGCGGACGCCGTCCTCGATGCTGCCGAACGGGCGGGTCGCCTGGCCGACCTGCATTGGCAGCATCATCTGCTGCAACGCGGGCGGCAGATCGCGCAGGCGGACCTGGTCGGAGGTGACGACGTCGCCCTTGAAGTCGGCGGCGATCTTGTCCGCGCCGCCGCAGCCGCCGACATTTTCGGACGCACTGGCGAAACGCTGCAGGATCGGCTCGGCCGCGGCCTGCGCAACGCCCTTGGGGAAGGCGATCGAGATCTGCTTCAGCGACAGCACCGCGTTGCGCGGGTCGGCGGTGAGGATCTTGCGGGTGTCCTGGACGGCGATGATCGAGACGCCGCCGGGGACGGCGATCGGCTGGCTCAGCTGACCGGCATTCATCTGGCGCAGCGCCGCGGCAAGCTGCTCGGGCAATTGCTCGGGCCGGACCCAGCCGAGATCCCCGCCGACGGCCGCGGTGGTCGCGACCGAATATTGACGGGCGTAGCCGGCGAAGCTCGCGCCCTGCTGCAATGCGCCGACGATCTCGGCGGCGCGGGCATCGACCTGCGGACGGGTCGCGGGGGTCGCCTCCAGGTAGATTTCGCCCACGCGATATTCCTGCTGGCCCTTGGACGCGGTCAGCCGATCGATCACGGCCTTGACCTCATCGTCGCCGACGCTGACCTGGCTCTCGATCTTCTGGCGCTGGAGCCGGGTCCAGGCGATCTCGCCCTCGATCTGGCGGCGCATCGAGCGGATCGAGCTACCGTTTTCCTTGAGATAGGATTCGAGCTGAAGCGGCGTGCGCTTCACATTCTCCGCGACGCGGGCGAGCGTGCGGTCGACATCGGCGTTGGCGATGGTGATTTCGGCCTGCTTGGCCGCCTGGATCTGAAGCACTTCGTCGATCAGATTGCGGAGGACCTGAACGCGCAGGCGCTCTTCCTCGTCGGCCGGGATCGGCGTGTTGTTGGCGATCGCGAGCAGGCCCATGCGCTGGTCGATATCGGTTTGGGTGATGACCTCGCCGTTGACGATGGCGCTGGCCTTGATGACCGAAGGCAAGGCCTTGCCATAGACGGTAACCGTCTGCGGCAGCTTGAGGACCGCGGCGCTGCTCGGGCGCGAGGCATCGGCGGGCGCCTGCTGCGCCACTGCCGCACCGGCGAGGCCGATCAGGGCCGCCGTCGTGATAAGCCAATTGCTACGAACCATCTGGTCCATCAATCCCTTGTTAGATAACGAGAAGCCGCAACTTGTACGATCTGCGCTGAACCGGCGATGAGCGCCCTTTAGCGGCTGAGCCCCTTCAAGGACAGGCGGAAACTGAAGGTACTGCCCTCGGCCCGGTCGCCGAGCCGCTCGTAATCGCGGCGCCAGCTGACGCCGATCGACAGGCAGTCGTCCTCGTAATCGAGCGCCAGGCGGTGGCGAACCGAGTTGATTCCGTCGGCGATGCTCAACGGATCCTCCTTGCTGTCGGTAAGATCGAGCGCGCTCGCGCCGAAGATCGACCAGAAGCGATGGAATTTCCAGCGCCCCGCAAGGCGCACCTCTTCCTTGTCGCGCAGATCCTCGACCGCAGCGTCGACGTTGCGGTTGAGGCGCAGATAGTCGATCCGGGCATAGGTTTCGCTGGTGCCGATGGTCAGGTCGAGCTCGTTGCGGCGGACGGCGAGATTGTCCTTGTCGAGCCGATAGCGGTGGGTGAGGTCGATGAAGCGCCCGAATTTGACGCGGGTCCGGCCGACGAAATCGGACCAGCGATCGGTCAGTCCTGTGCCTTCGGGGAAGATTTGTGCGTCCTTGTTGAGGCGATAGCTCTGCCCGACCGTACTCGACACCGCCCAGCCGGGTCGGTCGAGGTTCCAGTCGAGCCCGTAGGTCAGGCGGCTGCCGTCCTCCCACCGGTCGTAGCCGGGGAA
This sequence comes from Sphingomonas sp., assembly GCA_031425975.1. Taxonomy (GTDB): domain Bacteria; phylum Pseudomonadota; class Alphaproteobacteria; order Sphingomonadales; family Sphingomonadaceae; genus Sphingomicrobium. Next base: position 2,844 of record JANPKL010000039.1, read on the forward strand.
GCGGTTGAGGGCGAACAGGTTGCTGTCTTCCAGGTCGACCGAGCGGCTGTCTTCGTTTGGCAGACTGATGTTGGCGGTCGGCGGGGTAAGCACCAGCTGCGCGCGCGGGGTCAGCCGCTGGATGCCGCCGAGCAGGGGGCCGGCGAGCGGCCAGCGCAATTCGGCGGCGGCGGCGGCGATCCCGCGTGCCCGCCAGCCCTCCTCGCCGCGATAGAAGATCGTCTGGGTGAAAGCGTTCTGGCTGCTGTGATAAATGTCCCCGCGGGCGTATCCGGTCAGCAGCAGCTCCTGGCCGAAATTGGTCAGCCGGCGCATGTCCCAGCGTGCGGCGGTGAAGGCGCGCTGGCTGTCCTGCCCTTCGCGGCGGAGGACGGCGAGGCTGTTGGCCTGGATTTCCACCCGCCCGCCGAGCACCGGGTCGGACAGGCGCAGGCGATAGTCGAAGGCCGGCAGCGCGAAGGGAATGGTGCGCTGGATGTCGTTCTGGCGCAGGCCCTGGAAGGCCCAGCCGGCGAAGCTGAGATAGCTGTCGGTACTGATCCGCTCGAGATCGAGGAAATTGCGGAAGCGATCGTCGCGGTCGAGATCGTAGAAGCGCGCGACGGTCTTGTCGGTGCCCGCGCGGACCTGGCCGGTCAGGCTCCAGAAGGGATCGAATTGCAGCTTTCCGGTGCCCTCGAAATAGGCGCGCAGGCCCTTGCCATCGCGGCTGTCGTCGAAGCTGGTGGTATCGCCATAGGTGACGAAGGCGCCGACCGAGAAAGCGCCGAGCCGGTTCAGTTCGCGATAGCGGCCCTCGATTGCGGGCGCGATGCCGGTGTAGAGGTGCGGGGTCAGCGTCAGGTCGCGATTGGGCCCAAAGCGCAGGTGATAGGGAACCGCAACTTCCAGCCCGCGGCGGCGATTGTAGCGCAACTCGGGCAGCAGGGCCCCGCTATAGCCCTCGCCGCCGCTGGCGGTGCCGATACTGAAGATCGGGAGCAGGGGGAGGGCGATGCCGAACAATTCGAAGCGCCCCCGCTCGAACCGCACGCGCTTGCGCTGCTGATCGTAGCGAACGCGCGCGGCAAGGATCCGCCAGCTCGGCCGCTTGGGACAGCCCGCTTCATTGGCCACGGGGCAGGGAGAATAGACCGCATTGTCGAGCGTGGTTACGTCGCCCTGGCGGGTCGCGCGGGTCGCCGCCAGCCGCCCGCCGCTATCCAGGATGACCAGCAGATTCTCGACCGTGGCGTCGCGCAGGGTGTCGGTCAGCACCACGCGTTCGGAGATCAGCCGGTCGCCCTCGGGCTGGACCACGACGACGTTGCCGGTCGCGACGACCTCGCCGCTGCGGCGATCCCAGCGGACCTGGTCGGCGGCGACGAAGGTCCCGTCGCGGTTGAAGCGGACCTGACCGGTCGCGGTCACGACCTCGGCTTCGCTGTCATAGCTTACCGTGTCGGCGGTGAAGGCGATCTCGCCGGGCGCCGCGGTCAGCGCCGCAGTCGATTCGCTGTCGGCAATCGGCGCGACGTCCTGCGCGAGGCCCGGCGAGGCCGCCGCCGCCAGGACCAGCGGCAGCGCCGTCCATCCGCAGTACCCCAATCGCACGCTCGTTTCCGCCCTTGGTCCCAACCGATAAGAGCTTGGCGCTATTGCAGCTTGGCCGGGCCGGAGCAACGCTCTTGGCTTTGCCGCCCCCGCCCGCCTAAAGGCGATCTCATATTCCGATCCCGTCGTCGTCAAAGGTGCGCTTTTCCATGCAGATCCGCTTCAGCCCAACGGCCCCCGCCGGCGTTCATGCCCTGATCTTGCCGGTCGGTGCCCTCGAGCGGGGCAATCTCGCCGCGCTCGAGGGCGGCCGCGCCGCGGTCGAGGCGGCGGCACGCGGCCAGCGTTTCGAGGGCGAGCCGGGCGCGGTGGCCGAAAGCTGGATCGGGGGCGGCGAGCAGCCGGTTCGTCGCCTGCTGCTGGTCGGCACCGGGACCGCCGCCGACGCCGCGACCGCCGAAAAGGTCGGCGGCACAGTGGTCGCACGGCTGCTGACCTCGGGCGAGAAAATCGGAGTCATCGACCTGACCGGCACCCGCTTCGACGCCGAGGCGGTGGGCCGGCTCGCGCTCGCCGCTGCCGCTCGGGCCTGGCGCCACGACCGTTATCGCACCAAATTGAAGGACAAGCAGAAGCCGACCCTCGAGCAACTCGTCATAGTCGGCGCGCCGCAGGGAGCCGATGCCCGCTGGAGCGAGCGTTATCAGCCCCTGCTTGCCGGGATCGAACTGACCCGCGAGCTGGTCGCCGAGCCGGCCAACATCATTTACGCCGAGACCTTCGTCGAGCGCGTCCGCGCCGCCGCGGAAGGCTCTGGGCTCGAGATCGAGACGCTCGGCCAGGCCGAGATGGAGAAGCTCGGGATGGGCGCCTTGCTCGGCGTCAACCAAGGCAGCGTGCGGGAGCCGCGACTGCTGATCATGCGCTGGATGGGCGGCGAGGCGGGCACGGCGCCGTTGGCGCTGATCGGCAAGGGCGTGACCTTCGACACCGGCGGCATCTCGATCAAGCCCGCTGCCGGCATGGAATCAATGAAGTGGGACATGGGCGGCGCGGGCGCGGTGGCGGGCGCGATGCTGGCCGTCGCCGGGCGCAAGGCCCAGGCCAATGTCGTCGGCCTGTGCGGGTTGGTCGAGAATATGCCTTCGGGCAATGCCCAGCGGCCGGGCGACGTCGTCACCTCGATGAACGGGCAGACGATCGAGGTCATCAACACCGACGCCGAAGGCCGCCTCGTACTGGCCGACGTCATGACCTATGCGCAGGCGCAATATAAGCCGAAGCGGATGGTCGATCTGGCGACGCTGACGGGGGCGATGCTGGTCGCGCTGGGCCATGAACATGGCGGATTGTTCTCCAACAACGACGCGCTGGCGGGCGAGCTTATCGCGGCCGGGCAGGAATGCGGCGACAAATTGTGGCGGATGCCGCTGGGCGAGGCTTATGACCGGCTGATCGACAGCCCGATCGCCGATATCAAGAACGTCGGCCCGCGCGAGGCGGGATCGATCACCGCCGCGCAATTCCTGCAGCGCTTTGTCGACGAGGGCGTCGATTGGGCCCACCTCGACATCGCCGGCATGGTCTGGAGCGACAAGCCCGGCACCACCTGGGACAAGGGCGCAACCGGTTACGGCGTGCGCTTGCTCGACCGCTGGGTGGAGATGGTGGCAGGGTGAGGTTCCGGGCCCAGCAGCTCTTTGTCGTTCGCCCTGAGCGAAGTCGAAGGGCACCGCTCCGGCGTGCTTCGACTTCGCTCAGCACGAACGATCGGTTGCGCGCCAGGCCATGAAAGTCGACTTCTACCAGCTCGCCGGGGCGCCGGTCGATCAGGTCATCGCGCGCCTCGCGGGCAAGGTTGTCGAGGGCGGCGAGCGGTTGTTGGTGGTGGCGGAGGACGAGGGGCTGCTCGGGCGGCTCGACCGTCTCCTGTGGGACACGGGCGAGGCGAGCTTCCTTGCTCACGGCCTGGCCGGAAGTGGCGATGACCAGCGCCAGCCGGTGCTGCTTTCGACCACGCCCGATCCCGCCAACGGCGCGCGCAACCTTTTGGTCGCCGACGGCCTGTGGCGCGAGGCGGCCCTGACATTCGACCGCGCCTTCCATCTGTTCGACGAGGAGCATCTGGGCCAGGCGCGCGAGGCCTGGAAGCTGCTCAGCGGGCGTGAGGGGGTCGAGCGGCGTTACTGGGCACGCGAGGACGGGCGCTGGGTGCAGAAGGCCTGAGCCCCTTGGCGCTGAACCTTGCCGCGAGCCGCGCGCGCGGCTAGGGGCGCGGCCAATCCTTTCATCCTCACCACAGACGGAGTTTCCCGTGGCCATCACGCGCACCTTTTCGATCATCAAGCCCGACGCCACCCGCCGCAACCTGACCGGCGCGGTCACCCGGATGCTCGAGGAAGCCGGCCTGCGCGTCGTTGCCTCGAAGCGCATCCAGATGACCCGCGAACAGGCGGAAGGCTTTTACGGCGTCCACCGCGAGCGGCCCTTCTTCAACGATCTGGTGTCGTTCATGATCTCGGGCCCGGTCGTGGTTCAGGTGCTCGAGGGCGAAAATGCCGTCCAGCGCAACCGTGACATCATGGGCGCGACCAACCCCGACAACGCCGACGCCGGCACGATCCGCAAGGAGCTGGCCGAGTCGATCGAAGCCAATTCGGTCCACGGCTCGGACTCGGACGAAAATGCGGCGATCGAGATCGACTATTTCTTCAAGGCCGACGAGATCGTCGGCTGAGCCGGCTGGTCCCGCCCCGGCTCGCCGGGGCGGGATGGCCCGTTCATCGCGCCTTCAGCCGGACTATCGGGAATTAGGGCGTCCGTTCTTGGGAGAGCGTCATGCCCGCGTTATTTGCTGAACTTGCTGCCGTGGCGCTGGCCACGATGTCCGGGCCCATCGCCGGTCCGCCCGCGCCGCAGCCGCGCGCCCTGCCGACCTACAATGGCCATGCTCACACCGAATTGCGCGATGTACGGCGCGAGATTTCGAAGGGTCGCGATCGGGGTGAATTATCACGCAGGCAAGCGAAACAGTTGCGGCGCGAAGCAGGCGAGATCGCGATGCTCGAGGATCGTTATGCGGCCGGTGGCCTGTCCGACGCCGAACGCGCCGAACTGCGTTCCCGCGCCGAAGTGCTGCGCGCACTGACCCGCGGAAAACGCGCGGGCACTCTGCCCTGATCAGTTAGAATTGGTCAGCCGCTCGCATTAATCTGGTCAGGCGCGGCGGGGCGGCGGTTTGCCAGCTGCGTTCGAGCCACTCCCGGACCTGATCCCAGTCGGTGTCGGGGCGGTTGAGTTTGAGGCCGAGCCAGCCGCTCGCGCCGTAATATTTCGGCCAATAGTAGAGATCGGGATCGGCCTCGATCAGAGCGTTCATCTCGTCGGCGCCGCTCGCTTTGAGGAGCAGGCCGATGGCGTCCTCGCCGTGAAAGCGGTCGGCGAGGATGGCGAAATGCTTGGGCGTCTTGCCCGTGCCGACCGCCCAGCCGGGGGCGCCGTGGCTGGTCTTGTGGACGACTTCGGGAAGGGCGACGGCAAGCGCGTCGACCTGCGCCTCGATCCAGTGCGCGTCCTGGTGGCGCGAGACGTAGGCGGCGAGCGTGGCGGGGTAGAGCTGATGCTCGGCGAGACGGACGCGGGCGGCGAGCGCAGCCGGGGTGTCGCCGCCGCGGATCGCGACCGGCAGGTGGCCGAGGATCTCGCCGGCATCGACCTCGTCGCTCACCAGATGGACGGTGCAGCCGGTCTGAGTGTCACCCGCTTCCAGCGCCCGGGCGTGGCTGTCGAGACCGGGATAGGCGGGCAGCAGCGAGGGATGGATGTTGACCAGCCGCCCTTGCCAGCGCGCCACGAAACCGGGGGTGAGCACGCGCATGTAGCCGGCGAGCGCGACCATGTGCGGCGTGGCGGCGGCCAGCGCGTCATGCAGCGCCTCGTCGAATGCCACGCGCGCGACGCCCTTGTGTGATTGCGACCAGGTGGCGACCCCCTCGGCTTGTGCCAGCGTCAGGCCGGGCGATTCGGGGTTGTTCGAGGCGACCAGCACGACTTCATACGGGCTGCCAGACAGGCGGCTGGCGTAGAGCAGGGCGGCCATATTGGTGCCCTCGCCCGAGATGACGATGGCGACGCGGGCCTTGTCAGCCATGATGATGCGTGGCGCTCCACGCGCCGCGGCCGCTCCAGGTCTCGTCGGCGCCGCGCACGGTGCAGCCGCGCGTGCCCGCTTCGATCCGGCCGATGACTTGGATGGTCTCGCCGGCCTGTTCGAGCGCATATATCACGGCCTCGGCCTCGGCTTTGGCCACCGCCGCCACCATGCCGATGCCGCAGTTGAAGGTCCGCGCCAGTTCCTCGGGCTCGATCCCGCCGCCGGCCTGAAGCCAGGCGAACAGGGGCGGCAGCGACCAGGCGTCGGCGTCGACCTGCGCGTGGCAGCCCTCGGGCAGGACACGCGGGATGTTCTCGAGCAGGCCGCCGCCGGTGATGTGGGCGAGGCCATGGATGCGGCCGGCGCGGATTTGCGGAAGCAAGCTCTCGACGTAGATCCGGGTCGGTTCGAGCAGCATCGTGCCGAGCAATTGGTCGGGGGCGAAGCGGGCGGGGCGGTCGAGCCTCCAGCCGTTCACGTCGATCAGCTTGCGGACAAGGCTGAAGCCGTTGGAATGAACCCCCGAACTGGCGAGGCCGAGGAGAATGTCGCCGGGCGCGATAGCGGCGCCGGTCAGCTGTGCACCCCGCTCGACCGCGCCGACGCAGAAGCCCGCAAGGTCGTAATCGCCAGCGGCATACATGCCCGGCATCTCGGCGGTCTCGCCCCCGATCAGCGCGCAGCCGGCGACGAGGCATCCCTGCGCAATTCCGGCCACGACCCGCTCGGCGACCGCTGGATCGAGCTTGCCGGTGGCAAAATAGTCGAGGAAGAACAGGGGCTCGGCGCCTTGAACGATGAGATCGTTGACGCACATGGCGACCAGGTCGATGCCGACCCCGTCATGCTGGTCGAGGTCGATCGCGAGCTTCAGCTTGGTGCCGACGCCGTCGTTGGCGGCGACCAGGATCGGATCGGTGAAACCCGCGGCCCTGAGGTCGAAGAAGCCGCCGAATCCGCCCAGTTCGGCGTCCGCGCCCGGCCGCCGCGTCGCCCTCGCGAGCGGTCCGATCGCTTTTACCAGCGCATTGCCCGCGGCGATGTTCACGCCCGCCTGTTCGTACGTCAGCCCCATGAAACGCATCTTAGCCGACAAGAGCCTTGGAAATCGAGCCTCAGTCTTTAGGAGGGGCCGGGCATGCTGCGCCGCCTGTCGTTCCTGCTCGTCATCCTTGCCGTCGCCGGCCTTGTCGGCGGCGGTCCGCTGGTCGCGCAACTGGAGAGCGGCGAGCGCGGCATCCCTCCGCTCGACAGCTCGAGCACGCTGGAGATCGGCGGGATCGAGGTCGATGTCGCGGGCAAGGACGCCGAGAGCGCGCGGCTGGCGGGCTGGCGGCTGGCGCAGCGCGAGGGCTTCCGGCGGCTGTGGTCACAATTGCAGAAGCGGCCGGCGAGTGAAGCGCCCAGCTTGAGCGATTCGACGCTGGACGGGCTGGTGAGCTCGATCAGCATCGAGCAGGAGCGGATCGCGCCGGGTCGCTACATCGCGACGCTCGGCGTGCTGTTCGACCGGTCGCGCGCCGGCGTCGTGCTGGGCGCGGGCGGACCGGTCAGCCGCTCGGCGCCGCTGCTGCTAGTGCCGCTGACGGTCAATGCGGGGACGGTCACGGGGGTGGAGTGGCGCAATGGCTGGCAGCGCGCCTGGGCCGAATATCGCACCTCGAACAGCGCGATCGATTATGTCCGCGTGTCGGGGCAGGGGATCGACCCGCTGCTGCTGACCCATTTGCAGAGCCGCCGCCCGGGCCGCGGCATGTGGCGCAATCTGACCGATTACCACGGCGCGGCGGATATATTGATCGCGCAGGCGCAGGTCCGCCGCCTGTATCCGGGCGGGCCAGCGGTGGCGACCTTCAGCGGCTATTTCGGCGCCGACCGACGGCCCTTGGGTGCCTTCACCCTGCGCGCGAAAGACAGTGCCGACGTGCCGCGGATGATGGCGCAGGCGGTGCGTGAGATGGACGCGCTCTACACCCGCTGGCAAGCCGCCGGAGAGCTTCGCCCCGATCCCTCGCTGATCATGCCCGACCCCATCCTGCCGCCCGAGGAAGAAGAGGAAGAGGAAAAAGCGCCGGAGACACGCGTCATCCAGGTCGCCGTTACCTCGCCTTATTCGCCGGTCGGCTGGCTGCGCTCCATCCCCGGCGTCGATAGCGTGACCGAGATCGGCGCGGCGGTGCTGGTGGTGCGCTTTTCCGGCTCGCCCGGGCAATTGGCGGGCGCGCTCAACACCCGCGGTTGGCAGACCAGCACGGCAAGCGGGGTGCTGACCATCACCGGCTATGCCCCGCCTGCGGTCGCCCCGGCCCCGGCCCCAGCCCCAGCCCCGCCGACGCCGCAACCGCCGCGTCCGGCGCCGGAGCCGATCACGCCCGTCGTGACCAACAGCCAGGGCCAGTGATCGGGTGCGCCCGTCCGACCAGATCGCGCTGCCGCTCGACTGGCCGCAGGGGAGCGACGACAGCCGATTCATCGTCAGCGACGCCAATCGCGCGGCGTTCGACCATTTCCAGCGCTGGGCCGCCTGGCCGGTCAAGGCGACCATTCTCACCGGCCCGCGCCGTTCGGGCCGCTCGCTGCTCGCCCGCAATTTCGTCGCGCGGGTCGATGGCCGACTGTTCGACGGCGCCGAGCGGCACGACGAAGAAGCGTTGTTCCATGCCTGGAACGGCGCGCAGGAGAGCGGGCGGCCACTGGTGCTGATCGCCGACGCGGGCCCCCCGGCCTGGGCAGTCGCGCTGCCGGACCTGCGGACCCGGCTTGCGGTCACACCGGTGGCGCGGATCGAGCAGCCCGACGACGCGCTGTTCGCCGCACTGATCCGCCGGCTGTTCGCCGACCGCGGGCTGCACCTGCCCGACGAGGCACTGCGCTTCGTCGCGGCCCGCGTGACCCGCGACTATTGGACCGCCGCGCGGGTGGTGGATGCGATCGACCGTTTCGCCATTGCCGAGCGCGCGCGGCTGACCGTCCCGACGGTGCGCCGGGCATTGATTTCGGCCGGACTTATCGACGGGATGAGCGAGCAATGACGACCCCTGCCGACGTTCGCGCCCCCAACGCGCTGCCCGACGGTGAAAGCCGCTTCTTCAACCGCGAGCTGAGCTGGCTGTCGTTCAACCGCCGCGTGCTCGAGGAAGCCGCCAATCCCGAGCATCCGTTGCTCGAGCGGCTGCGCTTCCTGTCGATCAGCGGGGCCAATCTCGACGAATTCTTCTCGGTCCGGGTGGCGGGGCTCAAGGAGCAACAATTGGAGGGGGTCGAGCATCGCAGCTACGACGGGCTGACCCCGACCCAGCAACTGGATCGGATCAGCAGCCGCGCGGACGTTTTGATCGCCGAGCAGCAGCGCACCTGGGCCGAGCTTTCCGGACTGCTGCGCGAGGCGGGCGTGAACGTGGTCGATTCCGGCGATCTTCGCGGCGACGACCAGGAATGGCTGCGGACCTATCTGAATGAGCAGATATTGCCCGTGCTGACCCCGCAAGCGGTCGATCCCTCGCACCCCTTTCCGTTCGTCCCCAACCTCGGCTTCGCTCTGGTCTTCGCGATGGTCGATTCGGCCGATGGCGAGGCGGTCAGCGAAGTACTGATGATCCCCGCCTCGGTCCCGCGCTTCGTTGCACTGCCGGGAGACAAGGCGCGCTATCTGGCGATCGAGGAAGCGATTGCCGCGCATCTCGACCTGCTGTTCCCGGGCTTCGTGTTGCTTGGCGCCGGCGCGTTCCGGGTGCTGCGCGATACCGACATCGAGATCGAGGAGGATGCCGAGGACCTCGTCCGCACCTTCCGCTCGGCGATCAAGCAGCGCCGCCGCGGGCGGGTGATCCGGCTCGAATTCTCGACCGGGACGCCGCCCGATCTGGAAGCGTTGGTGCGCGAGGGGGTGAGCGCGGAAAATGCGCTGATCGCCGAATCCTCCGGCTTCATCGGACTGGTCGACCTCAACCTGCTGGTCGACGCGCAGGAACGCCCCGACCTGAAATTCGCGCCTTACGTGCCGCGCTTTCCCGAACGGGTGAAGGAGCATGGCGGCGATTGTTTCGCGGCGATCCGTGCCAAGGACATCGTCGTCCACCACCCGTATGAAAGCTTCGACGTGGTCGTCGCCTTCCTGCGCCAGGCGGCATCCGACCCCGACGTGGTGGCGATCAAGCAGACGCTGTATCGCGCGGGCAAGCAGTCGGCGATCGTCGACGCGCTGGTCGCGGCGGCCGATGCGGGCAAGTCGGTAACCGCCGTGGTCGAACTCAAGGCCCGCTTCGACGAGGAGCAGAATTTGCTCTGGGCCTCGCGACTGGAGCGGGCGGGCGTGCAGGTCGTCTATGGTTTCATCGAGTGGAAGACCCACGCCAAGGTCAGCCTGGTGGTGCGACGCGAGGGTGCGACCTTCCGCACTTATTGTCACTTCGGCACGGGTAATTACCATCCGACCACGGCGAAGCTCTACACCGACCTGAGCTTCTTCACCGCCTCGAAGCGGGCGGCGCGCGATGCGGCGAAATTGTTCAATTTTATCTCGGGCTATATCCCGCCCAAAGGGCTCGAATTGCTGGTGATGAGCCCGCAGTCGCTGCGCGACAAGTTGCGCGCCTGGATCGATACCGAGATCGCCAATGCCAGGGCCGGCAAGCCCGCCGCCATCTGGGCCAAGATGAACAGCCTGGTCGACCCCGGCACGATCGACAAGCTCTATGAGGCGAGCGAGGCGGGGGTGAAGATCGATCTCATCATCCGGGGGATCTGCTGCCTGCGCCCCGGCATCGCCGGCATGTCGAGCAACATCCGCGTGCGCTCGATCGTCGGACGCTTTCTCGAACATAGCCGGATCTGGTGCTTCGCCAACGGCGCCCGGCTGCCGCATCGCAAGGCGCGCGTCTACATCTCCTCGGCCGACTGGATGCCGCGCAACCTCGACCGCCGGGTCGAAGTCTCGGTTCCGCTGGAGAATGCGACGGTCCATGCGCAGGTGCTCGACCAGGTGATGGTCGCCAACCTGATCGACAATCAGCAAAGCTGGACGCTCGATGGCAGCGGTGCGTACACGCGCGTCAAGGCGGGGCGGAAGGCCTTCAACCTGCACCATTATTTCATGACCAACCCCTCCCTGTCGGGTCGCGGCCAGGCGCTGGAGGGGAAGAAGGTGCCCAGGCTCAAGCTGGAGCAGGGCGGGTGAGGGCTTCGTGAAACGCGCCTTCGGCCCGGTCGGGATCGTCGATATCGGCTCCAACTCGGTGCGCTTCGTGGCCTATGCAGGCTCACCTCGCGTGCCCTCGACCCTGTTCAACGAAAAGGTCATGGCGGGCCTCGGGCGTGAGCTTGGCACAACCGGCCGGATCCCGCCCAAGGCGATGGATTCGGGGCTTGCCGCGCTCGCGCGTTTCCGCCTGCTGGCGAAGGAAATGCGGTTGAAGTCCCTGCATGTGGTCGCGACTGCAGCGGTCCGCGACGCCTCCAACGGGGAGGATTTCCTGAGCGGGGCGGCGAAACTCGGGATCGCGCCGACCTTGCTCAGCGGCGAGGAGGAAGCGCGGCTGGCGGCGCTTGGCGTAATCTCGGCCATTCCCGATGCGCGTGGGGTCGTGGCAGATCTTGGCGGCGGCAGCCTGGAGCTGGTCCCGGTCGCCGACGGCCGGCCCGGAAAGGGCATTTCCCTGCCGCTCGGCGTCCTGCGCCTCGGGAGCGGCGCAAGCGCCAAGCAGATCGCGCAGCTCCTCCGCCGCAGCCTGCCCCCCGCGATGCTTTCGGCCGGGGCCGAGCATAATCTTTACCTCGTCGGCGGGTCGTTCCGCGCCTTCGCTCAGCTCGATCAGGTCCTGACGGGGCATCCGCTGCCGATCGTTCACGGCCATGCCCTCGACGCATTGCGCGCGCGCGAGGTGCGGGCACTGGTCCGCTCACTCGGCGCAGACGAGATCAAGGCGCGCTATCGCATCAGCGGCGGGCGCAGCCAGACGCTCGCCGCCGCCGCCGCCGTGCTCGACGCCCTGTTCCGGGTGCTGGAGCCGGTCCGCGCGGTCGCCAGCGCTTATGGCCTGCGCGAGGGGTTGCTCTACGACCACCTCGCGCCCGAAATCCGCGCGCAGGACCCACTGCTCGCCGCCGCGCTCGACGCCGGAGAGAAGCTCGGCCGGTTCGGCGATCACGGCGCCGAGCTCGACCGTTGGATCGCACCCCTGTTCCCCGACGACGACACCCCCGCCAGGCGCTTGCGCCTCGCCGCCTGCCTGCTCGCCGACGTCGCGTGGGAAGCTCACCCCGATTTTCGTGCCGGCTGGGCGGTCGACATGGGCGTGCACGGCAATTGGGTTGGGCTCGACGCCGAAGGGCGCACGGTCATCGGTCGCACTTTGTGGGGGGCGTTTGGCGGCGAGGGGCCGTTCGACCGTTCACTGGCCGAACTGGCCGATGCGCGCGTGCTCGACCATGCGGGTGAATGGGGCGCCGCCATCCGGCTGGCCCAGCGCTTGTCGGGCGGGACCGAGAAATTGCTGGAACGCTCGTCCCTGGCGCTGGACGAGGAAGCGGTCACGCTGACCATGCCGCCCCGCGACGCGCCCTTCTACAGTGACGTGGTTGCGCGGCGGCACCGCCAGCTGGCGGCGATGCTGGGGCGTGAGGCAATGCTGGAGCTTAACTAGCCGCAATTCACCCGGCTGACCTTGTTCTGCGCGTCGAGGTAGATCCGCACCCGGTCCTCGCGATAGTCCATCGTCACCGCCATGCCCGCCGCCACCCATTGCAGCGTCTTCGAGCCCGAGGCGCGGATGATCTCGTTGCCGAGCTCGGCGTTTGCGGCGCGACCGACGAATTGCTCCAGCATCGTGTTCCGGCAAACGTAGCGGTCGGCGCTGTTGCCGCCCGGATAAGGCGAATTGGCGACCGCGGTGGCGCAACCGGCGAGCATCGCGGGCAGGGCAAGGGCGAGACAGAAACGCATCATTCGGCTTCCTCCAGGCTGCGGGTCATCTTCAACTTGCCGTTGCGGGTGGCAAAGGCAAGACGACCCTCGACCAGGTCCAGCGCGTCGCGGCCGAATTCTTCGAACCGCCAGCCGCCGAGGATCGCGAGATCGCTGCGGACCCCCGCGGCAAGCGCTTCCAGTTCGTCCGAGCGCGCAATGAGCTTGGGCGCGACGCCGCTCTCCTTGGCCTTGATCTTGAGCAGCAGCTTGAGCAAATCGGCGACCAGCGCGCCGTCCTTGGTCAGGCCGGGCCGGCGCGGTTCGCGATCGGGCACTTCGTCGGGCCCCAGGGGCGCGCAATTCTCCAGCGCCGTCATCATCCGCGCGCCGATGTCGTTGTTGCGCCAGCCCGCCGACAGCCCGCGCACCTTGGCGAGGTCTTCCTGCGTCTTGGGCGGGTGGCCGGCGATATCGGCAAGGGTGTCGTCCTTGACGATGCGGCCGCGGGGCAGGTTCTTGCCGCGCGCTTCCTTCTCGCGCCATGCGGCAAGCGCCTTGAGCCGTCCGAGCACCGCCGGATTGCGGCTCGGCAGCTTCAGCCGCTTCCACGCATCCTCGGGATCGAAGGCGAAGCTCGAAGGGTCGGCCAGCCGCTCCATCTCCTCGTCGAGCCACAGTCCGCGGTTGGTCTTGCGCAATTTGGCGACCATGCGCGGAAAGATCGTCGCGAGGTGCGTGACGTCGCCGATGGCATAGTCGATCTGGCGCTTGTCGAGCGGACGGCGGCTCCAGTCGGTGAAGCGCGCGCCTTTGTCGAGCGCATGGCCGAGCATCGATTCGATCAGATTGGAATAACCGACCTGCTCGCCGTAGCCGAGCGCCATGGCCGCGATCTGCGTGTCGAACAGCGGCCACGGCACCTTGCCGGTCATGTTGTGGACGATTTCGAGGTCCTGCCCGCCGGCATGGAAAACTTTGAGCACGTCCTCATTGTCGACCAGGAGGCCCCACAGGGGCTTCAAATCGAGCCCGTCGGCCATCGGGTCGATCGCTGCCGCCTCGTCGGGTGAGGCGATCTGGAGCAGGCACAGTTCGGGCCAATAGGTATTCTCGCGCATGAACTCGGTGTCGACGGCGACGAAGTCATGGGCGGAGAGGCGTTCGATCAGGGCGGCGAGGCTGGCACTGTCGGTAATCAGGGGATGAATCTTCATGTCGCTGATGCTGTAGCGAGGGTTAGGCGGGTTGACAAAAGGGGAGGGGATGGGGACTGCGCGGGCGTTCCCGGGAGAAGAAATGCACGCCTATCGCACCCATCATTGCGGCCAGCTCCGCGGCGCCGACGTTGGAGCCGAGGTTCGCCTGTCGGGCTGGATCCATCGCAAGCGCGACCATGGCGGCGTGTTGTTCGTCGACCTGCGCGACCATCACGGGCTGACGCAGGTCGTGGTCGACAGCGACAGTCCGGCGCTCGAGGTCCTCGAGCGGCTGCGGGTCGAGAGCGTCGTCACGATCGACGGC
>JANPKL010000040.1:0-8220 GCA_031425975.1 Sphingomonas sp.
CGAGGAAGGTCGTGTAGAACAGCCAGACGTCGGTGCTGAACGCCCAGGCGACGAGGCTATTGCCGCCGGCCATGACCAGGCCGGTCAGCCCCATGCCGAGGCTAAGGCGCCTTGGATCGATGTCGGTATAGGCCATGTAGCGGTCGAGCCCGGCGCCGAGCTTGCGGCCCTTGAGCACCAGCCCGTCGAACAGGAAGCAGGCCGCGCCGATCAGCCCAACGATGGTCGAGCGCTGCTTGATGATCTCCTCGTCCTCGAACGGGATCGCGAAGCCCGCGCTGAGCAGCAGCATGAATACCCCGAACAGCGCCAATCCGCCGATCAGGTCGACCTTAACGAAGCGCTGGATGACGACGAGCCCCAATCCGACCGCGGCCATGACCAGCGCCGCGGTCTTGAGATCGAACAGCTTGGCGACGAGGAAGAACATCAGCCCGGTGGCCAGGTCGACGATGATCGGCACCTTGTTGCGCTTCAGTTTGCCGGGATCATAGGCCGGCTCGCCCGCCTCGTTCTTTTCCGCGATCATCTTGGCCATCTTTTCGGGAAAGGCGATGCGCCGCCCCGGGTGGCTCTCGTGGACCAATGCGCCGTCGACGCGCACCGCAATGCCGATGTTCCACCAGCTGATATAGCCCGCTTCGACCTCGAGCCTACGGCCGTCGGGCAGGGTTGCGGCGAGGCGATGATTGCGGATCGACTCCGGGCCCGCGGTCGGCGTCGTGTCGGTCGCGACTTCTTCGCCATCGACGATCAGCCGGCTGGTCAGCCGGCCCAATCGGCTTTCGACCAGCACCCAGCATTCATGGGCGAGGCCGAGGCCGAACGCACGCTTGTATAGCCACAGCCGGGGGCCGGATAATGCAGCGGAACTGGCGGCGGCGGTCATGGCGGGGGTAAAGCAGAGGTGCGTGATCTACACCAGCCAGGAAGGGTCCACGGGGCCCATCAAAAATAAGGTGCCGTCGTCAGGCGTTGGGATACCCACCAGATGTTGCCGGCCGGATCGCGGACGCCGCCCTGCCGATCGCGATAGGGCATGTCGGCCACCTCCATGATCTTGATCGCTCCGGCCCGTTCGGCTGCAGCCATCGCGGCGTCGGCATCCGCGACATAAAAATAGTAAGCGGCGCGCGTCGCTGGAAACTGAGCGGAAGCCTCGCTGACCATGATTGATGTGCCTGCAAAGCTGAGCTGACAGTTTGCGATGCGACCGTCCGGAGCTACGCTGCGCCCGATTTCGCGTGCGCCGAACGCCTTCTCGAGGAAGCGCACGTACGCATCGGCATCATCAGCAAAAATATAGGGCGTTACCACGCCGAAGCCGTCAGGCAGGTTCATTTGGCGCCTCCCGTCAGGGCGAAATCCAGGCATGCTCACACATGCCGATCAGCCAGGACGCTCCTGAGCCTTGCGTCAAGGTCATGATATCGTCGCCGAAGCCTCGTCTTGCCGAACGCTTGTGGAGGAAAACGGGCCAACAGGATCACCGCCTCCTGCGGTCCCGCCTAACGGCGACGTCGATCATCCGGTCGGCCGCTTCCAGGCCATCCTCCGAGGCGTTCTCCCATGCCAAGGCCGCATTAAATGCCGGCCCCGGCAAGTGCCGCGCCTGGGCAATGCCCTGCGTTTCCCGAGGAAGATCGAGATGCGTAAAAGCTACATCCGCAGCATTGCTGATCGGGCGGCATAAGTCGCCGTTAGTTGATCACATTCTATTGCAGAGGCGTGGGCGGCCCACGCTTGTGTCCGCAACCGTCGATCAACGCGGCCGCCGAGCCCGAACTCACGTGCCCCGATGATCGCTTCTAGTGGCCGCCTGCCCCCAACATGTCCGTCTTCGCATAGTCTGATTGCCAGCTCTTCGAAGCCGGCTGCCCTCAATGCCCACTAGCGCAAAAGCAGGCCTGCACTCGCGGGTTGACCAAGCCGGGCGGGGAAAGGGACGACCGGCTCGACCCATTCATCCTGGCAACACGCCAAGAATGAAGCGTCCCCCCCCCCCCGGAGGGTGCGGCTCGCTTAGACCCGCATCGGCATCAGTACATAGAGCGCGTTCGACTTGTCGTTCTCGCGCAAGAGTGTTGGCGCCGCGGCGTCAGCCAGATGGACTTCGACCGTGTCGCCGTCGATCTCGCCCAGAATGTCGAGCAGGTAGCGGGCATTGAAACCGATCTCGAGACTGTCCGCGCTATAGTCTGCGGCGAGCTCCTCGGTGGCGAGGCCGTTTTCAGGGCTGGTCACCGACAGGGTGACCCGATCGCGGTCGAGGCTGATCTTGACTGCGCGGGTCTTTTCGCTGGCGATGGTCGCGACCCGGTCGACGCCCGCCCTGAAGCTTGCGGGATCGAGCTTGAGCAACTTGTCGTTGGCGGTCGGAATGACCCGATTGTAATCGGGGAAGCTGCCGTCGATCAGCTTGCTGGTCAGCACCGCATGGCCGGCGGCGAAGCGGACCTTGGAGGCCGACAGCGACACCTCGACCGTGCCCTCGACCTCGTCGAGCAGCTTGCGCAATTCGAGCACGCATTTCTTGGGCACGATCACGTCGGGCATGCCGTCGGCGCCCTCGGGCTTGGGTACGGTGACCCGGGCGAGGCGGTGGCCGTCGGTCGCGGCGGCCTTGAGCTGATCGTCCGAGATGTGGAGGAAGATCCCCATCAGATAATATCGCGTCTCTTCGGATGAGATGGCAAACTTGGTCTTGTCGATGATCTGGCGCAGCGTCGCGGCGGGCAATTCGAAGCGGTGCGGCAGTTCGCCTTCGGCAATCACCGGGAAGTCGTCGCGCGGCAGCGTCGACAAGTTGAAGCGGGCACGGCCGGCGACCACCTGCATCTTGCCGTCGGCAGCCGACAATTCGACCTGGCTGCCCTCGGGCAGCTTGCGGACGATGTCGAAGAAAGTGTGCGCGGACACCGTCGTCGCGCCGGCCTGGCTGACGTTGGCGGAGACGGTTTCGTCGACCTGGAGGTCGAGGTCGGTGGCCATCAGGCGCAGCGAACCATCCTCGCGCGCATCGAGCAGAACGTTGGACAGGATCGGAATGGTGTTGCGGCGTTCGACCACCGACTGGACGTGGCTGAGGCTCTTGAGGAGAGTGGCCCGTTCGATGGTCGCCTTCATTGCGCTGGATGCCCTTTGCCCCGGTGCCGGCGAAACGCGAAAAGCGTCGCCCGGCGATTGTTCTCGATGCTCGTTATAGCGGGGGAAGAGGGGCTTGGAAGGGGCTGATTGCGACTGCGCCAGGCACCGGAGGGAAGTTCGGTCAATGTCGTCGCGCCGGCATGACCCCGGTATGCGTTTCAGGCCCCGACGGCGAGGCTTTGCCTGGGATTACGCAGGGCAAGAACGTGCTGCGCGGCGGCGACCGCCTTGGCAAGCTCGCGGATCGCGGGAGCGATCCCCGACCTGTTCCCCATCGCCGCAGCAGCGATCGCGTCTTCGAGGCCGGCCGCAGCCTGAGCCACTTCTCGTGCGCCAAGATTGGCCGCAGCCCCCTTCAGGCTGTGCGCCTCCGCCGTGGCCCGCTCCAGGTCGTGGTCGGCCAGCGCTTCACGGATCGACTTAGGTCGCGTCTCCAGCTCGCAGGATAACATTTCAAGCAGGTCGTCGAGCCGCGCCGGTCCGAGCATCGAGCGCACCTCCGCCAGAGTGCGATCGTCGAGCGGAGTGCGAGGCTCACCGGTCGTGGCGCCACTGGTTTCCGGCGCGCGATCGGTGCTCGTGTGGCTGACGAGAGCGGCGGCCAGCGCTGCACTACTGATCGGCTTGGTCAGCAAGGCGTCGATACCATTGCCGACATAGAGCGACCGGCGCTCGGCCGCGGCATCGGCGGTAAGGGCAATGATGGGGGTTTTTGCGTTCGGTCCGTTGCCGGCGCGGATCGCGGCGGTAGTGGACAGACCATCCCGGCGCGGCATCTGCATGTCCATGAGAATGAGGTCGAAGCGTCGTTCGTCCGCCCTCAGCAATGCAAGGTCGCCATCGGCGGCGCAGGTCACTCGGTGGCCCATTCGCTTGAGCAGGGCTGTGACCAGCAGCTGATTGACCGGATTATCCTCCGCCAGGAGCAGGTCGAGCGAGCGGCTTCCTCCTTGCGCGACATCAACCGGGCGCGGAGTCGGCAAAGGCTCGGCCACAGGCAGGTCCAGCGCGATGGTGAAGGTCGAACCGCGCCCTTCGACCGAATGGACCTCGATCGTGCCGCCCATCGCGTGCACCAGGCGGCGACTGATCGCCAGGCCGAGCCCCGTTCCCCCACGCTGGTCGACACCTTCGCCTTGGACGAAAGGCTCGAACAACCGATCGAGCGTCGCCGCGGGGATGCCTGCGCCCTTGTCCTCGACCGTGATCCGCAAGGCCTGCCGACTTCCCGCGCGCCGCTGGATCGTGCAGCACAACGCCACCTCTCCGCGCTCGCTGAACTTGATTGCATTGGCGAGCAAATTGCTGACAACCTGCTGCAGGCGGAGCGCATCTCCGCGCAACCAGATTTGTCCAGGCGCGGGAGAAACGAGGCGCAGGCCAAGACCGCGGCTGGAGGCCGCCCGGTCGAACAGGCGCAGGGTCGTCTGCAGGCACAAGCCAAGGTCGAACGGCTCGTCTGCGATCGCAAGATGGCCGGCATCGACTTTACTGAAATCGAGGATGTCGTTGAGCACAGCCATGAGCACGTCGGCGGAATGGCGCAAAGTGTCGAGGTAGATCTGCCGTTCGCTATCCGGCAAGTCACTGGAAAGCAGCTCGATCATTCCGATGACACCCGTCATCGGGGTCCGGATTTCGTGGCTCATCGTCGCCAGGAACTGGCTTCGGAACAAGGCCGCCGACCGTGCTTCCTGCAGCGCGACGACCAGACGGCGCTGCGCGGCGAGTTTGTCGGTGATGTCGGTGATCACGCCGAATAGTGCCTGGGAACGATCCTCTCCCGAGAGTTGCAGCCGGACGAGGAGCGTCCGCTCCTGTTCGCGGACGGTGACCCGGACCACGCATTCGACCGGGTCAGGCCGGCGGCGGGCGAGGACCAGGCTGCGCAGCAGGTCGCGGCGGTCGTGACGATCGATCATCGCCAACAATGCGGTCGGGCTGATCACGACCTGTGGCAGGTCGATCAGCAACGCGGCCTCGGCCGACAAGACGATCTGCCGCGTGACCGGATCGACCATCCAGTGACCGAGCGCAGCCAGTTCCTCGGCCATCAGCAGCAGGCGGTTGGTTTCGCGCAGCTTGACCGCGCTTTCGGATGCCATGATCTCGGCGCTGCGGCGCTGATGCACGTCGCGCAGACTGGCGATGATCGGCCGGTCCGCGGCAATATCCGCATCCGATGGCCCGCTCGACGAGCGGAGATGAGCCTCGATCCAGCGATCGTCGCCGCGCGCATGGCGCATCCTGAAGCAGGACACGGCCTCGCCGTTGCGACGAACCCGTTCGAGGGCGGCGGCGTATTTGGGGAGGTCATCGCCGTGAATCCGTTCGGCAAGCGCGGCACCGCGCAGGTCGCCCGGTGGCACCCCGAGCAGGCGAATCGAGGCAGAAGAGATGAATTCGGCCTGCCCATTGGCCGAAAGGCGCATCACGAGGTCGCTGCCATGATCGGCGAGCAGGCGATAATCGGCCTCCCGCGCGCGCAGGTCGGCCGTGGCACGCTGGCGCTCGAGGCCCAGCGCGGCGACTGGCAGGGTCAGCATCACGGTCGTCGCCATGAACGCCTGAAGGAGATAATTGCGGAGGCTGTCCGACAGCTCCGGATCGTTGAGCGGACCGTGGCCGAGCAAGGTCATGACGACGGCGACCGTGCAGACCAGGGTCACCAGGATCGCTGCCCGATCGAGCCGCAAGCGAATCGCGGCGAACACGAGGAGCGGCGTGACGAGGAACAACGAGGATGCCCGATTCGAAAACACCCAGAAGGTCGTCACTCCGGCCAAGGCCGCAAGCAGTGCAAATTCGAGCAAGCGGCCTTCCGGCCATCGGATTTGCGGACCGGTCAGCGTCAGCAACAGGGGCGTGACGACCATGATCCCGAGCGCGTCGGCGACGAACCAGTGGATCATCGGGCTGGATTCGGGACTCGCAGCGAAGAGGCCGAGCGAGAGCCCGGCAAGCGGAGTGGAAAGCAACGGGCCAAGGATGGCCAGCGCGCCCATCCAGCTGAGCTGTTCGAGCGATTCGATGGCACCCTGGGGCTTCAACCGGTGCGAAAGAAGGGTGGCCACGAACCAGATTTCAAGCAGATTGCACCCAGCCAACGCAATCGCCAACGGCACCGCATCGCCAACCGTCAGACCTGCCGCGACATTGCCCGCCGCAACGCCGATCAGCAACAGCGGCCAACGGTCGCGCGACTGACGCAGCAGGAGGGCAATGAGCACGCCATTCGCAACCCAGACGGTCGCCAAGCGCCCGGTAAAGCGGGTCATCTCGATGCCGAGCGTGGCAAGCGCGTACATCAAGGCCGCGGCGGCGAAAGCCAATCCGATCGTCGGCAAAGAGCGCGAGACGCGAAGCATGATCAATAACCCTGGCGGATCCGGCCCCAGGGACATTGCACTTTGTTCCGCATTAACCAGCTTCGTTGCATCCACTCCGGAGCAACACCACCGGCCAAGAGGGCAGGCTTAGTTCGTTTCGGACCCGGTTCGTGTCGGCGCAGGCAAAACGGCGTCGATATCGTGGATCACGCCATTGCTCGCCATGCGCTGGTTGCCCGCGATCCGGGCGCCCTTGCCGCTCGAGTCGGCAATCCGGAAACCGCTGCCGTCGCGGGTCACGGTCAAGGGTTCGCCCGCCAGCGAGGCGACGGTGGCCTTGCCGCCGCCAGCCGCGACCGCCTTGGCGAGGTCGTCGGCGAGAATGGTGCCAGGCAGGATATGGCGGCGCAGCAATCCGGTCAGCTCGACCCGTGCGTCTGGCTGGCTCAACCGCTCGATGCTGCCAGCAGGCAATGCGTCGAGCGCCTGGGCGGTCGGGGCAAGCACGGTATAGGGCTCCTTGCCCTCGAGCACCGGGGTCATCCCGGCGGCGGCAAGCAGCGCCGTGAAGCGCGGATCCCCGCCCAACACGCCCGCGAGCCGGCCCTCGGCCTCCTTGGCGCTGTCGGCGCCCGCCCGCTCGGGGGCCGCAGCGGTAACATTGTCGCCGCCGGTCCCCTGCCCGCAAGCGGCCAGAAGGAGAGCGGCGGAACCGACCGCGGTCGTCAACAAGGTTCGCATCAGATCAGCGTCTCCACAATGGTCTGGACCAGCCGCGTGGTCGGATCGACCTGGTAGATGTAACCGTCGTTGTAACGGTAGAGCGCATCATCGCTGTCGGCATAGCGATCGCGGTAGGCGTAGGGAACGTTATAGGCGTCATAGCCGCTCGGCAGCGGCTGGCCGAGCGCGAGGTCGCCCGCCAGCAGCGACACGATCCCCTCGATCAATCCGCCCTGGCGGTCGACACGGTAGATGGCCCCGTCGCCGTAGCGGTAATAATCGTCGCCATTGTCGGCATACCAGGGCTGATATTGCACCGGCACATTATAGGTGCCGAGGTAATCCTGCGGGTAAGCTGCGCCGACGTAATAAGCCCCCCTGTAATCGTCGTAGAGCGGAAAGAAGCCGTCGACGAGATTACGGTCGCGGTCGATGCGATAGACGTAGTCGCCTTCGGTCCGGTAGAAATAATCGTCATTGTCCGGATACCAGCTGCGATAGAGCGAGGGCAGCAGGGCGCCGCCGAGCGTGGCGGGAACGGCATTTCCGATCAGCTTGCGCGCCTGACCCGGCGGAAGGCAGCCATTATTCTTGGCGGCGAGGCCCGGGGGGCAGCCGTCGATCAACCCGGTCGAGCGAAATGCATTGCTGACGAAAAGCTCGTCGCGGCGGTCGTAGTCGACGCGGCGGAAATCGGCGCGGTCCTGGCCGCGCGCTTCCTGCACACGGACAACCGCATCGCGCCCGTCGCGGCGGTCGCGATCGACGCGGACCTCGCGCTGTTGCTGGCCGCGATCCTCGCGACGCTCCTCGCGGACATGGCGACGATCAATGTCTTTCGAACGGGCGGCACGCACGTCACGCTGCTTCGGAGCGCGATCCTGCTGGCGCTCGGCGCGCTGGGCCTGGCCGCCGCCGCCATTGCCGCGCTCGACCTTGGCGGGCGCGTTGCCGCCGCCCTTGCTTCCGCCATTATTGCCCTTGGAGGGCTGGGCGAGGGCCGGTGCGGTAAGAGCCATCG
>JANPKL010000041.1:0-6194 GCA_031425975.1 Sphingomonas sp.
GCCTAGCGCCTGCGGATCGGCCCCGCGATGGCGCCAGCCGACCAGGTCGTTGAGGATGACCGGCTCCTTCAGGCTGTGCGCGCTGCCCGGCCGGTCGTAGGCATTGGCGAGCAGGGTCGAGCAGCAATAAGCCGAGTGGAAAATGAAATGCAGCGGTCCGGCGGCGCTGCGCAAGGCGGCGAGGTCGGCCCGGCGCAGCACCTGCGGCGTGCCGGGGCCGCCAAACTCCTCGTCGGTCAGGAAGGGGACGCGCGTGCGGGTCGCGCGGTCGACGGCACGAAAGTGCACGGCATCATGGCCGGGGTCGTAGCGATGGGCCAGCCATTCGGGTCCGAGGCGCGTCATGCCCGTCGTCATGCGCGAGCGGGGGGCGCGCTTCAAGGCGGGTCCGCCGCTTGCCTCGTCGGGACGGCGCTTCTAGCCCTGATCGCATGAGTTCGACCGACGATCCGCGCATCCACAACCAGCAGGGCATGGCCGCGCTTGCCGCCGGCCGCTACTCCGAGGCGGCCGACGCCTTCGCTCGCGCCACCCAGCTCGACGCGAACGAGCCGGTGCTGCAAATCAACCTGGCCACCGCTTGTCGCCGGCTCGCCGACGAAGCGGGGGAAGAGGCCGCGCTGGAGGCGGCGCTGGCGCTCGACGCGCGCCATTTCCTCGCCAATCTGCGATTGGCCGAGTTGTTCGAGCGGCAGGGGCTGTTGTCGCGCGCCGCCCCGCGCTGGAGCGCGGTGGTGCAGCTGGCGCTGGGCATGGAGCAACGGCCGCCGCTCGCCGTCGATGCGTTGACGCGCGGGCAGGCATTTCTCGAGCGGCATAACCAGGTTTTCGCGCTGGCCATCTCCGAAGAGCTTGGTGATGATTTCGAAGCCGAGGACGCGCGCCGCTTCCGGGCTGCGGTCGACGTCATGCTGGGGCGGCGGCGGGTGTTCGCGAACGACTGCCACGGGGTCCATTATCCCTTTCTTCCCGCCGACGAGTTTTTCGACCGCAGGCACTTTCCCTGGTTCGAGGCGATCGAGGCGCGCACCGCCGCGATTCAGGCCGAGGCGCTGGCGCTGCTCGCCAGCAAGGATGCAGCGATCCGCCCTTATGTGCGCCAGCCAAAAGGGACGCCCGCCAACAAATGGTCGCCGCTGGACGAAAGCCTCGACTGGGGTGCCGCTTTCCTGTGGGAGTATGGCGTGCGCAACGACGCGGTCTGCGCGGCCTGTCCCGAGACGACGGCAGCGCTGGAACTGGCGCCAATGAGCCAAATTCCGGGCAAGGCGCCGAGCGTGTTCTTCTCGATCCTCCAGCCCGGCGCGCACATCCCGCCGCATACGGGCGTCACCAACACGCGCGCCATCGTACACTTGCCGCTGGTGGTGCCCGAGGGGTGCGAGTTCCGGGTTGGCGGGGAGACCCGGGCGTGGCGCGAGGGCGAGGCCTTCGCGTTCGATGATACGATCGAGCACGAGGCGTGGAATCGCAGCGATGCCCGACGGATCGTGCTGATCTTCGACGTCTGGAACCCGCATCTCACCGCCGCGGAGCAGGAGCGCTTGACGCGGCTGTTCGCGATTGCCGACCAGGGCCTGGTCGCCCCCCGCGCCTAATCGGTTAGGGCGATCCCGGCGTCGGCGAAGGCGGCGCAGGCGTCACGTAGTTGATCGGCGTAATGACGCCAGCGGCCCGAGGAGCGGGCGTGGAGGGGCTGGCGCACCTGCCAGTTGCTGGCGGTGCGGACCGCGCCGCCGACTCCGCCGGAGAGCAGGCGGTCGTCCCAGTCCAGCCCGAGGAAGCCGAGCAGCGGGTCGAGGGTCGGGCGCGGTGCGCGGACCAGCGCGTCATAGTCGAGATCGTGGATGGCCGCGCCCATGACTTGCTGCCAATGCGCCATCAGCCGCTGCTGCTGGATCGCGTGATGGACCGCATCCTGCCAGCGATGACCGTAGGCGACCCCGTCGCCGAAGCGCAGGAAGAGGGTGGAGAGCAGATTGTCGAGCGAGTGGCGGCGGGTGTGAACGATGGCCGCGTCGGGAAACAGAGTCGCGATCAGCCCGAGGTGCAGGAAATTGTCGCAGCGCTTGTCGGTGCGGCGGCCGGGGCCAGGCGCGGCCAGCGCGGCCTCGGCCCGGTAGCGATCGGCGAGCGCAGAGCGCGCGGCAGGGCTCAGACTTTCAACGCCCTGCGGATAGGCGGCGATCCCGGCGGCGAGCGCGGGGATGGCTTCCAACTCACCCGCGGCGACGATGGCGGAGTGGCGAGCCAGGATCTGCTCGGCCAGCGTCGAACCCGAGCGAAACAGGCCGCAGATGAAGATCGGTGAAGCCGGCCCTTGCAGCGCGGGCGCGAATGGTGCGGCGAAGGCGGCGATCTGACGATCGACCGAACCGGCAAAGGCGGCAGGGTCATAGCGGGCGGGGCTTAATCGCTGCGCTATTCCATTGGCCTCGCCGAGGGTGGCGAAGGCCTCGGCATAGCGATCGGCGGCGTCGAGCGCCGTCGCCAGCGCGAACAGCAGTTCGGCGCGGTCCTCGGGTTGGCGGGCAACTTCGAGCAGAGGAGCGAGCCGTGCGGCAAGGGCGGCGCCGCCCTCGGCGGGAAGGTCGAGCAGGGCGCGCCTTGCCAGTGCCCGTCCGTTGGCGGGGTCGCGGCGCAGCAGGCGGTCATAAGCCTCGCGGGCGGCATCGATGGCACCCTCATCCTCGTGCAGCTGCGCGAGGCCAAGCAGGGCAGGGCCATAATCGGGATGCCGCTTGAGCGCGTGCAGGAACTCGGCCTCGGCCTCGGCCGGCCTGAACAAATGGTCGGCAAGGATGGCGGCGCGGTTGACATGCGCTTCCTCCGGACCGGCGACGCCGACCGCAAGCGCGCTCGCATAGCTTTCGAGCGCAGGCACGAAGCGGCGGCGCGCGCGCTGGACCCAGGCGAGGTTGAACCAGGCATCGCCGTGCGTGGGGTCGGTACGGGACGCAGCGGCAAAGCCCTGCTCTGCCCCGGGCAGGTCGCCGCGGCCCAGCGCCGCCACCGCTGCGCGCATCGCATCGTCGAAGGAGGCGTCCGCCATTACCGCGCCGGTAAAGCCGACGCACCGGCTTGGCCAGCGCTTGCTTCAGCTATCCCACGAGCATAGTTTCCACGCTTCACCAGGAAAGGGCCGTCATGCTTCTGACCACCGCCGCGCTGCTGCTCGCCGCCGCAGCAAACCCGACCGGCGCCCATGCGTCGCAGCCTGTGGTCGAACCCGGCAAAGTCATTCGCTGCCGCAAGCAGCCGGTGACGGGCAGCTTGGCGCGCTTCACCAAGGAATGCCGGACCGTCGAGGAATGGGCCCGGCTCGACGGCGACAATCGCGATTCGGCGACCCGGATGCAGGATCGCGGGCTGGTCGTCGGCTGCGGGAGCAATCCCACCGGCTGCTAGGCGGCCGCGCCCTCCTCGGCCGGGGTCAGCACGAGCGCGCCGTCGCCCTCGTCGACGTGCACTGCCTGGCCGTCGCGCACCCGGCCGGCCAGGATCGCGTCAGCCAGCGGGTCCTGCAAATAGCGCTGGACCGCGCGCTTGAGCGGCCGGGCACCATAGACGGGGTCGTAACCCACCCGCCCGAGCCAGGCGCGCGCCGCGGGAGTGAGATCGAGCACGATCCCGCGCTCCTCCAGCAGGCGCTCCAGACGCCCGACCTGGATGTCGACGATCGGCGCCATGTGGCTTGCCGACAGGCGGTGGAAGAGAATGATGTCGTCGAGTCGATTAAGGAATTCGGGCCGGAAATGGCCGCGCACCACGTCCATCACCTGCGCCTCGACCTTTTCCGCCGGCTCGTCCTCGCCGAGGCTGGCAAGAAGCTGGCTGCCAAGGTTCGAGGTCAGGATGATGAGCGTGTTGGTGAAGTCGACCGTGCGCCCCTGGCCGTCGGTCAGTCGCCCGTCGTCGAGCACCTGGAGGAGGATATTGAAGACGTCCGAATGGGCTTTTTCGACCTCGTCGAACAGGACCACCTGATAGGGCCGCCGTCGCACCGCCTCGGTCAGCGTGCCGCCCTCCTCATAGCCGACATAGCCCGGAGGCGCGCCGACCAGCCGGGCAACGCTGTGCTTCTCCATGAACTCGCTCATGTCGATGCGGACCATCGCGCTGGAATCGTCGAACAGGAATTCGGCCAGCGCCTTGGTCAGTTCGGTCTTGCCGACGCCGGTCGGCCCGAGGAACAGGAACGAGCCCAGCGGTCGGCCCGGATCCTGCAGCCCGGCGCGGGCGCGGCGGACAGCGGTCGAGACCGCCTTGACCGCCTCGGCCTGGCCGATGACCCGCTTGCCGATGATCTGCTCCATCTGGAGCAATTTCTCGCGCTCGCCTTCCAGCATCCGCTCGACCGGAATGCCGGTCCAGCGGCTCACCACGGCCGCAATGTCCTCGGCGGTGACTTCCTCGCGAAGCATGGCATTGGCCTGACTGTCGTTAGCCTCTGCGATCCGGCGCTCGACCTCGGGAATGAGGCCATATTGCAGCTCGCCGGCGCGGGCGAGGTCGCCGCCGCGCTGCGCCTGCTCGAGCTCGAGCCGAAGGCCGTCGAGCTGCTCCTTTAACTTCCCCTCGGCGGCGATCTTTTCCTTGTCACTCTGCCAGCGGCCGGTCAGCTCGGCCGACTGTTGCTCGAGATTGGCGAGCTCCTTTTCGAGGATGACCAGCCGGTCGCGCGAGCCCTTGTCGGTCTCCTTCTTGAGCGCCTCGCGCTCGATCTTGAGCTGGATGATCCGCCGGTCGAGATTCTCGATCTCCTCGGGCTTGCTCTCGACCTCCATCCGCAGCCGCGAGGCGGCCTCGTCCATCAGGTCGATCGCCTTGTCGGGGAGGAAGCGGTCGGTGATGTAGCGATTGCTCAGCGTCGCTGCCGCGACCAGCGCGCCGTCGGTGATGTTGATCCCGTGATGAAGCGCATATTTGTCCTTGAGCCCGCGCAGGATCGAAATGGTGTCCGCGACCGTCGGCTCGCCCACCAGCACCGGCTGGAAGCGACGCTGCAACGCCGGGTCTTTCTCGACATGCTTGCGATATTCATCGAGCGTCGTCGCGCCGATACAGTGAAGTTCGCCGCGGGCGAGCGCGGGCTTGAGCAGGTTGGAGGCGTCCATCGCCCCCTCGCCTTTGCCGGCGCCGACCAGCACATGCATTTCGTCGATGAACAGGATGATGTCGCCCTCGGCCTGCTTGACCTCGTCGAGCACGCCCTTGAGCCGTTCCTCGAATTCCCCGCGATATTTGGCACCCGCGATCAGCGAGCCCATGTCGAGGCTGAGGAGTGCGCGGCCCTTGATCCCGTCGGGGACATCGCCATTGGCGATGCGCAGGGCGAGGCCTTCGGCGATCGCGGTCTTGCCGACACCTGGCTCACCGATCAGCACCGGATTGTTCTTGGTCCGCCGCGCCAGCACCTGGATGGTGCGGCGGATCTCCTCGTCGCGGCCGATGACCGGATCGAGCTTGCCCGCGCGGGCGGCGGCGGTGAGGTCGCGGGCGAATTTCTTGAGCGCATCGTAGCGATCCTCCGCCCCCGCGGTGTCGGCGTTGCGGCCCTTGCGCAGGGTTTCGATGGCGGCGTTGAGTGCCTGCGGTTCGACCCCCGCACGGCCAAGCGCATCGGCGACTCCGCTGCCTTTGGCCAGCGCCATCGCCAGCAGCATCCGCTCGACCGTGACGAAGCTGTCCCCAGCCTTTTGCGCGACCTGCTCGGCGCTGTCCAGCAGGCGGATGGTGTCGCCGTCGAGCGCTGGGGCGGAGGTCGCGCCCGATCCGGTCACGGCGGGTTGCTTTGCGACCAGGGCATCGGCTTCGCGCCGGGCGGCGAGCGGGTCCCCGCCGGCCGCCTTGACCAGTCCGGCCGCCATTCCCTGATCGTCGTCGAGCAGCGCCTTCAGCAGATGCGCGGGCGCAATCCGCTGGTGATGCTCCCGCACTGCAATGGTCTGCGCTGCCTGGATAAACCCACGCGCGCGGTCGGTAAATTTCTCGAAGTCCATACCGGTGAGCTTCCCCTTTGCCTGCCGGGGAAGATAGTGTTGCTCGTAGGCAACACAAGGGCTTCAGAGGGGCGAGAGCGGGTCGCGGACCGGGGTGGAGGCGGCAGTGGGCGGCGGGGCCGGCTCGCTGATCGCGGGAGGAGCGGACATGCCGGCCGACTGGCTCCCGCCGCCGAGGGAAGCCTGGCCCTG
>JANPKL010000042.1:0-11442 GCA_031425975.1 Sphingomonas sp.
CTCCCGCTTGCCGACGGGACCCGCCCCTTGCTTCTCCTGCGCACCCGCGACGCCTGCGCCCGCGCCGACGTGCTCGCCCTTGTGCCCGGCGCCCTGCGCGTCGTCGCCTCCACCCGGCTCGGCAATCACAACCCGCTGAGCGATCGCCAGGCGGCACTCTGCCTCTATCGTTACGCGTCGCCAGCCGCCGCCCGCGCCTTTGCCGCCGCTCATGCCGAAGCAAGTCCGTTTACCGAGGAGAGCGCTGCCCCATCCCTACCCCGCCGTTAACAAAGCGCGCTCCGATTAGCTTTTTGGCAAAGTTTGCGTGGCATCAACCACTTTCACGACCTTGCGCAGACAGTGGGATACAAAACCGGCATGAACGCATTCGGCAAGCGCAGCGGCCTTAACGGCAGCGGAGGCGGCGGTGGACGACCCAGCTTCGGCGTCGCGCGTCCGATGAAGGGCGGCGCGGCGGGCGGCGAGCAATTCCCGCCGCTCGACGAGGAAGAAGCGCCGGACGAAAGCGCCGATCCCAACGCGCCGCAGCTGGGCGCGATGGACCGCCTCAACAACCGCATGAACGGTTCGGCCGAATCGGGTTCGTCGCGCCAGGAGGGGTTCGAGGCCAGCGTCCACCGGATCAAGGAACAGGTCCTGCCCCGGCTGCTCGAGCGGGTCGATCCCGAAGCCGCCGCGACGCTCGGCAAGGACGAGCTGGCCGAGGAATTCCGCCCGATCATCGGCGAGGTGCTGGGCGAGCTCAAGATCAACCTCAACCGGCGCGAGCAATTCGCGCTGGAAAAGGTGCTGGTCGACGAATTGCTCGGCCTCGGGCCGCTCGAGGAACTGCTCGCCGACCCGGCGATCAGCGACATCATGGTCAACGGTCCCGACCAGACCTTCATCGAAAAGAAGGGCAAGCTCGAGCTCGCCCAGATCCAGTTCCGCGACGAGGAGCATCTGTTCCAGATCGCCCAGCGGATCGTCAACAAGGTCGGCCGCCGCGTCGACCAGACCACGCCGCTGGCCGACGCCCGTCTCCAGGACGGCAGCCGCGTCAACGTCATCATCCCGCCCTTGTCCCTGCGCGGGACCGCCATCTCGATCCGTAAATTCTCCGAAAAGCCGATCACGCTCGACATGATGCGCGGCTTTGGCTCGATGTCCGAGAAGATGGCGACCTGCCTCAAGATCGCCGGCGCGTCGCGCATGAACATCGTCATCTCGGGCGGCACCGGCTCGGGCAAGACGACCATGCTCAACGCCTTGTCGAAGATGATCGACCCGGGCGAGCGCGTCATCACCATCGAGGATGCGGCCGAGCTCCGGCTGCAGCAGCCGCACTGGCTACCGCTCGAAACCCGCCCGCCCAACCTCGAGGGCCAGGGCGCGATCACCATCCGCGACCTCGTCATCAACGCGTTGCGCATGCGTCCCGACCGCATCATCCTGGGCGAAATCCGCGGCCAGGAAGCGTTCGACCTGCTGGCGGCGATGAACACGGGCCACGACGGATCGATGGCGACGCTCCACTCCAACTCCCCGCGCGAATGCCTCGCGCGTATGGAGAACATGGTGATGATGGGCGACATCAAGATCCCGAAGGAGGCCATTTCGCGCCAGATCGCCGACTCGGTCGATCTCATCGTCCAGGTCAAGCGCCTGCGCGACGGTTCGCGCCGGACCACCAACATCACCGAGGTCATCGGGATGGAGGGCGAAGTCATCGTCACGCAGGAATTGTTCAAATTCGAATATCTGGACGAGACCGCGGACGGCAAGATCATCGGCGAATATCGCTCGATGGGCCTGCGCCCCTACACGCTCGAGAAAGCCAAGCAGTACGGCTTCGACCAGCCGTATCTGGAAAGCTGCCTTTAAGTCCAAATAAGCGAACAACCTGGGCGAATTCGCTTCGTTCGGTTTGTTCGCTTGTACGGCACCGCGTGGATATGGTTTTCAAAGCTGCCGACTGCATGACCGCGGTCCGTTAGGCGCTGAAATCCTACAATCATAGCCCGTGCGGCATCGTTCCGGTCAACGCTCCATTCGATAGATGAGGTTGAGCGAAACGCCCGTCTCGAGCTGCCCCGGGGCGACGATCCCGCCGTCACTTAGCGCCGCTGGCGGAGGCGGCGGGCCGCGTTCGGCCTGGCTCATCCGGCTGGCGGTGACGACGATGTCGGTCCCGCGATAGCTCGTCCCTTCCTCGACCGACAGCAGGGTCACGCGCGTGAAGCCGCGGATGCGGGCATATTCGAGGGCCTCGGCCTCGCCCCGCGCCAGCGCCCGCTTCCGCGCCTCGCTGCGTAGGGGCAGCGGGTCGGAGATGCTGAAATTCGGGCCATAGACGGTGTCCGCGCCGGCGGTGGTGAGCGTATCGAGAAGCGCGGTAAGCTTGGGGATGTCACGCGTCTTCAAGAGGATTGAATTGCTCGCAACATAGCCATTGAAGACCTGCCGCCCGCGCCCGGTGGCAGGCTCGTTGACGTAATTATACTCAGGGCTGAGCTGGATGCCCTGCGTCTGGATGTCGCGTTCGCGCAGCCCTGCGCGCCGGATGGTGGCGAGCAGCCGCTCGGTCTTCTCCTTGTTCGCAGCGGCCGCCGCAGTGGCGGTCGGTGCACGCGACTGCGTGCCGACAGTGATGCTGGCCTCGTCGGGCGGGGTCCGCAGCGTCTCGGAAATCTGCAGCTTGACCAAAGGCGTGGTGGCCATCTCCGCGATATTGGCCATCGGAGCGACCTGCGCGGCGGCAGGGAGGGCGAGCGACGACGCGAGGAGTAGCAGGGAAAGGCGCATGATCTATTCTCCGGAGCAGTCTGATGAGACGAATGCCCGCACAGCCTCGTCGTTCCAGCCTGTCGGCAAGCTGAAGACCGCCGTGACAGACAAAGCGCCCATCTTTCCCTCAGATCGAATCTGTCGATCTGAAACATCAAGCAGGGGGGGCATCGGCATCATTGGCCGTCCGTGCTCCCCCCGGAGCTGATTAATTCATCGTGCCTAGGCGTCGTCTTCCGCGTCGGGGCCGACCATCAGCGCGTCACCGATCTCGTCCTTGCCACGGCGGATGGCGGCTTCGATCCGGGCCATGATCTCGGGATTCTCCTTGAGATAGGTCTTCGAGTTCTCGCGGCCCTGCCCAATGCGGATGCTGTCGTAGCTGAACCAGGCGCCCGACTTGTCGACCACCCCGGCCTTGACGCCCAGGTCGAGGATCTCGCCGACCTTGCTGATCCCCTCGCCGTACATGATGTCGAATTCGACCTGCTTGAACGGCGGGGCGACCTTGTTCTTGACGACTTTTACCCGGGTGGTGTTGCCGACGATATCGTCGCGATCCTTGATCTGTCCGGTGCGGCGGATGTCGAGCCGGACGGAAGCGTAGAATTTCAGCGCATTGCCGCCGGTCGTGGTCTCCGGATTGCCGTACATCACGCCGATCTTCATCCGCAGCTGATTGATGAAGATGACCATGCAGCGCGACCGGCTGATCGAGCCGGTCAGCTTGCGCAGCGACTGGCTCATCAGCCGGGCCTGAAGGCCGACGTGGCTGTCGCCCATCTCGCCCTCAATCTCGGCACGCGGCACCAGCGCTGCGACCGAATCGACCACCAGCACGTCGACCGCGTTCGAGCGCACCAGCGTATCGACGATCTCCAGCGCCTGTTCGCCGGTGTCGGGCTGCGACACGATCAGCTGGTCGATGTTGACGCCCAACTTCTTGGCATAGGCCGGGTCGAGTGCGTGTTCGGCATCGACGAAGGCGGCGGTCCCGCCGGTCTTCTGCGCCTCGGCGATGACGTGCAGCGCCAGCGTCGTCTTGCCCGAGCTTTCGGGACCGTAAATTTCGATCACCCGGCCGCGCGGGAGCCCGCCAACGCCGAGCGCGATGTCGAGCCCGAGGCTTCCGGACGAGATCACCTCGACCTCCATCTTGGGCCGCTCGCCCAGCTTCATCGCCGAGCCCTTGCCGAACGCGCGATCAATCTGCGCCAATGCGGCGTCGAGCGCCTTCTGCCTGTCCAGTGTCACTGCATCCCCGCCCATACCGACGACTTTCAGCTGCGTTGCCATGAGCCCCTATTCCCTCGTCCAACTGGCGGCGGATGCCTCCGTGTCGGAGTGATGTACACCGTTCGTTCCACAAGAACAAGTGCAGAACGAGTGAGGATTGGGAGCGCGTAGCACGAGTGAGCCGAGCGCGAAGAGTGTAGCGCAATGGCGCGGCGACGCAACGACGAAAGCGCGGCCTCTCGCTTATCCCTCAGCGAGTACGGCGGCGTCCCCGCCAGAAGTCGAGTGCGGCGTCGGCGGCGAGTGGTTTGGCGAAATAATAGCCCTGGCCCGATGCGCAGCCGAGCGCCGCCAGCGTAGTCGCCAGCTCGCGGCTCTCGATCCCCTCGGCGGTGGTCGACATGCCCAGCGCATCGGCGAGGCTGAGCACGGCGCGGACGATCGCCACACTGTCGGGGTCGACCATCATCCCCGAAACGAAACTGCGGTCGATCTTGAGCACGTCGATCGGCAGGCGCTGAAGATAGGCGAGGCTGGAATAGCCGGTCCCGAAATCGTCCATCGCGACGGTCGCGTCGAGCGCCTTCAAGGCATCGAACACACGGGTCGCGCGGCGCGGATCCTGGACGATCGCGCTTTCGGTCAATTCCAGAGTCAGGCGATCGCCGGTGAGGCCGCTCGACCGCAGCGCGCTGGCGACCATCGCCGCAATGTCGTCGCGCGCGACCTGGATCGCGGACAGGTTGACGCCGACGTAAAGCGGCAATGTCTCGCCAGCCTCGAGGTCCCAGCCGGCGAGCGTGGTCGCGGCCTTGTCCATCGCCCAGCGGCCGAGGCTGAGGATCAGTCCGCTTTCCTCCGCGACCGGGATGAATTCCGACGGCCCGATCTCTCCGCGGTCCTCGTGGTTCCAGCGGGCGAGCGCCTCGAAGCCGGAGACCTCGCCGGTCGCAAGGTCGATCAGCGGCTGGTAGGCGAGGGTCAGCGCATCGCGGTCGATGGCGCGGCGAAGCTCGGTCTCGATCGAGAAGCGACGCCGTGCCAGGCTCGCCTCGCGCGGTTCGTAGACCTGCGGACGCCCGCTGGTCTTGGCCTGCTTGACCGCGAACTGGGCGTTGCGAAACAGCTCTTCGGCTTCCTGCCCGGGCGCCATCATGGCGATGCCGATCGCGCATTCGACCTTGATCTCCAATTCGCTCAGCCGGAACGGCGTGCTCATGGCCTCCTGGATGCGGGCGGCGGCCTTGAGCGCGTCGGGCATGCCGCGCTTCAGCGCCACGACGATGCCGAATTCATTGCCCCCGGTCCGGGCAAGCCGGTCACCCGCGCGCAAGGCGGAGATCAGCCGCCGCGCGAAAGTGATCAGCAATTCGTCGCCCGCCAAGCTGCCCATGCTTTCGTTAATGCGGCTGAAGCGCAGCATGTCGACGACCAGCACGGCGTGATCGGCCGGGCGCGGCTCGGCCCCGCCCCCGTCTCGCCCGGCGGCCTCGATCATTTCGGTAAAGGCGAGGCGATTGGGGAGGCCGGTCAGGCTGTCGCGCAGCATTTCGGCGCGAAGCGTGCGCTCGGCCTGGATTTCGGCGGTTCGGTCGACCACCGACACGAGCGCGCGGCGGCATTTGCCGGCCGAGGGCAAAGGGGCGAGTTTCAGACAGTAGAAGCGCGCTGTGACGCCCGAACCGTCCCGAAATTCCAGGTCGGGCGCGGCATCGTCGGTCTCGAACCAGCGATTGACGGCCTGGGCGATCAATCCGTCGCCTTCGAGGCAGGTCGCGGTCATTGCCTCGAGCGAGCCGGCGGTCGAGATGCGAACTTGTTCGTCGAAGCGACCGTTATGCGCGGCGATCCGGCTGACCCCATTCTCATGCTCGAGGATCGCGGCGGCGATCGGCAATGCTTCGAGCAGCATCGGACCGTCGGCCCAAAGCAAGGTGGCGGACGCTGCGGCCTGGCGTCGACGGCTGTTGGGCGGGGATGAGGCCGACATGCCGGCTGCCCTACGCCGCGATGCGTTAAACTTCTGTTTCCGGGACACGAAGCGCCATTCGCCGATGATGGCTTGCGCGCTGCCCCCAGGCCGGGGCAAGACCGGAGCCTCTTATTCCCGCCGACAAGGATCCCGCTCATGCGCCGCTTCGCCTTGCTTCTCCTCGCCGCCGGCCTGCCGCTGCTCGCCGCTCCCGCCGTGCCCGCCTCGGCGCAGCTGTCCAGCAACGCGGAGCGACGTGCGCTCGCCGCTGCCGTTGCCAGCCCGACACGAAGCGAAGCCAATCGCCTGCGCGACCGCTATCGCAATCCGGCCGCCACCCTTGCGTTCTTCGGCGTCCGCCCGCGTCATACGGTGGTCGAAATCTTCCCCGGCGGCGGCTGGTACAGCGAGATCGTCGCGCCTTATGTGCTGAACGGCGGCGGTACTTATTATGCCGCGGCACCGGAGCGCGGAATGGGCGGATTCCGCAAGTTGATCGAGAAGGACCAGGCGCTCTACGGTCGCGCGCGCCTCGCCGCCTTCCCGGTCCGCGCCGCGACCGAGACGGGGGTTCCGGCAGGAACCGCCGACGTGGTCCTCACCTTCCGCAACGTCCACAATTGGGCGATGGGCGAAAAGCCCTATGCCCCGCTCGCCTTCAGCCAGATGTATGCCATGCTGAAACCCGGCGGTGTGCTCGGCATCGAGGAACATCGCCTGCCCGAAAGCGCCGACATCGCGCGCGAGAAATCGAGCGGCTACATGAAGGTGTCGAGCGTGCGCCGCATGGCCGAGGCCGCGGGCTTCCGCTTCGCCGGATCGAGCGAAATCAACGCCAACAAGCGCGACACCGCCGAATGGGCCGAAGGCGTCTGGACCCTGCCCCCGACCTATCGCCTCGGCGACAAGGATCGCGCGAAATATCAGGCGATCGGCGAGAGCGACCGGATGACGCTCAAATTCGTCAAGCCGCGGCGATAAAATGCTCTCCGGCAAAAGCCGGAGAACATTATTTCCCACTGATCCTCTTGCCCTCCGGCACCGCCGGATTGGTCGCCAGCCAGGCCTCGAGCGCGTCAAGATCCAGCCCGGCGTCGAATGCGTCGGTCCCTTGCGCGAACAGGCTGTAGCCATCGCCCCCGCTGGAGAGGAAATTGTTGATCGTGACGCGATAGCGGCCCGCCGGGTCGATCGGGCGGCCGTCGAGCAGCAAAACGGTGACCCGCTCGCCCTCGGGTCGCGACAGGTCATAACGCCATGCGAAACCCGATGACGGAATGAGCGGCGAGCGCAATTCTACCTTGCCGTTCGTAACCCGGAAGCCCTGCTCAAGCACGGCCTTGAGCTGTGCCCCGGTCAGCGTCTTGACGACCAGATTGTTGCCGAAGGGCTGAAGCGCGAAGATCTGCCCGTAGGTGATGCGACCGGCTTCGCGCGGATACAGGTCGGTGCGCACCCCGCCGCCGTTGATGAACGCGATCTGCGCGTTGCCGCGATCGGCGCTGCGAGTCGCCGCAAGTTGGGCATCGGCGATCAGTTCTCCGGCAGGACTGTCCCCATCGTCGGCATCCTTGAGCGCCGGGCGGGCGATACGGCCGACCTCGCGCTCGGCAGCGGGCCGCGCGGCGGCGACATAACGATCGACCAGCGCCTGAACCGCCGGATCGCCCGTCGCCAGCACCGGCACATTGGCCGCGCGGCTGCTCAGCAGCTGCCGCGTAACGGGATCGAACACCAGACGAATGTCGCTTACCAGATAGCCGTTCTTGCCCGCGCTGGTCAGCAGCCGCGGCGCGCCATTGGCCTCGACTTGGCAGGCATAAGCATGATGGGTGTGGCCGCTGACGACGACCCGGATGGCGGGGTCGAGCTTGCCCAGGATCGGCAGGATCTCCCCCGACAGCCCGTCGCAGCCCAGCGCATTATAAACCGGCGGCACGCGCCCGCCCTGATGGATCAGCAGCACGATCGTATCGGCACCCTGCGCCTTCAGGTCCGGGACCAGCGCATTGGCGGTGGCCGCCTCGTCGGCGAAGCTCAGGCCGGCGACTCCCGCAGGAGTGACCAACGTCGCGGTCTCCCTCAGCGTCATGCCGATCAGGCCGAGCTTGACCGGACCGAGCTGGCGGATTGCGCTGCCGGGCAGGAAGCTCGACCCGTCGACCTTGAGCACATTGGCAGCCAGATAACGGAACGAGGCCGCAATGTGCGGCTCGACCCGGCAAGGGATGCGGCTGGTGTGATGCTGGCAACCGCCATTCTGCATCCGAACGAGCTCGGCTCCGCCCTTGTCGAATTCGTGATTGCCGACCGCGGCATAATCGAGCCCGGCCATGCTGAGCGCACGGATCGTCGGTTCGTCGAGGAAATAGGCCGAGACCAGGGGAGTCGCGCCGATCAGGTCGCCAGCAGCAACAGTCACGCTCTGCTGCCCGGTGCGCAGGCGCTGGAGAGTTGCGGCAAGCTGCGCCGCACCCCCGGCACGGATCCGGGTCACCGTTCCATCGGCATTGCGCAGCGGGACCGGATCCGAAGGCGCTTCGAGATTGCCGTGAAAGTCGTTGAGGCCAAGGATCTGGACTTCGACCGGGGATGCGGGGGGAACCGGCCCGGCGACCCTCGACGTGGTGGCGCAGGCGGCGAGACCGGCGCTAGACGCGAGCAGCAAAAGGCGTGAAATCGGTCGCTTCGTCATACACATCCAGTCCTTCGCGGCGCTTCAATGCACCAACCACGGCATAAGTGACGGGGGTGAGGATCACCTCCCAGGCCACTTTCAATGCCCATTGCGTCAACAGCACCTTGATGACGAGGGCGTGACTCCAGCCCGGCGCGCCCCAGAATGCGAGCGGATAGAAGATCAGACTGTCCACACCCTGACCGGCAACGGTGCTGCCGATGGTCCGCGACCATAGATGGCGCCCCTTGGTCCACACCTTCATCCGCGCGAGCACGGCCGAATTGACGAACTCCCCCGCCCAGAAGGCAATGATCGAGGCGAAGACGATCCGCGGGACCTGGCCGAACACCGCCTCGTAATCGGCCTGTCCGGTCCAGTCGGCGGCGGGCGGAAGCGCGACCACCACCCAGCTCATGAACGCCATGAACAGCAACGCCGCGGTGCCGACCCAGATGCAGCGGCGCGCGCGGGCATAGCCATAGACCTCGGTCAGGACGTCGCCGATGACATAGCCCAGCGGAAAGAACAGGATGCCGGCGCCGAACGGCCAGTCGCCGATCAGCGGCAGGTCGACGGTCGCGACCTTCCCCGCGCCGAGCACGTTCGACAGCAGGAGGATGGTGACGAAGGCCGCCATGACGAGGTCGAAATAGCGTAATGGGCGGCCCTGGAGGGTGGCGGCTTCGACTTTCTGTATATGCGATTTCATCTCACCCCTGTCATCCCGGACTTGATCCGGGGGTCCCGCTTCTTCTTCTCTCCTGCACAGAAGAAAGAAGCGGGACCCCGGGTCAAGCCCGGGGTGACGAAGGGCCGGGGCCCGCCTAGACACCACCCATGACCGACGCCGACCTCATCGCCGCCGCCCGCGCCGCCGCGCTCAAGGCCTATGCCCCCTATTCCGGCTTCTCGGTCGGATGTGCGATTCTCAGCGCGGACGGCCGGCTCGTCACCGGCGCCAACATGGAAAACGCCTGCTACCGCCTCGGCATCTGCGCCGAACAAAGCGCGCTGACGACCGCGCAGCATGTCTTCGGTCTCGACCAGATCGCTCGCATCGCGGTCGCGGGCGGTAACGGCTTGGGCGCGACGCTGGAAGGGACGCAGAGCGTAACCCCGTGCGGCGGGTGCCGCCAGGCCCTGCTCGAAGCCAGCCAATTGGCCGGCCGCGACTTCGAAATCATCTGCGCCAGCGGTGATGGCACGACGGTCGACCGGCTGATGCTCTCCGCGCTCATCCCGCATGGCTTTGGTCCAGCGAACCTGTCCGACGCCGGCTAGGCAGTTCGGCGACGCCCGTAAGTCTCTTATCGCTGCCTCATTGCAGATCGAGGAACAGCGCATTCACCTCGCTGCCTTCGCTCCCGCAGATCTGCACCCGGACGAAGCCCGACCAGCCGAACTCGAGCTCGAGGGTCTCGCCGACCACGACCGGCGCGGGCACCCGTAGCCGCAGACCCTTGCGTGTAATATCGAGGACGGTGACCGTCACGCGTTCGCCGTCGATGATCAGGAAGGAAGGATGGTCGAAGGTTGCCCGCCTGGGCTCTTCGATCAGGGTGTCCTCGGATGCCAAGGTGCGCCACTCGAAAGCCATGATCTTGCCTCGCCTGTCCACTGTCGCCGGTCCGGTCGGACTTGCCCGGCAAGGCTCCGGCAATCTTTCCCGCAATCCTGAAAAAGGCTGAAATCGCCAGAGCGAATGGAGTTCAGCGAGCGGCGGTGTCCGCTTCGATACGCGCAAGCACCTTTGCCCGGACTTCCTGGGGCGTGACGGCCAGTTCGCGGACGCCGTAGCTTGCGATGAGCTTGCGCTGCTCCTGCTGGCGATCCGGATCATCCGGACGAATCGTGTAGATGATCACCGGGGCGGACAGCCCGCCCTGCTTCATCGCCCGAGTCATCTTGAGCCCGGCGAGCCGGTCGTCCCCGCGGCCGAGATCGCTCACCACCAGCCGGTAATCGTTGATCTTGAGGAGGTTCAAGGCGTCGTCGGTCGTCTCGGCCAAATGAACGGCAATCCCCTTCTGCTTGAGGAAGGCAACTTCGAGCCGATTGTTGGAGGGATTGTCGTCCACCCACAGGATTGTCGCGCGGGCTCCCGGCGGATCACTTGTTATGGGTGGCCCATCGCGAACCGCGATGTCCAGGTTCGTATCCCGGACGGCGAGGAAGAGGCCGATTGCCGCAATGAGCAAGAATACCGACCCGAAAATGGCAAGGCGCATCGGGGACAGGGACATTGCGATGCTGTCCGGGTCCGGCGGGGAGACCTCTGCCGGGGAAGTCTCTTCACCCTTCGCGCGCAGCTCGGACGATGCGCCGCGCAGAACATAGCCTACGCCATAGGAGGCGACGATCTCCAGTCCCGATCCTTCAAGGGCGCGCCGGAGCCGGCTGATTGCCTTGGCCAGTGAATTTTCGTGAATGACCTGGTTCGGCCAGGCCGCTGCGAGGAGTGCGTCCTTGCTGACCCTCTTCCCGAATTCGACTGCAAGTTCTTGCAAGACGGCGACGGAGCGGCTGTCGAGATTGATTCGCCGACCTTGGACCGACAGCACTTGTCCGCTGGGCTCCCATTGAATTCCGTGACGTTGCAATACGCCTTCTACGCCGACCTCACCCATGAAGGATCACTGGTCAAGCCAGCTTGATCTCGCGCAGCCGCTCCATGAGGTAATCATGGCTGCTGATCGGGGGCCACTTGGGCTCTTCCCCCGCCGGCACGGTGCCGGGCAGCGCCTCGATCATGAAGTCGGGGCGGAAGTGGAGGAAGAAGGGCATC
>JANPKL010000043.1:0-2526 GCA_031425975.1 Sphingomonas sp.
GCGCACGCCCCGACCACCGAACCAGAAGGGGTCGTCCCAGCCGTAATAGAAGGGCGAGGCGTAGCGGCTGCCATAACCGAAGCGGCTGTAATAGGGCCGACCGTAATAGATGTTGAAGCGCGGGTCGAAGCGGCTGCCATAAGCACCGTACGGGCTGTAATAGCCGCGGCTGAACGGGTCGTAGCTACGCAGGAACGGATCATAGCCGCGCGATCCGAAATTATCGACGACCTGGCGCTCGGTGCCGTCGTCGACATTGTAGCCGAGCTGGACAATCATGCTCGCATTCTGCGGGCTGGCGGCGGGAGAATAGCCCTGCGCCTGAAGCTGCTGCGTGACGAGGGTGGCGTAGCGGCTGAACTCGAGCCCGCCGCCCTGCGCCATGCCGCTGCCCGGCACGACATA
The DNA here is from genome assembly GCA_031425975.1 of Sphingomonas sp. GTDB lineage: Bacteria > Pseudomonadota > Alphaproteobacteria > Sphingomonadales > Sphingomonadaceae > Sphingomicrobium. Next base: position 406 of record JANPKL010000043.1, read on the forward strand.
GAAGCTTTCGCCCTGAGGCGCCGGCATGGCCTGGAAGCGGGTGACCTTGGCGGGGAGGCCGGTGGCGCAGCCCGAGAGGCCGATGGAGGCTGCACCGACCAGTGCGGCGGCGGCGATCTTCTTGAGGAAAGTCATGACTGGTGAGCCCTCGAATCGGGAGAAACCGGGTAAGTAGAGGGGTTTATAACATGATGTCGGTTGAACCGTCGATGAAGGGACACGGTTCGGCGGTGAGTAGAGGGGCTAGCCGCGACCCAAACCCAATGCCCGCTTTGCCTCGAGCAAGGTCGGCGCTGCGAGTGCGGCCGCCTTGTCGGCGCCCAGGTCCAGCAGCCGGTCGAGGTGGGCGGGGTCGCCTTCTAGCGCCGTCAGCCGCGCGCGGATCGGGGCGAGGAGGGTGATCAATGCCTCGGCCAGCGCGGGCTTGAAGGCGCCGAAGCCCTGGCCTTCGAAGCGCCCGAGCACGTCCGTCGTGCTCTCGCCGCCGATCACCGCGAGAATGCCGACGAGGTTGCGTGCCTCCGGGCGCGAAGCGAGCAAAGCGGGGTCGCCGGGCAGGGGCTCGGGGTCGGTGCGGGCCTTGCGGACCTTGGCGGCAATCTCGTCATCGCTGTCGATCAGATTGATCCGGCTCATGTCCGAGGGGTCGGACTTGCTCATCTTGGCGCTGCCGTCGCGCAGGCTCATGACGCGGGCGGCGGCGCCGGTCGAGATATAAGGCTCGGGCAGGACGAAGGTTTCGGTCGCAGTGTCGAGATTGAACTTCTGCGCGATGTCGCGGGTCAGTTCGATATGCTGCTTCTGGTCCTCGCCGACCGGCACGTGGCTGGCGCGATAGAGCAAGATGTCGGCGGCCTGGAGCACGGGATAGTCGAACAAAGCGACCGACGCGCCTTCCTTGTTCTTGCCCGACTTGTCCTTCCACTGGGTCATCCGGCTGAGCCACCCCATGCGGGCAGTCCCATTCAGCAGCCAGCAGAGCTCGGCATGGGCGGGGACGTCGGACTGCGCGAAGAGGATCGATTTGTCGGGGTCGATCCCGCTGGCGATGAGCGCGGCGGCCATGGCGCGGACCTGCGCCCGGCGTGCTTGCGCGGGGATCGCTTCGGACAGCGAGTGGAGATCGGCGAGGAAGAACAGGCAGGGCGCGTCATGCTGCATCCGCTCCCAGCGCAGGATCGCGCCGAGGAGATTGCCAAGGTGGAGGCTACCGGTCGGCTGTATGCCCGAGACGACGCGGGTGACGGGAGTGGTGGTCATTCGGTCGGGGCTTTCGCAGGCGCGCGGCGGCGGCGCAAACTCGCGATCGCCTCGCGGTCGACCCCGCCGATCAGGAAGGCGATGCCGAAATAGACGAGGGCTCCGGTGCCGCACAGGATGCCGAGCCCGAGGATGCGGCGGCCGGCCGAGCCGAAGAACCATTCGGCCAGCGGCTCACGCAGAAAGAAAAGGGCCGCGCCCATGGCGATCGCGGCGATCAGCTGGCGCGCGACCCGGTTGATCAGCCAGCCCGGCATCCGGAACTGCCGCCGGCGATGGAGGATCGCAAACAGGAACAGGAAGTTGAGCCACGCGCCGACCGACGTGACGGTAGCGAGCGCGGTGATGCCCATGTTCGGGATCAGCAGGAAATTGGCCGGGATCGACAGCACCAGGATCGTCATCGCGATGACCACCGGGGTGCGAACGTCCTTGCGGGCGTAGAAGGCCGGGGTGAGGACCTTGACCAGCACGTAGGCGGGAAGGCCGGTGACGAGGATGGCGAGGATGGCGGCGGTGGTGGCGGCGTCCTCGCGACTATATTCACCGCCTTGATAAAGCGCGCCGATGATCGGGCCCGAGGCGACCGCCAGCGCGATGGCGGCGGGAAGGGTCAGGAGCATCGACAGGTCGAAGGCGCGGGCCTGGACGTCGGTCGCGGCGACCTCGTCGTCCCGCGCGATGGCCTGGCTGATGGCGGGCAGGATGGCGACGCCCAAGGCGGTGCCGATGATCGACAGCGGCAGCTGGTTCAGCCGGTCGGCATAGCTCAGCATGGTCAGCGCGCCCTCGCCGAGCTGGCTGGAGAAGAAGGCGTAGAACAGCTGGCTGATCTGATAGGCGCCCGCGGCAATGGTCGCT
>JANPKL010000044.1:0-1556 GCA_031425975.1 Sphingomonas sp.
GGCGCAATCCTTGCCTCGCCGTGCCGATTGCTCAGTCGCGGTTCAGCCGGCCGCGCCGAGGAAGCAGCGATGAACATCCACCTTGCCATCGTCGCGACGATCGCCGTTTCCGGACTGGCCGCACCGGCGGATGCCAGCGGCGGCCTCATGTGCCAAACGGCGGGCGCGCGACCGATCGACCTGCGGCTGGTGGTCAGCCACACTGCAGTCGCTGCGGTGGTTTCGGCGCGATTGATCGACGATAATCGCGACATTCCCGTCGCGCTCGCCCAATCGTGGATCGACCCAGGCGAGCTTCGCGTCGACCTCGTCGATCGCAATGCCCAGCGCCACGAGCTTCGTCTCCGCGCCAAACAAAACGGTCGCGTTTACGACGGCAGCCTGTGGCGCGGCGGCAAGCGGCATTGGGTGCGCTGCCGCGAAGGATAGCGCGGCACTCGAGCGGGCGCGGGGCGTTATCAGACGATGGCCAAAACAAAATCCCTCGCGAAGCGCGCGCTGCGCACGATCGAACGCACCGACCTCAAGGTCACGCGCAAGGTGTCGATCCCGAAGACCGATCCCGTCGGCAAATGGACCCGCCGCTTTGCCGAGATCGGCGACCAGCCGCCGCTCGTTGCCATCTCGCTCGGGGTCATCGCCGCCGGCCTGGTCGGCGGGCATGACCGCCTCCGCCGGACCGGATACCGGATGCTCACCGCCCACTCGCTGTCGACCATCGCCAAGCTTGCAGGGAAGGGCAGCGTCGACCGTACGCGCCCCGGCGCGCTCAACGAGAAGGCGTACCGGCTCGAGAAAGGGTCGAGCAGCGACGGCCGGCTGCGCTCCATGCCATCGGGGCACAGCGCCGGGATCGTGGCGATCGCCGGCGCCATCGCCGCCGACTATCCGCGCGCCCTGCTCCCCGCCGCCGCCGCGTCGGTCGCCATCGGCGCGGCGCAAGTGCCGAGCCGCAACCATTTCCTGTCCGACGTCGTCGTCGGCGCCGGGATCGGCCTCGTCGTCGCCGGCCTCGCGCGCCTGCTCATCCCGCCGCTCGACCGCGCCTGACCCAAGGATCAGCGCCGGCAGGGCTTGCCCTGATAGTGCATGCGATGATTGGCATAGTCGCGGCCCGTCCAGCGCAGGACAGGGAAGCAGAAACCGGGGCCGCCGACTTCAAGGTCGGGCCAGCCTTTGGCGCTGGTGGCGAGGAACCGCGGGACGCCGGGGCTTTGATGCAGCTTGCGCCATCCCGCAGATGATCGTGTCAGCAGCGTGAAGCCCGTGCCGGTGTTGCCATAGCAATAAGTGCCGCCCTCGGTCACGATCGCCTCGGGCCGGCCGTCGCCATTGAGGTCGCGATGCAGCTCGATCGCGCCCGGCGTGTAGGACGGAGTCCCGGGATCGTCGCAGTCGCTGCGCCAGTCGCGGCCAGCGCGCCGGAAACCGGCGGCGGCAAAAATGGCGGCACGCTCGGCTGGCGCGGGTGCGGCGGCGAGCGCCGCGCCGATCAGCAGTGCGGAAAGCATCTGGGCCTCCCCGAAGGAAGGCCCAGCTTTAGCACAGACCGAGGC
>JANPKL010000045.1:0-3547 GCA_031425975.1 Sphingomonas sp.
CCCGCACCGGCTTCGCCCGCGAGAAACTGGTCCGGGTCCCCGACCTGCTCAAGGCCGGCGGCCGCTAGGTTCCTGCCGCCCCTTGCACTCCCCTGCCTGCCCGCCTAATGACCGCCCCGCCTTGGTTCGTGCGGCAACGCACGGGCCGGTCGGGGAGTAGCTCAGCCTGGTAGAGCACTGTCTTCGGGAGGCAGGGGCCGGAGGTTCGAATCCTCTCTCCCCGACCATTTTCCTGCCCTTCGTCCGCAGCCCGCTCAGCGCGCGCGGATGAAGGCGCGCAGGTCGCGGCTCAATTTCACGCGATCCTCGTCGCGGACATACATCATGTGCCCCGCGTCGTAATAAGCGAAGGTCAGGCGATCCTGCGGGATTCCGGTGCGGGACAGCGCATATTCCGCCGCGAAGAAGGGCGTGGCGAAGTCATACCAGCCCTGCGCATTGAACAGGCGCAGCCCGCGATTCTCGCGCATCGCCCGGCCGATCCACGGCGCGACATTGAGATACGCATTCTCGTCGCGCCCGCCGATCCGCCAGTCCCAGTCGCGCCCGATCCCGCTAATCGACTGATATTCCCGCTCGGTGCGAAAGCCGAGCGAGCCCCGCACCCAGCTGTTGACCGCCGCGGTATAGCCCGCGTCGATCCCGTAGAAGCTCGGATCATTGTCGGGCCGCTCACCCGCATTGTCATAGTCGCGCCCGGTGTAACGACTGTCGAGCCGGCCGACGGTCAGCCCGCGGTCGCGCAGCAATTCCTTGTAGAAGCGGTCGGGCGTAACGCGCAGGTCGGCGCGTTCGAGGAACTCCGCCGACAGCCCGGTCAGGCGCGCGAGGTTGGCGCGCACCGCGGCCCGCTCTTCCGCCCCCGCGCGCTGCCCCTTTAGCAGATAGGCCGCATAGGGCCCGATCGCATATTGCCGCGCCTCCTCGGCCAAGGCCGCCGCACCTGTGCCCTGCGCCTTGCCGTGGAACAGGGCGGTCACTGCCATGCTCGGCAAATTGGTGATGTACCCGAGCTCGTTGCCCGCCGCGTCGGAGCCCGCCGCGAAGTCGAGCACGGTCGAGATCAGGATCAGCCCGTTCAGCCCGACATCGTTGAAGGTCGCGCCTTCCAGCTGGTTGACCACCGCGGCGGTGCGGGTGGTGCCATAGCTTTCCCCACCGAGATACTTTGGGCTGTTCCAGCGGCCATTGTCGCCGATCCAGCGGCGGATCACCTCGGCCACCGCCCGCGCATCCTGCTGGACCCCGTGATAATCCTTGGGATCGGCGCCGGGCAGAAGCACCGAGAAACCTGTTCCGGGCGGATCGATGAACACCAGGTCAGTGACGTCGAGCAGGCTGTCGGGATTGTCGAGCAGCGGATAGGGCGGCGCCCCGTCGTCGCGTGCGTCGCTGGGGATGGCCACGCGCTTGGGGCCGAACGCCCCCATCTGCAGCCACACCGAGCCCGACCCCGGCCCGCCGTTGAACAGGAAGGTGACCGGGCGCGAGGGATCACTCGGGGTCCGGACATAAGCGGTCGTCACCACCGCTGCTTCGGGTACCCCGGACTTGCTCTTGAGGATCGTCTCCCCGACCGTTGCCGAATAGCGCATCGCAGCCCCACCGAAGGTCCCGCGATGCTGCGTCACCACCGACTGCGCCACATAGGCCCGCGCCTCGACCTCGAGCTTGTCCTTGTCCTGCGCCGCGGTCGGGGCGGCCAGAACCAGCAGCGATAAAGCCGCGAACATCCGCATCATTGCTTTTCCTTTTGCGCCTGCACCATGCGCTCCACGTCGGCCAGCAGCGCCTTGGCGTCATACACCACGCCGTCCTTGATCGTGTAGCGCACTCCGCCGACGCGGCGGACCTTGCCGTCCGCGCCCAATCGCTCGAAGCCGGTGCCGTAGAGCGTCTTGAGATTCTGCAGGGGGTTCTCGGGCAGGACCAGCAAATCGGCGAGCATCCCCTCACGCACAATTCCGAACGGGGCGGGAACGCCCATCGGCGCATAGATTTCGGCCGCGCCGTGCATCGTCGCGGCGCGCAATACTTCGAGCGTCGAGAAACCCGCCTCCTCGAGCATCTCCAATTCGCCGACGTAAGCAAAACCCCAGGTCTGGTAGATGTAGCCAGGGTCCGATCCCACGGTGACCCGCCCGCCCATGTTCTTGTAGTCGTTGATTAGCCGCATGTAGGGCCCGTAGAAGCGACGCCACGCGACTTCCTTGCTGCTGGTCCAGTCGAACCAGTAGCTGCCATGTGCCTCGAAGCTGGGCGCATAGAAGCGTGTCAGGCTCGGCAGCGTATAGCGGGCATGCCAGTCGGCATTCTTCGCCCGCATCAGGTCGCGCGAGGCCGAATAAATGTTCATCGTCGGGTTGAAGGTGACGCCGCGCGCCAATTGCTCGCGCAGATAGGCATTCCACTCTGGCCCGCCCGGCTCGTGGATGTGGTTCACGATCCGGGTGAATTCGAAGAAGCGGTCCTGCTCGTCCGAGAAATTATAGCCCGGCGGATAATCGGGCAGCGCGCGATCCTTCAGCAGGCTTTCGAAATGCCCGTAGAAATGCGTCACGCTTCCGAGCCCGAGTTCGCCCGCCCGCCGCGCATTGATTTCACCGACGCCGGTCTGCCGCAGATGCGCGACCGTGCCGAGCTTGAGCTTGCGCGCCTCGTCCAGCACCGCTTCGGTAACCTCGGGCGGCTGGTCGAGGAACAGCTTGACCCCGTCATGACCCTGCTTCGCCACCCATTGCGTCCACGCCCGCCCCTGCGCCGCGGTCTGCACCGGGCCGCCGTCCCAGCCGTCGCCGACCACCACGTAGGAGAACAGTCGCGGCGCGACGATGCGGTTGGCGGCGCTGCGGGCGCGGTCGGCCAGCGCAGTCCGCGTCAACGCGGGGCCATAGGCGAAGCTCACCCCGCGCACACTGGTCACCCCATGCGCGAGCCATAACTTATAGCCGTAACTGGGGTCGGGCGCTTTCTCCGGGTCACCATTATGCCCGTGGGTGTCGACGAAGCCCGGCACGACATATTGCCCGGTGGCGTCGATCTCGCGCGTCGCACCGCGCGGCGGCCGGTCGGTCTTCATCGGCACGTTGGGCGTCCCGGCGGAGCGGATCGCGGCGATGCGATTGCCCTCGACCACGATATCGACCGGCCCCCGCGGCGGCCCGCCGCTCCCGTCGATCAACGTCGCCCCGCGGATGACAAGCGTCGGATAAGGCCCCTCGCCCTCGCCGGGTGCGCGGTCCTTCACGGGGAGCATCCCTGGCTGCGCCGACGCCGGCCCGGCCAGCAGCAACGCCGCCGCCGCAATCGCAAGATTTCGCATGTGGTCTCCCCGTTGCCGCCATCATGGCGAGCCACGGGGAAAGGGCAAGCCGCCCCCTTACCGCTTTGCCCGCTTCCCCATCCGCACCTGCTGCTGCTTGCCATAGCGCGTCTTGCGCGTCCCCGGCTTGCCCTCGGTCGAGTGCCCCGCGCGCGGGGCAACGCGTTGCTGGTCGGGGATGCCGAGCTCGTCTTCCTCCAGCTTGCGGATCTCGTCGCGCAGCCG
>JANPKL010000046.1:0-2121 GCA_031425975.1 Sphingomonas sp.
CGCGCCGCCGGGGTGCCGCTCGGCAAGCAGGATTATGTGCCCCACATGTGGGCCTACCTCAGGCCCGGGACCATGCCCGGGGCCTGAGGGACGGCTCGAATCAGCCGATCGGCTCGCCGCTTTCTTCCTGCTCGAACAGGCCCGCGGCGACATCGGCATTGGCGCTCAGCCGCACCTGGTCGCCCTCGACCGATGCGACCAGGCTGCCGGGGATGAAGTGATGATGCTCCTGGTGGGCAATTCCGCTGTCCTTCTTGGTCAGCTTGATGCGCTCGCCCTCGACCTTGTCGACCGTGCCGAGATGCACGCCGTCGGCGCCGATGACTTCCATATGCTCGGCGATCTGGCTGAGGTCGGTCATGATGCTGTCCTTTGAAAAGGGGATAAGGCTGGCGTAACGCCCGACCCGCGATTCAGGCCCCGACATGGACCATCGTCGCGGGCCCGATGCCTGCGAACAGCGCCGCCTCGGTCGCCGTCATCCACACCTGTCCCCGCCCCGCCAGCCGCCCGAACAGCGCCTCGCGCCGTGCCGGATCCAGGTGCGCTGCGACCTCGTCCAGGAGCAAGATCGGCGCCGCGCCCCGCCGCGCCGTGACCAGCTCGGCATGGGCCAGAACCAGCCCCAGCAGCAGCGCCTTCTGCTCCCCCGTCGAGCAGCGCGCGGCGGCCTGCCCCTTGGCGGCGTGGGTGACGGCCAGGTCCATCCGGTGCGGCCCCTGCGTCGCCCGCCCCGCCGCCGCGTCGCGCCCGCGATTGGCCCGCAGCGTTGCGGCAAGGTCGACCTCGGCGGCGCCCTCCAGCGCCACATCGGCGCGGGCAAAGCGGTCCTCGGGCACTGCCCGCAATTGCTCGGCTAGGGCGGTCACCGTCCGCCCGCGCGCTTCGCCCAGCGCCGCGCCATGCTCGGCCATCCCCACCTCGAGCGCCGCCAGCCACTGCGGGTCGGCCCCCTCCGGCTCCGCCAGCAGCTTGGTGCGCGCCCGCATCGCCGCCTCGTAGCGCGCCGCATGGTGGGCGTGTGCCGGCTCGAGCGCGAGGACCAGCCGGTCGAGGAACCGCCGCCGCTCGCTTGGCCCCCCCGCGAACAGCCGGTCCATCGCCGGGGTCAGCCACAGGATGGCCAGCCACTCGGCCAGCCCGTTGACCGCCGCCGCCGCGCCGTTGACTCGCACCACCCGCCGCTCGGGCGCGGTCGCCAGCGTGCCGGTGCCGATGGTTGTCTCGCCGATCGCCGCGCTGACGCTCCACCCGCCCGGCCCCTCGGCGCGGGCCATCTCCCCCAGCGTCGCTCCGCGCAGGCCGCGTCCGGGGGCGAGCATCGAGACGGCCTCGAGGATGTTGGTCTTGCCCGCGCCATTCTCGCCATGGAGGCAGACGAACCCCGCGCCGGGAGCGAGCTCCAGCTTCGCGTGGTTGCGGAATTCGGTGAGGCTCAGCCGGGCGAGCACGTCAGAGCGCGAGGCTGCGCTTGCCCTTCCGGGCCCAGTTGATTGTCGCCAGCACCAGCCCCATGCTCACCGGGATGTCGAGGAAGGTCGTGTAGAACAGCCAGACGTCGGTGCTGAACGCCCAGGCGACGAGGCTATTGCCGCCGGCCATGACCAGGCCGGTCAGCCCCATGCCGAGGCTGAGGCGCCTTGGATCGATGTCGGTATAGGCCATGTAGCGGTCGAGCCCGGCGCCGAGCTTGCGGCCCTTGAGCACCAGCCCGTCGAACAGGAAGCAGGCCGCGCCGATCAGCCCGACCACGGTCGAACGCTGCTTGATGATCGCCTCGTCCTCGAACGCGATCGCGAAGCCCGCGCTGAGCAGCAGCAGGAACACCCCGAACAGCGCGAGCCCGCCGATGAGGTCGACCTTAACGAAGCGCTGGACGACCACCAGCCCAAGACCGACCGCCGCCCCGACCAGCGCCGCGGTCTTGAGGTCGGTCAGCTTGGCAACTAGGAAGAACAGCAGCCCGGTGGCGATATCGATGATGATCGGCACCTTGTTGCGCTTCAGTTTGCCGGGATCATAGGCCGGCTCGCCCGCCTCGTTCTTTTCCGCGATCATCTTGGCCATCTTTTCGGGAAAGGCGATGCGCTGCCCCGGGTGGCTCTCGTGGACCAATGCGCC
>JANPKL010000047.1:0-2512 GCA_031425975.1 Sphingomonas sp.
CCAGCATCAGGACTTGCGGACGGAGAACGGCGTGAAGTTCGGCGACACCGTCGACGAGATGGACTTCCCTTATCTCGCCAAGGTCACCCGCCTCAACGTTGCCGCAGCGATGGCGCTGGTCATGGCGCCCCCACCTCCGCCAGAGTTGAAGGTCGAGGGGGCTGTCGCGACCGACACCACCTTTACTTGGACCGAGGCCAGCGGCGCAGATCGCTACGTCGTGCGTTGGCGTCGCACCGATCAGCCGACTTGGACGCAGGCCCGACCGATAGCTGAGGCCAATTGCGCCGCCATCGCCATCGCCCCGATGCCGCCTGCAAGCTGCAATCACGTCCTCAAAGGCATCCGCGTCGACGACTGGATCTTCGGCGTCTCCTCGGTCAGCGCCGCCGGCTGGGAAAGCCCGGTCGCCAGCGCGGTGCCGGGCGGGGCGTTCAAGCCTTATGCGCCGCCGCCCACGGCCCCCGCGCAATAGAGTAAATGCGGAAAATCGGCGAAACACCGGCGGACCATCGGCATTTCATCAGCCGCTAGGCCACGCCGACGACCGCCAGGCAGTGCATCTTTCAAGGCATCGGCAGACCGCCGAACAGCTTTGGAAGGACACACCATGACCCGCTTTCTCCTGATCGCTTCCGCCGCCCTCCTGGCAGCTCCCGCCACCGCCGCTCCGGCCCCCGAAATGGTGGTCGAGGGCGTACCCACTGCCAGCTTCGGCATCGGCGACCTCGACCTCGCGACCAAGGCCGGTCAGCGCCGCTTCGATCAGCGCCTCAACCTGGCGCTCGAGGATGTCTGCGGTTCCTACGCCGGCTCGGTCGCCCCGCGCGAAGAAGAGCGCGTCACCGATTGCCGCGTCGCCGGCACTGTTTCCGCCCGCGCTCAGCTCGCCACCCGGCTCGCCGGCAACAAGACCACCACCATCCGCATCGCGGCCCTCAACCGCTGATCGTCCGCTCGCCCCTTGGGCCTCCCGCGCCGCCATGATAGGATCACCGGCGCAGGGAGGCCCGGAAGTGAACGCGTTGGTTCTTGCCCATCAGCCGGCGTTCGATCTCGGCCCCCTGCGGGTCTGCCCCGAAACCCGCTCGGTCACCCGCGACGGCCAGGAGGAAATCCTCGAGCCGCGCGTGATGCAGGTGCTGGTCGCACTGGCCGAGGCCGACGGCCACGTGGTCGCCCGCGACGACCTCGTCCAGCGCTGCTGGAACGGGCGGATCGTCGGCGACGACGCCATCAACCGCGTCATCTCGCGCCTCCGTCGCCTCGCCGAAGGGCCCGGCCACGACGTCTTCGCGATCGAGACCGTGACCAAGGTCGGCTATCGCCTGCGCCTGCTCGGCCCCGCGACGGATCCCGAGAACGCTTCCGAACCCGAACCGGCGTCGCCCCCGGCCCCGGGGCCCAGCCGCCGCAATGTCCTGCTCGCGGCGGGCGGCATTGCGACCGTAGCTGCCGGTGGGGGCTGGTGGTGGCTGGGCCAGCGCACGAGCCCGTTGCTCCCGCCGGCCGACCAGGCGATGTTCGTTCAGGCCCGCCTGGCCGTGGCGCAGCAGACCCGCGAGGGGCAATCGCAGGCGGTCGCCATCCTTCGGCAAATGACCGAGCGCCATCCCGATAATCCCGCTATCTGGGGCATGCTCGGGGTCACCTACGGCCAGATCGCGCATTTCCGACCGCAGGCCGAGGCGGCGATGCTCCAGCAGCGGGCCCGCGAAGCCGCGCTGCGCGCCCTGGCGCTCGATGCGGATCATGCCGATGGCATTGCCGCGCTCAACGATGCTCGGCCCGGCATGGGCAACTGGCTCGATAGCGAGCGCCGTCTGCGCGATCGCATCGCCCGCGGCGGCGCGACCGACTCACTCTACCGTGCGCTGATCGGCATCTTGACTTCCGTCGGTCGCAGCAACGACTCCTTGACGCTGTTCCGGCAGCAGATGGGGCAAACCACGCCTTCGCCCAGTCGAGAATATGGCTTTGCCCGCACCTTGTTGGCGGCGCGCCGCTTCGACGAGGCCGATCGCGCGCTCGCCCGCGCCGGCGAGCTCTATCCGACTCATTTCGCGATCTGGTTCGCGCGCTTCTACACCTTGCTGCATTCGGGCCGGCAATCCGCCGCGCTGGCCCTCGCCGCGGACATCGGCCAGCGCCCGTCCAATATTGCCCAAGGCGAGATCGAGTCGGTCATCCGCGTCGCTCGGGCCAGCCTGGAGCCCACTCCGGCGCGGGTCGATGCGGTCATCACCGAATGGCTCGAGCGCAGCCGGCGGGGCGCCGGACATGCCGAGAATCTTGTCCAGTTCGCCGTGCTGCTGGGTCGGCCGGAGGTCGCCATTGCGGTGCTCCGCGCTTATTACTTTGGCGAGGGCTTCATCGTGCCCGAAAGCCGCTACGGCCTGCCCAACGACACAGCGACTCCGTTCAACGATCGCCAGACGACGTTTCTCTTCATGCCGTCGGTCGCTCCGCTGCACGGCACCGCACCCTTCCGGACCGTCACCCGCCGGCTCGG
>JANPKL010000048.1:0-16673 GCA_031425975.1 Sphingomonas sp.
CGAGTACATGCAATTGCCGCTTGGTCTCCATCGCGAAGCGGTCGATCGCATATTCGATCTTGTAGGGCGCATAAGCGAAGAAATGCCCGAAGCCGCCGCCCAGGAACGGCGTCGAGCCCATCTGCCAGAACAGCCAGCTCATAGTGCCGGCGCGGTCGGTCCCCATGAAGGCGCCGAATTTCTCCGCCAGGTAAAGCAGGATCGCCCCGCTCTCGAACACCGGCACGGGCTCTGGCCCTGAGCGGTCGACCAGTGCCGGGATCTTGCTGTTGGGATTGATTTCGACGAACCCGCTGCCGAATTGGTCGCCATCGAGGATCGAGATCAGCCAGGCGTCATATTCGGCCCCGGCGTGACCCGCCGCTAGCAATTCCTCCAGCAGGATCGTGACCTTCTGCCCGTTGGGCGTGCCCATCGAATACAGCTGCAACGGATGCTTGCCGACCGGCAGCACCGCCTGGCGCGTCGCTCCGGCGGTCGGCCGATTGATCGCCGCGAAGCGCCCCTCGGCGGGTTTTGGGGCCCAGACTTTGGGCGGCACATAGTCGGTCATTGGCGGCGGGCTCCTATTGTCGCGGCAGGACATGGGGTCGCGCGATCGCGCGCCAAGGGGGAAACGATGTTCCCGCCTAGCAATGTAGGAATTCGTCTGGCATCGCCTTTGATCATGCAGGCGTGCAATTTCCCCTCATCTGGCCAGACCCGCATCATGCGGCAGGCCGGCGACCGCAGCGACACCTCGCAATGCGTCAACTTCGACAACTTCGCGCCGATCTGGACCCCGCAACCCCGTCAACCCCGTCAACCCCGTCAACTTCGACAACTTCGCCTCGGCTGATGGCGCATATCCTGCTCATCGTCGGCGGCGGCATCGCGGCCTTCAAGGCGGCCGAACTTATTCGCCTCGCCCGTCGTAACGGCCACCGGCTGACCCCCGTGCTGACCGCCGGCGGCGCGCATTTCGTCACCCCGATGACGCTCGCCGCGCTGGCCGAAAGCCCGGTCTACACCTCGCTGTGGGATTTGAAAGACGAGACCGAGATGGGCCATATCCAGCTCAGTCGCGCCGCCGACCTCGTGCTGGTGTGCCCGGCCACCGCCGACCTCCTCGCCAAGATGGCCGCCGGCCTCGCCGACGATCTCGCCACCACGCTCCTGCTCGCCACCGACAAGCCGGTCTTCGCTGCCCCCGCGATGAACGTGCGCATGTGGGGCCATGCCGCGACCGTCGCCAACGTTGCCACCCTGCGCGCGCGGGGCGTGACGGTGATCGAGCCCAACGAGGGCGAGATGGCCTGCGGCGAATATGGGCCGGGGCGGCTGCCGGAAGTGGGGGCGATTCTCGCTTCGCTGAAACTTCTCACCGATCCGTTCGTGCCGCGCGAAGTCGAGGCACCGTCGCGCCAGAGCCCCTCGACTTCGCTCGGGGCAAACGGACTTAAGGGCACCCACATCCTCGTCACCGCCGGCCCGACCCACGAACCGATCGACCCGGTCCGCGTCATCGCCAACCGATCCAGCGGCAAGCAGGGTTTCGCCATCGCCGCCGCCGCGGCTGCCGCCGGCGCGCGCGTAACGCTGATCGCCGGCCCGGTGGACCTTGCCACCCCCGCAGGGGTCGCGCGAATCGATGTCGAGACCGCCGAGCAGATGCGCGAAGCGGTCGAGCAGGCTCTCCCCTGCGACGCCGCGATCCTGGTTGCCGCGGTCGCCGACTGGAAGGTCGCACCCTCAGCCACCAAGCTCAAGAAAAGCGCGGGCCCGCCGCAGCTCAGCTTCAGCCCCAATCCCGACATCCTCGCCAAGCTCGGTCGCCACGCGCTGCGCCCGCGCCTGCTGGTCGGCTTCGCGGCGGAGACCGACGACCTCCTCGTTAATGCCGCCGACAAGCGCGCAGCCAAGGGCGCCGACTGGATCCTCGCCAATGATGTTTCGGGCGACGTGATGGGCGGCGCTTCGAACCACATTCATCTAATTAGCGCAGACGGCACGGAGGACCTCGGCGCAGGGTCAAAGGACGCGCTTGCCCGCACGCTCGTCAGCCGTATCGCCCAGAGCCTGAAAGACCGATGATCAAGATCGAAATCTCCCGCCTGCCGCATGGTGAAGGCCTACCGCTCCCCGCCTACGCCACCGCCCACGCCGCCGGCATGGACGTCGTCGCGGCCGAGGATCTCGACCTCGCGCCGGGCCAGCGCCATGCGGTCGCGACCGGCCTTCGCGTCGCCATCCCCCACGGCTACGAAATCCAGGTCCGCCCCCGCTCGGGCCTCGCCTTCAAGCATGGCATTTCAGTGCCCAACACGCCCGGCACTATCGACAGCGACTATCGCGGCGAGCTGAAGATCCTGCTGATCAACCACGGACCCGACCCCTTCCCCATCCGACGCGGCGAACGCATCGCGCAGATCGTCCCCGCCGTCGTCACGCAGGCCGAGTGGCTCGAAGTTGACGAACTCGACCAGACCGACCGCGGCGAAGGCGGGTTCGGAAGCACGGGCCGGTGACCAAGGTGTGCTGACCGACGAGGAACTCACCCGTTACGCCCGCCAGATCGTCCTGCCGCAACTCGGCGGAACCGGGCAGCAGCGCCTCAAGGCGGCACGCGTGCTGGTGGTCGGCGCGGGCGGGATCGGCGCGGCGGTGATCCCGGCGCTGGCTGGGGCGGGCGTCGGCAAGCTGACCATCGTCGACCCCGACCGCGCCGACATCTCCAACCTTCACCGCCAGCCGATCTACCGCAGCCGCGACACGGGCGAGCCCAAGGCCAGCCTCGCGGCGCAATTCGTGCGACGGCTCAACCCCTTCGTCGCCGTCACCCCGGTCGAACGCGCCTTTGCCGCCGACAATGGCGCCGCGCTGCTCGAGGGCCATGACCTGGTCATCGACGGCACCGACAATTTCGCCACCCGGCTGGTGGTCAGCGACACCTGCGTCGCCGCCGGCTTGCCGCTGATCAGCGCCGCCGCCGCGCAATGGCAGGGTCAGGTCGGGCTGTTCCGGGGGCAGCCCTGCTATCGCTGCTTCGTCGGTGACGCCTTCGACGCCGAGGATTGCGACAATTGCGCCGAACTGGGCGTCACAGGCGCGCTGACCGGCCTTGCCGGCAACCTCGCCGCGCTGCTGGCGCTGCGGGTTCTGGCCCGAGTGGTCGAGGAACCCGGCGGCGTCGTCCAGCTGCTCGACGCTCTCAAAGGCACGCAAAGACCCATTAGGATCGTCGCCGACCCGGCGTGCCGGGCGTGCGGCGGGCCCGCGACCGATAGCGCGATTGCTTTCTCGTGATTGTGCGGCCTATTCGACAACCGTAAGATCCAGCTTATCCTCTCAGAAAACCGCGTGTTGCATATGGCGGAACCGAACAGCGCAAGCAGGAGGTTTCATGACCAGGTTTAAGAACAAGGCCCTTTACGGCGGATTGCTCGCGGCGCTTGGGCTCGGCGCATTTTCGCCCTTGTCCATCGCCGGGGTTTCGATGTTGGCGGCGCACTCGGCGCCTGCCGTCGCCGCCGGCAAGATCAAGGGCAAGATCAAGTCGTCGGGCGATAACGGCCTGGTCCTGAGGCGGCTGTCGGACAGAAGTCTGATCGTTGCGCCCACCGATCAGGAGGGCGCCGTGTACCTGAGCGGTCTCGAAGCGGGCGACTATGAGGTCAAGTTGATGGGCGACGCTACGCCGTCAGCCATCACGGTCGGTCCTGACGGCCAGCTTGTCCTGGTCGCACAGCCCGACGAGGCCGGTGCAGGTGGCCCCGAAGTCGAGCCCGCGGATCCGCGAGCGCGGAAGGCCAAGCGCGCGGCCAGAAAAGCCGTTCGCGCCTCGGTCGAGCCTGTCGAATTTGGCAAAGCGCGCCCGGATTCCGTGTTCGACACCAAGGCTGCGATGATCGACGTCAACACTGCGGACGTGGCAAGCTTGATGAAAGACACCAACAACAGTCCCGAAGCGGCAGCGTTCATCGTCGCGGAGCGCGGTCGCGACGGCCCCTACAAGGACCCGCTCGATTTCGCCAAGCGCGTCGGCGGCAGCGTCTCGGTGGACTTCGGATATTCGTCGACCCGCATGGGCGACACCATGATCATAGCGAAGGGCCTCAATCCAAAGAACCCCGGCTTCAAGACCGTCGCGAAGAGCGGCGTGGTCGAACTCTACGGCCAGAAGCATAATTACGTCGGTCACGTCACTTTGCTGAAGTAGTGGGTTGGTGACTGCGATCTAGGCTTTCTTCACGCTTGCCTTCTTCGCCGAAGCCGCCTTCTTCGCTGGAGTCGCCTTCTTCTTTGCAGGGGCCTTCTTCTTGCCCTTAACCGGTCCCTTGGCGGCCTTGGCGTCGATCAGCGCCACTGCCTCGGCCAGGGTCACCGCCGCCGCATCCGCGTCCTTGGGCAGGGTTGCATGGGTCGTGCCGTCGGTGACGTAGGGCCCGTATCGACCCTCCATCACCTTCAATTCCTTGGCGCTCTCCGGATGCGCGCCCAGCATCGCCAGCGGCTCACGCGCCGCCCCGCGGCCCTTGCCCGCGCCATTGGCGGCGTCGGCCAGCTTGGCGACCGCCGCGTTCATGCCGGTCTCGAACACCTCGGCGGTGCTGCCCAGCCGGGCATATTTGCCCTGGTGCTGGAGATAGGGCCCGTAGCGACCGATCGAGGCAGTGATCGGCTCGCCCGTCTCGGGATGCTCGCCGATCGCGCGCGGCAGGCTCAGCAGCTTGACCGCCCAGTCGAAATCGACCGCCACGTCCTTGGGGATCGACGCGCGCTTCGTTTCCTTGCCCTCGCCCTGCTCGACATAGGGACCGAACCGGCCACCCTTGAGCATGATGCCCTCGCCAAGATCGGTCGGCTCGTTGCTGCCCGCGGCATTCTCGCCGCCCTGGCCGAACTTGCGGGTGAACTTGCACTCGGGATAGTTGGAGCAGGCGACGAACGCGCCATATTTACCCCCGCGCAGCGCCAGCCGGCCGTTGCCGCAGGCCGGGCAGACGCGAGGATCGGCCCCATCCTTGCCTTGCGGGAACAGCCACGGCGCGAGGAATTCGTCGAGCGCGGCGGTCACCTCGCTCGGCTTTTGCTCCATCACCTCGCCCGCCTTGGGCTTGAAGTCGCGCCAGAAGTCCTCGAGCAACTTGACCCAGCCGAGCCGCCCGCCCGACACGTCGTCGAGCTCGTTCTCGAGCGCGGCGGTCTAGTCGAAGCTGACATAGTTCTCGAAGTAGCGCTCGAGGGAGGCCGTTACCAGCCGCCCGCTCTCCTCGGGGATGAAGCGGTTCTTCTCGAGCCGCACATATTCGCGGTCCTTCAAGGTCTGCAGCGTCGCCGCATAAGTCGACGGCCGCCCGATCCCCAATTCCTCGAGCCGCTTGACCAGGCTCGCCTCGGAATAGCGCGGCGGCGGCTGGGTGAAGCTCTGCACGGCGTCGACCCCGCGCTTCTCGGGCCGGTCGCCTTTGGCCAGATGCGGCATCTTGGCCGCTTCTTCCTCGTCCAGCTTCTCGTCTCGGCCTTCCTCATAAAGCGCGAGGAAGCCGGGGAAGAGCGTCACCTGGCCCGTCGCGCGCAGCCGCGCCCGCTCGCCGCTCAGCTCGACCGTCGTCCGTTCCAGCCGCGCTGCCGCCATCTGGCTGGCGAGCGCGCGGTTCAAAACGAGCTCGTACAGCCGCGCATGGTCCCCGCTGGCCGCGCGCTCCCTGGCAAAATCGGTCGGGCGGATCGCTTCATGCGCTTCCTGCGCATTCTTGGCCTTGGACGTATATTGCCGCGGCTTGTCGGGCAAATGCGCCGCGCCGAAGCGATCGGCGACGGCTTTGCGCGCGGCGCTGATCGCCTCGCCCGCCATCTGCACGCCGTCGGTCCGCATGTAGGTGATCAGCCCGTCCTCATACAGCTGCTGCGCCACCCGCATGGTGTGGCTGGCGGCAAAGCCCAGCTTGCGCGCGGCCTCCTGCTGCAGGGTCGAGGTGGTGAAGGGCGGCGGGGGGTTGCGGGTGAACGGCTTGGTCTCGACCGATGCGACCGTGAAATCGCTAGCCTCGACCGCTTTTTTCGCCTCGGTCGCCGAGCCCTTCTCGCCCAGCGTCAGCTTGTCGATCTTCTTCCCGTCGAGCTCGACCAGCCGGGCCGAAAACTCCTGGCCACCCGCGGCCATGCGCGCGGTCACGGTCCAATATTCCTGCGCCCGGAAGCGCTCGATCTCGGCCTCGCGGTCGACGATCAGGCGCAGCGCGACCGACTGGACTCGCCCCGCGCTTTTGGCTCCGGGCAGCTTGCGCCACAGGATTGGCGAGAGGGTGAAGCCGACCAGATAGTCGAGGGCGCGGCGGGCCCGATAGGCGTCGATCAGGTCGTGATCCAGATCGCGCGGGGCGGCCATCGCTTCCAGCACCGCCGACTTGGTGATCGCATTGAAGGTCACCCGCCGCACGTCCTTGGGCAGCGCCTTGCGCTTGGCCAGCAGCTCCTTGACGTGCCAACTGATCGCCTCGCCTTCGCGGTCGGGATCGGTCGCCAGGATCAATGTGTCCGCGCCCTTGGCGGCATCGGCGATCGCCTTCACCCGCGCGGTCTTGTCGGGATAGGTCTCCCACTCCATCGCGAATTCGGCATCGGGATCGACCGACCCGTCGCGCGGCGGCAGGTCGCGTACATGCCCGTAGCTCGCCAGCACGGTGTGACCCGGCCCGAGGTATTTTTCGATGGTCTTGGCCTTGGCGGGCGATTCAACGACGACGAGCTTCAAAACAATTTCCCCTCACACGTACGCACGAGGGTGGGGAGTGGCGGCGGGGGGCGTCAAGCGGTCCTTCAGTGGCTAAAACATGATAAGGTCCAATGATGGAAAGATCCTTGGCAGACGTGGAAGACGAAGCGCGCGCGGCCTATCGGGACCCCTCGCGCCACTATCATGACGAGCTGCACCTCAATAAATGCTTGGCGCTGCTAGGTGAGATCGAGGGTCTCAAGATGTCCGAGCGTCTGCTCCTCCAGCATGCCATACTGTGGCACGATGCCGTCTATGATCCGCAGCGATCGGACAATGAGGATGTCAGCGCCGCATTGGCGAGAGATCGATTGACGTCGACTGGAGTCCCATCCGAACACGTGGCGGAAGTCGTGCGACTGATTTTGTTGACCAAGGGACACCGGGTAGCGGACGGTGATCGGCTGGGCGCGCTGATGACTTCGATCGATCTGTCGATACTGGGTGCCAGTCCGAGCGAATACGCCACTTATGTGACCAATGTTCGCCGCGAATATGATCATACCTCCGATGCGCAGTGGCGCAATGGTCGCGCGGCGGTTCTTCGTTACCTGCTCAGTGTGAATCCGCTCTATTCCGACCCGGTCTTGCGAGCCCGGCTGGAATCGCAGGCTAAAGCCAATCTCGCATGCGAACTAGCTGCGCTCACCGCAGGCTGACCTTGCCCCCCGCATGGCGGTCGAGGCGACCAGCAAGGTCGAGCTCAAGCAGCACCAATGCGACCGCGCCCGGGGCCATGCCCGACTGGCGGACGAGTTCGTCGACTGCGACCGCGGACGGGCCGAGCAAGTTCTCGATTTCCGTCCGCTCGGCCTCGCCCGGCTCCGTCGTCCCGGCGGGGCCTGTCCCGAGCGCAGTCGAGGGTGCCGGGATCTCGGGCGAATAGGAGAACGGGTCCCGGCCCGAGCGCACCCCGCCGAGCCCCGGGCGCAGCGCCTCGATCACGTCCGCCGCATTCTGCACCAACGTGGCCCCGTCGCGGATCAGGCCATTGCACCCCTGCGCGCGCGGGTCGAGGGGGCTGCCGGGAACCGCCATCACCTCGCGCCCCATCTCGGCCGCCAGCCGCGCGGTGATCAGCGAGCCCGAGCGCGGCGCGGCCTCGATCACGACGGTCCCACGCGTGGACCCAGCGATGATCCGGTTGCGGTAGGGGAAGTGGCGCGCGCGCGGCTCGGTCCCCGGCGGCATCTCGGCCAGCACCAGCCCTCGTTCGGCAACCGCGCGCTGCAGCCGCTCATTCTCGGGCGGGTAGAAGATGTCGAGCCCGCCCGCGATCACCCCGATGGTGCCGCCCTCCAGCGCGCCTTCATGCGCCGCCGCATCGATCCCGCGCGCCAGCCCCGACACCACCACTTCGCCCTCGCGCCCGAGGTCGTGAGCCAGCCCGCGAGCGAAGCGGCAGGCGGCGGCACTGGCGTTGCGCGCGCCGACCATCGCCACCAGCGGCCGGACGAGCAGGCCGACATCGCCGAGCGCGGTCAACAGCGGCGGCGCATCGTCATTCTCGGCCAGCAGCCCGGGATAGTGCTCCTGCCCCAGCACCAGATAACGCGCGCCGAGCTTCTCGACTGCCGCCATCTCGCGCCGAGCGGCCTCCTCGGTGAACAAGGCGGGCATCCGTCCCCCGCCACGCGCGGCCAGGTCGGGAATGGCACGCAGCGCTTCCTCTGCGCCGCCGAAGCGCGCGAGCAGCTGGCGGCAGGTGACGGGGCCGATGCTCGCCGTGCGGATCAGCCGGATCCGGGCGACGAGATCGGGCGGGCTCATGCCGCCCTGCGCCCGACCCGAGGCTCGGTCCCGGCGCGCAGCCGGACGATATTCGCGCGATGCTGCCACACGACCAACAGGGCAAAGCCCGCCAGCAGCAACGCCAGTTCGCCCCGGCCGAGCAACAAGGCCGCAATCGGTGCGCTCACCGCCGCAACGATCCCCGCGACCGAGCTGATCCGCAGCGCCAGCAGCAGCAGGATCCACAGCGCGGCGTAGACGAGCCCAATCGGCCAGGCGAGGCCGAGGAGGATGCCGAGCAGCGTCGCGACCCCCTTGCCACCCTTGAAGCGCAGCCAGACGGGGTAGAGATGCCCGATTAAAGCCCCTGCAGCGGCGTAGCGCCCGCTGCCCGGCCACAGGCTTTCGGCGGTCAACACCGCCGCCGTGCCCTTCAGGGCATCGAGTATCAGGGTCGCTGCGGCGAGGCCCTTGGAGCCCGTCCGCAGCACGTTGGTCGCCCCGATATTGCCCGAGCCGATGGCGCGGATATCACCCTTGCCGGACAATCGGGTCAAGATCAGCCCGAACGGGATCGAGCCCAGCAGATAGCCGAGCGCAAGCGCGAGAAAAACTTCGAATGCCATCGCGGCGGAGCCTAACAGCCCGCCGCCGCAGCGCAACCGCAGGGGACAAGTACCAATCGCCCGCACTTTGTGCGGCGAGCCGGTACGGCTAGGCAAGGGCGATGATGCAACAGCGTGCCACCAGGGATGAAGAGAGCGAAACGGCGGTCGCGCGCCTCACGCCCAAGGAGCGCGAGTGCCTCGACCGCTGGCTGGGCCACGCAACCGCCAAGCAGATCGCGCTCGAACTCGGCATCACCCATCACGCGGTCGAGAAGCGGCTCAAATCGGCCCGGGCCAAGCTGGGCGTCGCGACCACGCTCGACGCCGCGCGGCTGCTGGCGGCGGCCGACGGCTACGGTCGGGCCGCCTCCCAGCCGTCGGAGGTAGGCGAAATCATCGGCCTGGGCGAGGACCAGCGAGGCCGGCCCGCTCTGGACCGGCAGAAGCTTGTTCTTGCCGGAGTCCTGTCCATGAGCCTCACCATCCTCGCAGCGATCGCCCTGCTGAGCCCCGCCAATCCTCTGCCCGTCCTCACGACGACCTCGGAGGTGAGGGTCCTTCGCAACCCCACCCCCGCAGACCGCCAGAAAGCATGGGCACTTACCTTCGACGCTCTCGACAAGGATCGCAGCGGCTATCTCGAGGTTGCCGAGGCCAACGCCGCGAGCTTCTCCTTCAGCAGCGTTCCCGCCAATTCCGACACGGCCACGCCGCCTCGGACTTATTCGGCGCGTTCGTGGGACGGGGATCGTGACGGCCGCGTCTCGCCAGCCGAATTTTCCGTCGGCATGCAGGCGGCGACTGCCCGCAAATAATGGAGTGTTGAGCGATTGACCCCGAGGAGGGGAGTGACCAATCGTCCGGTTCGTGAGCCCCGACGCCCCCCTCCTCTTCTTCGACTCCGGCGTCGGCGGCCTCAGTGTGCTCGGCCCCACCCGCGCCCTCCTCCCGCACGCCCCGATCGTCTACGTCGCCGACAGCGCCGCTTTCCCCTACGGCACCCGCTCCGAGGCCGAGATCGCCGCCCGCGTGCCGGCCCTCCTCGGCCGGCTGACCGAGCGCTTCCACCCCCGCCTCGCAGTGATCGCCTGCAACACCGCCTCGACCATCGCGCTCGACCATGTTCGCGCGGCGCTCGACATCCCGGTCGTCGGCACCGTCCCCGCGATCAGGCCCGCCGCCGAGCGGAGCCGCACCCGCGTCATCGGAGTCCTCGGTACCCCGGCCACGGTCCGCCAGCCCTATGTCGATGACCTCGCCGAGCGCTTCGCCAGCGACTGCACCGTGCTGCGTCACGGATCGGCCGAACTGGTCGCGCTCGCCGAGGCCAAGCTTGCTGGCGAGGCGATCGACCCCGCCGCAATTGCCGCCGCGGTCGCTCCGCTCATCGGGCAGGACATGGACGTGGTGGTTCTCGCCTGCACGCATTTCCCCCTGCTCGCCGAGGAACTCGCCGCAGCCCTGCCGGGCGTGGCGCAGGTTGATGGCGGCCCCGGCATTGCCCGCCGCATCGCCCATCTCACCGCCGGCCAGCCGTGGCCGCACCAGTCCCCGCCCGGCATCGCCCTGTTCACCGGCACCGGACCCGGCCCGGCACTGGAAGCGGCACTCGCGGCCCGAGGCCTCACCGACATCCGCGCCGTTTGACCATTTGCGAGTCGTTAGCATTGGCCTTTCGCGCGCCACTGCCCTAAGGGCCCGCGGAAGAGCACGAGGCCCAGATTTTGGACTATAACAGCATCTTCCAGGCCGCCATCGATCGGCTGCACGACGAAGGCCGCTATCGCGTCTTCATCGATATCCTGCGCAATAAGGGCGCCTACCCCAACGCGCGCTGCTTTGCCGGGCACAATGGTCCCAAGCCGATCACCGTCTGGTGCTCCAACGACTATCTCGGCATGGGCCAGCACCCGGCCGTCATCGAGGCGATGGAGCAGGCCCTGCACGACGTCGGAGCGGGCTCGGGCGGCACCCGCAACATCGGCGGCAACACCCATTATCACGTCGATCTGGAGGCCGAGCTTGCCGATCTCCACGGCAAGGAAGCCGCCCTGCTGTTCACCTCGGGCTACGTCTCGAACGAGGCGGCGCTGTCGACGCTGGGCAAATTGCTTCCCGGCTGCGTGATCTTCTCGGACGAGCTGAACCACGCCTCGATGATCGCGGGAATCAAGAATTCGGGCTGCGAGAAGCGGGTGTTCCGCCACAACGACCTCGACCACCTCGAGGAACTGCTCGCCGCCGAGGATGAGGCGACGCCCAAGCTTATCGCCTTCGAAAGCGTCTATTCGATGGACGGCGACATCGCCCCGATCGAGGCGTTGTGCGACCTTGCCGATCGCTACGGCGCATTGACCTATCTCGACGAGGTCCATGCGGTCGGCATGTACGGCGCGCGCGGCGGCGGGATTTCCGAACGCGACGCGGTGGCGGACCGGGTCACGATCATCGAGGGCACGCTCGGCAAGGCGTTCGGCGTGATGGGCGGCTATATCGCGGCCGATAAGAATATCATCGACTGCATCCGCAGCTATGCGCCCGGCTTCATCTTCACCACCTCGCTGTCGCCGGTGCTGGTCGCCGGCGCGCTCGCCAGCGTTCGGCACCTCAAGGGCAGTTCCGGGGAGCGCGAGGGCCATCAGGCCGCCGCCGCCATGCTCAAGATGAAGTTCGCCGATGCGGGCCTGCCGGTGATGGACAGCGTCACGCATATCGTACCGCTGATGGTCGGCTGCCCGGCCAAGGCCAAGACGATCAGCGATATCCTGCTCGCCGAATATGGCCTCTACGTGCAGCCCATCAACTACCCGACGGTCCCGCGCGGCACCGAGCGGCTGCGCTTCACCCCCGGCCCGTGGCACAATGAAGCCATGCAGGACGAACTGACCGGCGCGCTGGTCGAGATCTGGAGCCGGCTGGAGCTCAGGCAGGCGGCCTGAATTGTGCTCCGGCGAAGGCCGGAGCCCAGCTTCATCTTTTCTCGTCTAAGGTACTGGGCTCCGGCCTTCGCCGGAGGACAGCTAGCGTCCCAACATCCACCCACTCAGCACGCAGCACAGCGCAAGCCCGAGAGTGAGCGGCATCCGCAGCCGAAACCACCAGCGCGGCGCCAGTCGCCACCCGACCAGCAGGGCATCGACTACCAGGCTCGCGACCAGCAGCCCCGCCAGCGCGAACAATGCCTGCGCCGGCACGAACCAGAACATCGCCGCCCACGCCGCCAGCGACGGCAAGACCGCAAGCACGAGCAACGCCGCCCGCGGTCGCTCCTCGCGGCACACGAACGCCCACCAGGCTCCGCCGAGAAAGCTCAGGATTACCGCCGCATAGCTGCGCACGAAGCCGGGCGTGGAAGGGGCGAACAGGCTCAGGTCGAACAGCCCCACCAATGTCAGCACGACGGGTGGAATCAGTCCGGCGAGGCCGAGCAGCAACGGGGCGCGGGGAATGGGGGTCTTCATGCTGCGCGCACGGTGGCATTTCCGGCGGCCTGCGGCTAGGGGAGGCCATGCTGATTGCACTTGCCGCCGACCATGCCGGATTCGAGCTCAAGGCCGCCCTCGCGGCGTGGCTCGGCGATACCGGGCATGACATCCTCGACCTTGGCACCAATGACGGCGCGAGCGTCGACTATCCCGACTATGGCGCTCGCCTGGCCCGCGCGCTCGCCGCCGGAGAGGCGACCCACGGGATTGCGGTGTGCGGTTCGGGCATCGGCATCGCCATCGCCGCCAACCGCAACCCCGCATGCCGCTGCGCGCAGGTGAGCGAGCCCGTCTCCGCCGCCTTTGCGCGCAGCCACAATGATGCCAATGCCATCGCGCTCGGCGCGCGGCTGATCGGGATCGAAATGGCCAAGGCCTGTGTCACCACCTTTCTCGCCACCCCATTCGAAGGCGGTCGCCATCAGCGCCGCGTCGACATGCTCACCGATCCTCAGCAGGAGCCCGCCTGATGGCCACCGCCGCCAATCTCAACGACGTCCAGCCCGCCGGCTTCTTCACCCGCAGCCTTGCCGCCGCCGACCCCGCCGTAGCGCAGGCGGTCCAGGCCGAACTTACCCGTGAGCAGACCCAGATCGAGCTGATCGCGTCGGAGAATATCGTCTCCAAAGCGGTGCTCGAGGCGCAGGGCTCGGTCTTCACCAACAAATATGCGGAAGGCTATCCGGGACGCCGCTACTATCAGGGCTGCGGCCCTTCCGATGCGGTCGAGCAGCTGGCGATCGACCGCGCCAGGCAATTGTTTGGCTGCGGCTTCGCCAACGTCCAGCCGCATTCGGGCGCGCAGGCCAATGGCGCGGTGTTTCTCGCTTTGCTTCAGCCCGGCGACACCATCCTAGGGATGAGCCTGGCTGCCGGCGGCCACCTGACCCACGGCGCCCCCCCAGCCCAGTCGGGCAAGTGGTTCGACGCGGTGCAATATGGTGTGCGCGAAGGGGACCAGCTGGTCGATTTCGACGAAGTCGAGCGCCTCGCCGACGAGCATCGGCCAAAGCTTATCATCGCGGGCGGCTCCGCCTACCCACGTGTCCTCGACTTCGCCCGCTTCCGCGCCATCGCCGACCGGGTAGGCGCGTATCTGATGGTCGACATGGCCCATTTCGCTGGGCTGGTCGCGGCCGGCGTCCACCCCTCGCCTTTTGGCCACGCCCATGTCGTCACCACCACCACCCACAAGACATTGCGGGGCCCGCGTGGCGGCATGATCATGACCGACGACGAGGCGCTGGCGAAGAAGTTCAACAGCGCGGTCTTTCCCGGCTTGCAGGGCGGCCCGCTGATGCACGTCATCGCGGCCAAGGCAGTGGCGTTCGGCGAGGCACTGCAGCCCGATTTCAAGACCTATGCGGGCGCCGTCGTCGCCAACGCTCGTGCGCTTGCCGGTCGCCTCAAGGAGCGCGGCGCCGACCTGGTCGCGGGCGGCACAGACACGCATCTCGCGCTGGTCGACCTCAGGCCCCTCGGGATCACCGGCAAGGATGCCGACGAAAGCCTCGAGCGCGCCGGGATCACGTGCAACAAGAACGGTATTCCGTTCGATCCCCTGCCCCCGATGAAGACCAGCGGTATCCGGGTCGGCTCGCCGGCGGGCACGACGCGGGGCTTCGGCGAGGCCGAATTCCGCGAGATCGGGGACCTGGTCGCCGACGTGCTGGACGGGCTCAAGGCCAATGGTGTCGACGGCAATGACGCGGTCGAGCGCGACGTGAACGTACGCGTCCGGGCGCTTTGCGCGCGGTTTCCGATCTATGGGTGAGCGTGAGTGTGCTTCGACTTCGCTCAGCACGAACGAGCCTTTGTGCAAATCAGCATCTCCGTTCGTCCTGAGCGAAGTCGAAGGACGCGCTTTCTAGATGCGCTGCCCCTTTTGCGGTGAACTCGACAGCCAGGTGAAGGACAGCCGCTCGTCGGAAGATGGCGCCGCGATCCGCCGCCGCCCCCCGTGCGCGGGCGGCGCGGCCCGCTTCACCACCTTCGAGCGGATCCAGCTGCGTGACCTCGTCGTGATCAAGAAAGACGGCCGCCGCGAAGCCTTCGACCGCGCCAAGCTTGCCCGCGCCATCGGCCATGCCAGCGCCAAGCGCGATATCGCCAACGAGAAGATCGAGCGCCT
The DNA here is from genome assembly GCA_031425975.1 of Sphingomonas sp. Classification (GTDB taxonomy): domain Bacteria; phylum Pseudomonadota; class Alphaproteobacteria; order Sphingomonadales; family Sphingomonadaceae; genus Sphingomicrobium. The sequence goes on from JANPKL010000048.1 coordinate 14,713, forward strand.
CGTCTCGGGCATCCAGCGCCAGCTTGAGACCCGCGGCGACGAAGTCCGCGCCGAGGAGATTGGCGAAAAGGTCATGGCCGGTTTGAAGACCCTCGACCATGTCGCCTACATCCGCTTCGCCTCCATCTATCGCGACTTCTCCGAAGCCAGCGACTTCGCCGAAATCGCCGAGGAGGTTGGCGATCCCGAGGCTCCGGCCGAGCCGGGGAAGTTGCTTTGAATTCTTCCCCACCCCCAATCATCGTCCTCGTCCGCCCCCAACTCGGCCAGAATATCGGCAAGGCCGCCCGCGCCATGCTCAATTTCGGGCTGACCGAGCTGCGTCTCGTCACCCCGCGCGATGGCTGGCCCAACCCCGATGCGGGCCCGGCGGCGAGCGGGGCCGACCGGGTGCTGGCCGATGCGCAGGTCTTCGGCAGCGTTGCCGAAGCCATCGCCGATTGCGGGCTGGTGTTCGCCTCGACCGTGCGGCGGCGCGACATCCTGACCCCGGTGGTCGATCCCGAGGCGATGGCCGCCGAAATCCATTTCACGCCGGTCCGCTGCGCGATCTTGTTCGGGCCCGAACGCTCGGGGCTGGAGAGCGAGGACGTGGTGCTCGCTACCCGCATCGTCACCGTGCCGATCAATCCCGAGTTCGGCAGCCTCAACCTGGCGCAGGCGGTGATCCTGCTCGCCTACGAATGGTCGCGGGGGCTTGGCCTGGCGCAACCGCCGCTACGCGACGCCGAACCGCCCGCCGAGCTTCACGAGCTCGACGGCTTGATCGGGCATTTTGACGAGCTGCTGGTCGCCTCGGGCTATTTCCATCCCCCCGAACGGGCCGAGACGACCCGCAACACCATTCGCACCATCCTTACCAAGCCCCGCTGGTCGGGCCGCGAGGTCAAGGCCGTGCGCGGGATGATCCGGGCGATCGCTCAGGGACCGCGGGCGGAGTCGAACAGGTCCAGTTCATAGGCGATCGAGGCTTCGATCAACTGCTCGTAGAGCGTCGCAATCAACTCCCGGTCGAGGTCGGCGGCCGCCGCTGCGGCATCGACCTTGGCCAGGACATCGGCCTTGCGGGCTTCGTCGCGCACCGTCTCGCGCCGCGGCTTGATCCGCGCCGCCGCCTCCATGTAGCCGAAGCGCAGGGCGAGCAGCTCGACGACCGCCTGGTCGACATCGTCGACGCCCGCGCGGACTTCGGCCATGGTGGTGCAATCGTCGGGATCGAGTGGTTCGTTCATGGCGCCGCCAATGCCGCCCCGCCTTGACCTTCGCAACCCCTCCCTCTAGGGGCACCGCTTCGCAATTGGCTCCGCACGTCCAGTGAAGCGGTGGCCCTGCCTCGACCTTTTGGTCGGACGTAGCGCGGTTCTGGACATGATCGTCGCACGCAATTGAAGGATTTTTTCATGTCGAAGCGCTCCAGCGCCAAGTATAAGCTCGACCGTCGCATGGGCGAGAACGTCTTCGGACGGCCCAAGAGCCCGGTCAACAAGCGCGATTACGGCCCCGGCCAGCACGGCCAGCGCCGCAAGGGCAAGATGTCGGACTTCGGTATCCAGCTGCGCGCCAAGCAGAAGCTCAAGGGCTATTACGGCGACGTCACCGAGAAGCAGTTCAAGCGGACCTTCTTCGAGGCGAGCAAGATGAAGGGCGACGCCTCGCAGAACCTCATCGGCCTGCTCGAGCGCCGTCTCGACATGCTCGTGTATCGCGCCAAATTCGCCCCCACCATCTGGGCATCCCGCCAGCTGGTCAGCCACGGCCACATCCGCGTTAACGGCGTGAAGTGCAACATCGCCAGCCGCCGGGTCGACGTCAACGACGTGATCGAGCTCGGCCCCAAGGCGCAGGAAATGGCGCTGGTGATGGAAGCGCAGAGCCTCGCCGAGCGCGACATCCCCGATTACGTCAGCACCGACGGCACCGCCAAGTTCACCTTCGTGCGCGTGCCGACCCTCGACGAAGTG
>JANPKL010000049.1:0-19649 GCA_031425975.1 Sphingomonas sp.
CATGAGGATGCCGCGATAGCAAATGTCGTGGTCGCGCTGGTTGGTGAACTCGGCCTCGAAGCCGATCGGCGCGCGATTGGCGATGATCTGGAGATAATGGTCGGTCAGGCGGCTCAGCAGCGAGCGCGCGGGGACGTCGGCGATGGTCCGGACTTCGTTGCCGAGCGCGCCTTCCGCGCGGATTGCTGCGCCGATGAAGCTGGCCGCCGGATCATGCGGATTGGCGGTGAAATCGAGCAGGACGCTATGTTCGGAGAAATCGCGCACGTCGTCGGAATCGAGGTCCTCGATCGACGGAAAGTCGCGGCCCTCAAGCAGCGAGGCCCAATAATTATAGGCCCGGACGTGCATCCGACGCTCGTCGGTGCCGATCGCCAGCGGGGTCACGCCCCCGCTGTCGTCATCCGCCGAACCTACTGAAAAGCTGCCGTCCATGTTGCTCGGTTTTCCCCCGTTCCGGTGCTGATTGCCCCAATTGTATTTACGAAAGCGTTAAGCATGAAAGGGTGTGGGATCGGATAAGCCAAAGGAACCGGGCCCCAGGCGCTTCGTTCGTTACGCCGCAACAACAGGAGCTTGCCGACCATGGCCGATCTGAACAACGACGGGGTCGACGACACCCGCACGGTGGAACGCACCACCATCATCAATACCGATGGCGGCAGCGGCAATGGCGCGGTGATCGCGATCGTCTTGATCCTCGCCCTGCTGGTCCTCGCCTATGTGTTCCGCGACAGCCTCGGCTTCGGCGGAACCACGGTCAAAGTCCCCGATTCGATCGACGTCAACGTCAACACCAATTGATCCGGCAGTCGTCCCGGTGGCCAATCGCCGGGACGACGCTGTTCAGGGCGCGGCGAGCGGCCTAGACCGATGTCATGGCCACCAACTCCCCTGATCGATATCTGACCGGCTTCGGCAACCACTTCGCGACCGAGGCGGTGGCGGGTGCCTTGCCGATCGGGCGCAATTCGCCGCAGCGGCCCGCTTACGGTCTCTATGCCGAGCAGATGTCGGGCACCGCCTTCACCATGCCGCGACACGAGAACCGGCGGTCGTGGCTGTATCGCATGCGGCCGAGCGCGGACCATCGCCCGTTCGTGCCTTATACCGGCGCGGCGCGGCTGGATTGCACGGCGGGGGCCGCGCCGCTCGCGCCCAACCGGCTGCGCTGGGATCCGCTCGCCGACCCCGCCCCCGGAACCGACTTCATCGACGGGCTGACCACCGCCGTGTTCAATCGCGCGCCGGCCGAGCTCGAGGGCTGCGCGGTGCATTGCTATGCCGCCAATGCCGAGCGCGCCGACCGGGTGTTCGTCTCGGCCGACGGCGAGTTGCTGGTGCTGCCGCAGGAGGGGCGGCTGGCGCTGCTGACCGAAATGGGGCGGATCGACCTGGCGCCGGGCAAGGTCGCCGTCATTCCGCGCGGCCTGCGATTCAAGATCCTGCTGACCGACGGCGCCGCGCGCGGCTATCTGGTCGAGAATTACGGGGCGCAGTTCCGGCTTCCGGACTTGGGCCCGATCGGGGCCAACGGGCTCGCCAATCCGCGCGATTTCGAGACTCCCGTCGCCTGGTTCGAAGACCGCGACGAGCCGACCGAGCTGATCCAGAAATATGGCGGCAAATTGTGGACGACGACCCTCGACCACAGCCCGCTCGACGTGGTCGCGTGGCATGGCAATCTTGCGCCGTGCCGCTACGATATGGCCCGGTTCAACGCCATTGGGACGGTCAGCTTCGACCATCCCGATCCCTCGATCTTCACCGTCCTGACCTCGCCCTCGGGCGTCGCCGGCCGGGCCAATGTCGACGTCGTGATCTTCCCGCCGCGCTGGATGGTCGGCGAGGACACCTTCCGCCCGCCCTGGTTCCACCGCAACGTGATGAGCGAGTGCATGGGGCTGCTGACCGGCGAATATGATGCCAAGGCCGAAGGGTTTCGCCCCGGCGGGCTGTCACTGCACAACATGCTGGGTGGGCACGGCCCCGACGTCGACACCTGGCGCAAGGCGAGCGAGGCCGAGCTCACGCCGCACAAGATCGGCGGGACAATGGCGTTCATGGTCGAAAGCTGCTGGCCGTTCGAGGTCGCCGCCGATGCGCTCGGCCGCGCCCAGCCCGATTATGACGCGGCCTGGGCCGATTTTCCGAAGGCGGTGCTGCCATGACCGATGATCCGACGCTCGACCCCGCGCTGACCTCCTGGGTCGAGAGCGCCAACGGCCACCGCGACTTCCCGGTACACAATCTACCGCTCGGCATCTTCAGCGCCGAGGGACTCGAGCGGCGTGTCGGGGTGGCGATCGGGGATTTCGTGCTTGACCTGCCGACCGTCGCGGATGCGCTGGGCGAGGCGTGGGTGGACCAACTGGCGCAGCCGGTACTGAACGCTTTTTTCGCGCTCGGTGCCGGGCCGCGGCGGGCATTGCGCGCGCGCTTGTCCGAAGTGCTAAGCGACCCCGCGCATCGCGACGCGATCGAGGGCGCGCTGATCGGACAGTCGGAAGTGACCATGCACCTGCCGACGATCATTGGCGATTACACCGACTTCTACGTCGGCATCCACCATGCGACCAACGTCGGTCGCCAGTTCCGGCCCGACAATCCGCTGCTGCCCAACTACAAATACGTCCCCATCGGCTATCACGGCCGGGCGTCGAGCGTGCGCGTGTCCGGCGAGCCGGTGATCCGGCCCTCGGGCCAGCGCAAGGCGCCCGATGCCGACGCCCCCGTGTTCGGCCCGTCGCGGCGGCTCGACTATGAGCTCGAGCTCGGGATTTGGATCGGGCCGGGCAATCACCTCGGCGAGCCGATCCCGATTGACCAGGCGGCGCATCATGTCGCGGGCTACAGCCTGCTCAACGACTGGTCGGCGCGCGATCTCCAGGCATGGGAATATCAGCCGCTCGGGCCGTTCCTGGCGAAGAATTTCCTGACCAGCGTGTCGCCCTGGGTGGTGACGCCCGAGGCGCTCGCCCCGTTCATGCGCCCGGCTTTCGCGCGGCCCGAGGGCGACCCCGCCCCGCTTGATTATCTCAGCGGAGGCTCGTCGCTCCCCGGGCTCGGGCTGATTGTCGAGGCGTCACTCAGCACGACGGCGATGCGTGCGGCTGGACTGGCGCCGCATCTGCTAAGTCGGGGCAATGCCGCCGACGCCATGTATTGGACGGTCGAGCAGATCATCACCCATCACGCCTGCAACGGCTGCAACCTGCAACCAGGCGACCTGATCGGGACCGGCACCTTGTCGACCGCCAGCGCCGATGGCCTCGGCTCGCTGCTGGAGATCAGTTTGGGTGGCAAGGCCCCGCTGACCCTGCCCAATGGCGAAACCCGCAGCTTCCTCGAGGAGGGCGACGAGTTGATCCTCCACGCGCGAGCTGAGGCCGAGGGCGCGGTGAGCATCGGGTTTGGCGAATGTCGGGGAGTGGTGGTCGGATGAGTTTGCGTCATACTCCCGCGAAGGCGGGAGCCCGGTCGCTTCTTCCCGTTTTCCTGAAGACACTGGGGCCCTGCGTTCGCAGGGGGGCATTGGTGCTTGCGATCATAGCCGCTCCCGCCACCGCCCAGCTCAGCCGGGCCGAGCGGGTCATGCAGGCGACCGTCACCGCCGAGCAGGATCGCACCCTGCGCCTGCTCGAGACGATGGTGAACCAGAATAGCGGCACGCAGAACCCCGACGGCGTCGAGAAAGTGGCGGCGCAGGTGCGCGCCGAACTGGCCCCGCTCGGCTTTACCACCCGCTTCATCGCACTTCGGCAGACCGGTCGCGCCGGGCATCTGGTGGCGCATCACCGCGGCCGTCCGGGCGCGAAGAAACTGCTGCTGATCGGGCATCTCGACACGGTGTTCGAGCCCGACAGCCCGTTCCAGCGCTGGAACCGCGAGGGCGACAAGGGGCACGGCCCCGGCGCTGCCGACAATAAGGGCGGGGTGGCGGTAATGATCGCCGCGCTGCGGGCGATGCGCGCCGCGGGCACCTTGAACGGGGCCGACATCACCATCTTCCTCACCGGCGACGAGGAGGATCCGGGGATGCCGCAGTCGGTCTCCCGGAGCGACCTCATCGCTGCCGGCAAGGCCGCCGACGTCGCGCTCGATTTTGAAGGGCTGGCGCAGGACGAGGGTCGCGACATGGGTTCGGTCGCGCGCCGCTCGGTGGAGGACTGGACGCTGACCGTGCGCGCCCGCAGCGCGCATTCCAGCGGCGTGTTCGGGAGCGCGGGCTATGGCGCCAATTACGAACTGGTCCGCATCCTCGACGCCTTCCGCCGCGACGTGGCCGAGCCGAGCCTGACCCTCAACGTCGGGCTGATTTCGGGTGGCACGACCGCCGCGCTCGACGCCGGCAAGATCCGCGCCGAGGCCACGGGCAAGACCAATATCCTCGCCGCCCAAGCCGTTGCGCGCGGCGACCTGCGGGCGCTGAGCCAGGCGCAGATCGACCGTGCCAAGGGCAGAATGCGCGTTTTGCTCGCGGCCCGTCTGCCGGGGACGATCGAAACCAGCCTCGAGTTCGAGGAAGGCTATCCGCCAATGGCACCGACGCCCGGCAATCTGGCACTGCTGGAGGGGCTGAACGGCATCAACCGCGATCTCGGCCTGCCAGTCATGGCCCCGCTCGATCCCCTGAAGCGCGGCGCGGGCGACATCAGCTTCGTCGCCGCCGACGTCGACGGGCTGGTCGGCCTCGGCCCGGCGTCGAACGGCGATCACACGGCGCAGGAACGCGTCGACATTCCCTCGCTGTGGCGGCAGGCGACGCGCGCGGCGATCCTGATGAGCCGCCTGTCGAGGAGCAAGCGATGACCCATGTCATCCACAACGAAGCCGAACATCGGTTCGAAATTGCTCTCGACGACGGTGCAAGCGCATTTGCCGACTACCGACTGGAGGAGGGCACGATCATCTTCCCGCACACCGTCGTGCCGCGCGCTTACGAAGGCCGCGGCCTCGCCTCGGCGCTGGCGAAAGAATCGCTCGACTGGGCCCGCGCGCAAGGGCTGAAGGTCGTGCCCGCGTGCAGTTTCTACCGGAGCTACCTGCAACGCCATCCCGAATATGGCGACCTGCTGTGAAGTCGCCGAAGCGCCGCACTGTTGCCGTGGCGCACTAGTCACGGCACTGTCACGCTTGCCATAACCCCATCATTCCGGAGCGGTCCGGGGGTGGAGGAAATTAGTCATGATTCAGCGTCTTCGGCTCGGCGTCCTGCTTGGTGCCACGGCATTTGCGGCCCTTGCGGCCAACCCCGCCTCCGCGCAGCGGGTCGAGCGCATCGTCTCGTTCGGCGACAGCTATGCCGACACCGGCAATTTCCTTCGCCTGGCCGGGATCAACCCGCTGACCCAGACCGGGGGCATCTACACCACCGGCCGCTTTTCGGGCGGGACCAATTACATCGACAGCCTGTCGACGATCCTCGGCGCACCGGTGTTCGACTTCGCCATCGGCGGGGCGCAGGCGCGCAACCAGAACGGCAATCTGCCGACCTGGGGCCTGCCCTATTCGGTCGATCAGTTTTTGAACGTGGGCGCGCAGTCGGCGATCTTCCCGACCATCGCCCCGGCCTTCGGTCCGCGCGATCTGGTCGCCATCTCGATCGGCGGAAATGACGCGCGCCAATTTGAGCAGATCATCACGGCGGGCGGCACCCCGACCTTCACCGTCAACGATAGCATCCTATCCGCCCGCACCCAGCTCGATCGACTGGTCACGGCCGGCGCGCCGACCATCAGCTTCCTTGCCGGCAACACCGCGCAACTACCCGAGATCGCCGGCAACGTCACCGCGCAGGGCATCCGCAACACCTATTCCAACACTTATAATGCGGCGATGCAGACGACGCTGGCCGGTTACGCCAACCGCGGCGTGATGGTTCATTATCTCGACCTGACCAAGGTGCTGACGCAAATCCAGGCCAATAGCGCGGCTTACGGCCTGCAGAATGGCGTGGCCTGCCCGGGGACCCAGGCCAATGTCGTCAGCGGTTGCCAGGGCTTCCTGTTCTACGTCGACGCCCTGCACTTGAGCTCGGACGGCTTCCGCGTCGTCGCCCGCTATGTCGCGCGGCAGTTGCAGGCCCCGCTCAACCTGGGTTCGACCAGCGAACTGGCGCTCGACGGCGCGCGCCACTTCGGCCGCACGTTGAACAGCCGGATGGACCTGGGCAGCCCCCGCGACGGCGAAGTGATCGAGGGTGTCCGCCTGTTCGTCGCCGGCGACCATCTGTCGCGCAGCGTCGATCCGACCGCGGTCAGCGACTCCTTCGACATCGACGGCGTCGGCATCACCGCGGGCGTCGAATTCGGGCTGGGCAGCAATGCCCTGGTCGGTCTCGCCGGCAATGTCAGCCGCGCCAAGGCCAAACTCGACAATCTATCGTCCAACAGCAAGGCATCGACCCGCCAGCTCGGCGCTTACGCCGCCTTCGCGCTCGGCCCCCTGTTCGCCCAGGGCCATGCCGGAATCGGCCAGAGCGACTATGACATCAGCCGCGCGGCGGTGGTCGACCGCCTCTCGGCCAGCCCCGACGGCAAGCATGTGCTGGCCGGCGTGAAGGGCGGCTTCCTGGCGCCGGTCGGTTCGTTCCGCGTCGGTCCGGTGGTCGCGCTCGACTATGCCCGGGCGAGCGTCGACAGCTATACCGAAAGCGGCGACGGCGCGCTCGCGCTCAACGTCGGCAAGCAGCGCTATGGCGCGCTGGTCGGCGGCGCCGGGCTCGAACTGCGCGGCGATCTCGATGCGGGCGGTTCCTCGCTGCGCCCGTTCGCCTCGGCGATGGTCGAAAAGGACCTCAAGGGCGACGAGCGGACCCTGGTGTTCAGCCAGACCGCGTCGCCAACGATCGTCAATCGCTGGTCGCTGGGCGAGCGCGACAAGGGCATCTACACCCGCGTCGGCGGCGGTGCGTCGGCCTCGCTCGGCGGGCGGTTGCAGCTCGACGTCGCGGCCAGCACCACGCTGGGCAAGAGCGACGGCAACGAGCTGAGCGTCAACGGCGGCCTGCGCTTCGGTTTCTGACCCCCCGGATACGAAGTCACTCCGCAATCGCGGTTGCGGAGTGACTTCGTTCATCGGCGTCCCGTAAGACGGACGGACCCAATGCTCGGTGGGTTGCTCGGTGAGACAAAACAAGGACGGACGCCGCTTTGTGCGGCTGGATGATTATGGCCCCGACGCGCGCAATCGCGGCGGGCGGAGGCGTGCGCGCAAGCCCTGGCACTCGAAACCGGGAGTTGCGCCGCTGGGCCTTGGGCTGCTGCTTGCGGCAATCGCGATCGGTAGCGGCATGGTCGACGAGGTTACCGGCGGCGACGCGCAGATCCGCGCCGAAGCCGCCCTCCCCGCCGCCGCCGCAACCGCGATCACCGCCAGCTTCGCCTTTTGCAGCAATGGCGGCCAGGACGATTGCGTGGTCGATGGCGACACCTTCCGAGTCGGGGGCGAGAAGGTGCGGATCGCCGGGATCGACGCGCCCGAGACCAGTCCGAGCCGCTGTCCGCGCGAGGCAGAATTGGGCCGGGCCGCGACCGAGGAACTACACCGCTTGCTGAATGGCGGCGCGATCACGCTCGTCCCGATCGACCGCGACCGCGATCGTTACGGGCGGCTGCTGCGCGAGGTGACTGTGAACGGCGCGGATGTCGGGGAGACGATGATCGCGGCGGGCGTCGCGCGGCCCTATGCCGGCGGCCGGCGCAGTTGGTGCGGCTGAGCGTCGTTCAGGCGGCGATGCGAATGAGCTTGTCTAGCGGCAGGGCCACGCCGCCCAGGCCGACCCACAGCTCCCCTTCGCGGGCGACCACCTCATTGACCTTGCCGATGCTCGACAACGTGGAGGGGGTCAAAGCGGTGCCGGCCGTATCGCGGGCGATCAGTCGCAGCACATAGGCGCCTTCGGGTGCCTTGCTGCCGCTGGCGAGGGTGCCATCCCAGACGTAGCTGCCGCTGACGTCGGTGGAGACCGTCGGCCGGGCGACGACGCGGCCGACGCTGTCGAGAATCTCGGCCTCGACCGAGTCGGGACGTGACGGGAGGGTCCAGCGCCATTCGGCCGGCTGCGTTGTCGACAGGCCCGCCACCGAGCTCGAAAATTCGGCGGTGCGCCCGATCAATTGCCCGGCCCGCGCGAGATCGTCGCCCGACAGCCGCGCGAGGATGTCCTTGAGGACGCCGGTCTGCTGGATCGACTGCTCGACCTGCGAATATTGGACGAGCTGCTGTGTGTATTGCGCCGTGTCCATCGGATCGAGCGGATCCTGGTTCTGCATCTGCGTCGTCAGCATCTTGAGGAACATGTTGAAGTCCCCGCCGGCTGCTCCGAACAGGCCGCGTGGGGCGGTTGCGGAGGCGGCGGCGGTCGCGGCGGCGGTGTTCATGGGTGTGGCTCCTTTTCGCGATCTTCAAGCGAGCAGGTCGAGGCGGCTGCTCACCGTCGCCAGTCGCTGGAAGGCAGCCGGCAGTTCACCGAGCACCTCGTGGCCCGGAGCGAAGGGCAGGTGACGGTGCTGCGCCTGGCCACCCCCGCCGGAGCCTTGTCCGGCCGATTGCTGTTGCCCGGTGAAGCCCGATGAGTTGCTGCCGTTGCTGCCGGCGTCGCCGCGGCCCTCGAACCGGAGCGGCGCGACGTCGTTGCGTCCGACCGCATCGGCAAGCGCGCGCTGCAGTTCGGGGGCGTTGTGGCGAAGCTGCTCCAGCACGCGGGGCTGATCCGCACTGAGCACGGCCTGAAGCGCGCCGCGCTCGTCGAACTGGAGCTGGATGACGATCCGGCCGAGGTCTGCGGGCTCAATCCGCAGCACCATCTCCTGCGTGCTCCCTCCGGCCGCGACGCGGCGAGCAAGCGCGATCCCGACATCCTCGGCAAAGCGCGGCGAGGCAAAGGCGATGGGCGGTCCGGACGGGCCGATTGCGGGTTCGGGCCGTGCCGCAAGCTGCAGGAGCGCCGGCGCCGCGGCACCGGAGCCCGGGCCGGCGGCGAGGGCCGGCGGCGGAAGCGGAGCAGGCAGTTGTGCAGGCAGGGGCGCAGACAGGGGCTTCCCTCCATCGGTGTTCGCGGAAACGGGCAGGACGCCTCCTCCGACCAGTTCGGCGACAGGCGCCGCAACCGGGGTTTCTCCGTCCAAGGTCGGTGCGGCGGGGCCGGGAGGCGGCGAAGGCGTGCCGAAGGTCCGCTCCGTGGCCCGCGCGCTGCGCTGCTCGATGCCCCGCGCCGAGGCCGAGGGCTGATGGTCGTGGCGCGCGATGCCCGCCGCCAGGCCTGCAGCGTTTCGCGCGATCACCTCGACCGGCGTCGGCGGGACAGCCGGCACGGGCGGTTGCGGCACGGGTGGTTGCGGCACGGGCGTCTCGGGCGGAGTTTCCCCGACCGGCGGTTCGGACGGCTCGGTCGGCGTTGCACCGGGAGGCGGCTCGACTGGCGGGAGTTCGGCTTGCGGGGGCTGCACGGGCGGAAGCTCGACTTGCAGCTCGCTGATCGGCCCGAGCGCGTCCAGGGGCACGGTCGCCACGGCGGGCGCAAGATCGCCCTCCGGGCTCACCTCGACCGCGAGTGGGTTCAGTCCGGGCCCGGACGAAAGTGCGTTGACTTGCGGTATCGAGGCGATGCCTGCCTTCACAGCGACGGCAGCGGGAAGCACAGCCTCGACCGCGGGAGACCCGGTCTCGGGCGCGATCATCCTGCCAAGATTCGAGGTGGGGGGCACGGCACGCAAGGCATGGCCCGGTGCCGTGGCAAAGGGCGCAGCCTCCGGGAGCGTGGCCGGTAAAGTCTTGGGCAGGAAGGGCAGCGCGGCGGCACTTGCCCTCGGCGCGGCGTTCGAGTGCGGTGGCGTCTTGCCAGCCATGATGGCGCCGGGCGCCCCGATCGGTGCTGAGATCATGTCCTTATTGTAGGGCGAGCATCCCCCCGACCGTGCCGAGCGAGCGAATTCTCGCCTTGGCATGAATTTCGCTCTGGCTGAGCACCACGGTCGCCGGGCGGACGCGCTCGATGATCGAGCGGACGAACGGGCGCAGGCCGGGGCTGACCAGCAAGCAGGGTATCTCGCCCGCCTGCGCCTGCGCGTCCCAGGTCGCGCGGATCGCGGCGATGAAGTCCTGCAGCCGGCTCGGCGCCATCGCCAGCTGCCGCCCGTCGCCCTCGCCGACGATCGCTTCGGCAAAGGCCTGGTCCCATTCGGGGCTGAGCGTGACGACCGGAATGGCGCCCTCGCGGCTGTTGGCGACGCAGATCTGCCGGGCCAGCCGGGCGCGGACCATCTCGGTCACTTGCGCCAGATTGGCAGTGCTCCCGAGCGCCTCGACCAACCCTTCGAGGATGGTCGGCAGGTCGCGGATCGAAATGCCCTCCGCCAGCAGATTCTGGAGCACGCGCTGGATCCCCGAGATGGTGATCCGCCCCGGCACCAGCTCGGCGACCAGTTTGTCGCAGTCGCGGTGGACCTCGTGAAGCAATTTGCTGACCTCGAGATAGCTCAGCATGTCGGCGATATTGTCGCGCACCAGCTCGGTGAGGTGGGTGGCGATGACCGTGCCGCAATCGACCACGGTCAGGCCGCGCATTCCCGCCTCGTCGCGCAGCGCACGGTCGATCCACAGCGCCGGAAGGCCGAACACCGGCTCGTTAGTCTCCTCCCCCGCAAGGCCGGCCGGACCACCCGCAGGATTGATCACCAGCAGCTTGTCGAGCCGCAATTCACCCCGCGCGACCTCCGTCTCCTTGATGAAGACGGTATATTCATGCGCTTTCAGCAGCATGTTGTCGGTGATGCGGACGGCGGGCAGGACGAAGCCGTAGTCGCTCGCCAGCTGGCGGCGCAGCGCGCGCACCTGGTCGTCGAGACGCGGCTCCGACGTACCGTCGCTGATGATCGGAAGCAGGCCGTAGCCAAGCTCGATCCGCACCGCGTCGATCGCCAGGGTGCGGCCGATCGGCTCGTCCTCGATCGGCAGCGCGGCGTTGTGTGCCGCCTCGTCGGCGCTTGCGCTCGCGGCCGTGCGCGCGATGTTGCGGCTGGTCGCAAAGGCCATGAAGCCGGTCACGGCGGCGAGCAGCGCGAAGGGGCCGAAGGGCATGCCGGGGATCAGCGCCATCGCGCCCATCATCGCTGCGGCCATGCCGAATGCCTTGGGGCTTTTGCCGAGCTGCGCGCCGAGCGCCGCCCCGGCCTTGCCCTGCATGCCGCCTTTGCTGACCAGCAGGCCCGCGGCGACCGAAACGATCAGCGCCGGAATCTGGCTGACCAGTCCGTCGCCGACCGTCAGGATGGTGTAGAGGCGCGCCGCCTCGCCCACCGCCAGCCCGTGCGACAGGACGCCGATGATCAGCCCAACGACGATGTTGATCGCGGTGATCAGCAGCCCGGCAATGGCGTCGCCCTTTACGAACTTGGACGCGCCGTCCATCGCACCGTAGAAACTGCTTTCGGCTTCGACTTCGTCGCGCCGGGCGCGCGCCGCGGTCTCGTCGATCAGGCCGGCGGAGAGGTCGGCGTCGATCGCCATCTGCTTGCCGGGCATCGAATCGAGGCTGAATCGCGCCGCGACCTCGGCGATCCGGCCCGCGCCCTTGGTGATGACGATGAAATTCACCACCACCAGGATGAGGAAGATGGTGATGCCGATGACCAGGTCGCCCCCGATCAGGAATTCGCCGAAGGCCGCGATGACCCCGCCCGCCGCCTCCGGCCCCTCATGACCATGCGCCAGAATCAGCCGCGTGCTGGCGATGTTGAGACCGAGCCGCAGCATCGTCGAAATGAGCAGGATGGTCGGAAAGGCCGACAGGTCGAGCGGCTTGTCTATGAACAGCGCCGCCATCAGGATCAGGATCGACAGCGTGATCGAAAAGCTGAGACCGATATCGAGCAGCCAGGCCGGCATCGGCAGGATGAGCATCGCGATGATCGCGATGACGCTGCCCGCCAGCAGCAGGTCGCGCACGTCCTCGAGACGGCGCAGGGAGGCGAGGTCGAAGCGCATCGGTCAGGCCGCCGGGGCGATGCGATAGCCCTCGCCGGCGAAGGTCCGGAGCTTGTTGCGCATGGTGCGGACCGAAATGCCGAGGATCGCAGAAGCGCTCGTGCGGTTGCCGCTGCAACGGTCGAGTGTGCCCAGGATCATGGCCCGCTCGACCTCCTCGATCGAGCGACCGAGCAGATCGTCGACCGTCAATTCCTGCCCGTTACCGCTCCCCCCGTCGTCGCGCACGAGATTCTCCGGCCCGATCGGTCCCGACCCGGCCAGCAGCACCGCTCGCTGCACGACCTGCTCCAGCTCGGCGACGTTGCCGGGCCAAGGGTGGCCGGTGAGACGGTCGAACGCGCCGCTGGTGAACAGCGGCGCCTTCAGGCCCTCCTCAGCCGCGATGCGGGCCGCGAACAGCCGGGAGAGCACCGGAATATCGCCAGTCCGCGCCGACAGGGGCGGCAGGACGATGTCGATCAGCGACAGCGTCGCGCTAAAGTGGGGATGGAGGGCGCTGCGCGCCGCGGCCGTCACGATCATGCGCGGGCCCGATTGATGCACGGCCATCGCCAGCGACTGCTGCACGGTCTGCGGCAGTCCGTCGGCGCGGCGGACGAGCAGGGTTCCCGAGGCGGCCTCGGCGAGCTTGCCCTTGCGGTCGGCGAGCGCGCCGTCGAACGCGCCTAAGCGGTGGCCGAACAGCTCGGACGCCAGTGCCTCCTCGCTCGCCAAAGCGGCGCCGTCGAGCATGACCAACGGGCCCGGCCGACCCGACAGGATGTGGAGGCGGCGAGCGAGGGCCTGCTTGCCGCAGCCGGTCGGACCGCTGATCAGGATCGGGGTGCGCGTGACGGCCAGTCGCTCGCCATCGGTCATCGCCCGGCGCCAGGCGGGATCACGGCCAATAAGATCGGTGCGGCGATCGCCAATGGTCAGCAGCGCCGCGGCGATCAGTTCGCGTGAAGGCGGCAGCGGCAGGAAATCGATCGCCCCCGCCCGCACCGCCGCGACCGCGACCGGTGCCGGAGCATCGACCCCGCAGGCCAGGACCGGAATTCCGATCCGCTCCGCCCGCAGCCCGTGGATCAGCGCGGGCACGTCGCAATTGATATCCGCGAGGATCAGATCGGCGCCATGCTCGCGGGCGAAGTCGAGCGCTTCGCCGCGATGCTCGGCCAGCCGGACCTGCGCGCCGGCTTCTTGCGCCAGTCGCGCTGCTTGCCGGAGTTCCTGCACGCCGCCGCCGACGAGGATCAGGCGTGTCTGCTGGGTCACAGGCCCTCGCGGCGGACGATCTCGGTCAGTGTCAGGCCAAGCGCTCCGTCGATCAGGACGAGCTCGCCCCGCGCCAGCACGCGGCCGCCGACGACCAGGTCGATCGGCTCCCCGACCCGGCGGTCGACCTCGATCACGCTGCCCGTACCAAGCCCGAGTAAGTCGTCGATGGTCATGGTGACATGGCCGAGCACCGCCTCGAGCATGATCGGAATCTCGTGCAGCGGTGCCAGGCTGGGCTTGGGGCCCGGGGGCGCGGCCGGCGAAATGGCGGGGGCGGGAAGGTCGAGATCGAACCGGTCGAGATCGGGCAGCGCGCCCTCGTCCCCCGGCAGCGGAAAATCGTCCGGCTGCTGCTCGTTCATGGTCATGATCCTACTGGCTCATCCACTGGCGGATGACCGCCGTGGCCTCGTGCGGACTGGTCGATACGGTGTCGCCGACGCGCTTCAGGGCATGGGCCTTGATTCGTCCGTCGACCTCGGCCAGCGCGATTTCCTGGTCGAGCATCAGATTGCGTCCGTCGCCAGCGACGGCAGCGGCGGGTGTTGTCGCCTCGCCGGGCGATGCGGCCAGCAGCGCGACCGGCGCACCACCGGCCAGCGCCGGCACCGGACCAGCCGCAGCCAGCCGTTGTTCCAGCAGCGGGCGTACGAAGCGCAGGGCGATCAGCGCGACCACCGCCAGCACGACCAGCTTCAAGAGCGAGAATAGGTGGTCGGTGGGCAAGGCGTCGAGCCAGCCGCTTTGCGTCTCGGCGAGGTCGACCGCGCTGAACTTCATCGCCTCGACCACCACGCTGTCGCCGCGTTCGCTGTCGAAGCCGACCGCATTCTCGACCAGCCGCTGGAGCCGTGCGATCTGCGGCGCGGGCAGGCCGCCGGTGCCGGGGTCGACCATCACCGCGACCGTCAGGCGCTTGACCTCGCCGGGAGACTTGACCCGCACCGTCGTGGTCCGGCTGTTCTCGTAGGTGGTGTCCTCGCTGGTCTCGTCACGCTCCGCCTGGCGACGCTCGCCGGGTGCACCGGGGGTGGCGGCGGCGTCCGGCAGTTGCGACGAGACGCTGGTGGCCAGCGCGGGCGCCCCCTGCTCATCGTCCTTTTCGCCCGATTCCACCGAGACCTGGCGCGCAATCGCCTGTTTGTCGGGATCGACCAGGCTGGCCTCCTCGCGGCTCTGGTCGCGGTCGATGGTGGCGGCCACTTCGGCGCGGACCTTGCCGACCCCGACGATCGGTTCGAGCAGGCCCTCGATCTGCTGGCGAAGCCGCGCCTCGACTCCCGCCTGGCGCTCGTCGGCACCGGCCGCACCGGCGGTGCCGCTTTCGCCCGACCGCGCCAGCAGCGCCCCCGACTGATCGACCACCGCGACCGCGTCGGGCGACAATTCGGGGACCGCTGCGGAAACGAGGGTGCGGATCGCCTGGACCTGCTCGGCAGCCAGCCGCCCGGTCGTCTTGACGGTCACCGAGGCGGTCGCGCGGCGGCTTTCGGCGGCGAACAGGGGGCGTTCGGGCATGACCAGATGGACCCGGGCACGGGTCACGAGATCGAGGCTTTCGATCGAGCGGGCAAGCTCGCCCTCGATCGCGCGGGTCTCGTTCAGGCGCGCGCGGGAGGCAGATGTGCCAAACGGCTGCTCCTCGTCGAGTACGGCATAGCCGACCTTGCCGCTGAGGCGATCACCGGCGAGGCTCATCCGCAATTCGGCAAGGCGCTCCTGCGGGGCAAGCACGGCGGTGCCGTCGGGCGACAATTGGTGCGCGACCCCCTGCCCCTGTAGTTTCTCGGCAATGGCCTGCGCCTGCGCGGGCTCGAGGTCGGTAAAGAGATAGGCCATCGGCCCGGCCCGGTCGGGCAGCGCCAGAAATGCGAGACCGACCAGCAGGGCCGCTGCGACGCCGGCCATCAGCGCGAACCTTCCTGCGCCAAATTTTTGGATGAGGGTCCTGATCACTCTTGCATCTTAGGAAGCCACAATGACCGCCCGGACCGGAGGGCGGCAAATTTTGCCGGGTCAGGCCGCCAGCAGTCCTGCGATCTCGGCCCGTAAGGCGTCGCGGCGGGCGGTGAGGTCGAGCGCGAGCGCGCCGCCATCCCACTCGATTCGCGCGTCGCCCGCGGCCAGTCCTGCATCGGCCACGACGGTCAGTGGCAGTCGGCGGCGATCGCTCGCCTGACGCCGTGCGACCAGTTGCTCGACGGCGTCGAGGAGGTCGGGGGCAACCTTGACGCGCAGGGGCTGCCCGCGGCGGACCTCGTCGAGCACGCGGGCAAGCGCCAGTTCGATCGCGGCGGCAGGCTCGCGCTCCAGCGCACGCGCGGCAAGATAATCGGCGAAATCGAGCGCCAGATCCGCCCCGATCCGCGCCACCGCGCTTTCGGCGTCGGCGAAGCGCTCGTCGAACCGGCTGAGCGCCGCCGCGAGCACTTCGCTGGCGGCGAGCAATGCGGTGTCGCGTTCGGCGCGCAGGGCGGCAAGCGCCTCGCTCGCGCCGTCCGCACGACCCTGCTCATAGCGTTGTCGGACCTCGAGGCGGAGCGCGGCCACTTCCGTCTCGAGCTCGGCGAGCGAGACGTGGGTCGAGCGCCCGGCATGAAATTCGGACGAGAAGGGAAAGGGCTGGACGACGAAGCTCATACGATCACCGCATCGTCGCTCTTGGGATCGACCAGCATGATCTCACCGCGTTCGGCCATGGTCTTGGCAAGCCGCACGAGGGTCGATTGCGCATCCTCGCAGTCGCGGGCGCGGACCGGGCCCATGCTGGCGATATCCTCCTTGAGTAGCGAGCCGGCACGCTCGGTCATCCCTGCCAGGAACACCGCCCGCTCCTCTTCGTTTGCGCCCTTCAAGGCCAACGCCATGACCTTCTTGTCGGCCGCCTTGACCACCGCGGCGATCGCCGGCGGAAGCAGCTTGGTCAGGTCCTCGAAGGTGAACATCAAAGCGCGGATGCGCTCGGCGGCGTCGGGAACGACGGCCTCCAGGGCACCAAGCATCGCTTCTTCGGTGGTGCGGTCCATGGCATTGAACAATTCGGCCATGCTCTCGTGCGGATCGCGCCGCTGGGTCCGGGCGAGATTGCTCATGAATTCGGTCTTGAGCGTCCGCTCGACGTCCTGGATCACTTCCTTCTGCACCGTGTCCATTCGCAGCATGCGGGTGATGACCTCGACCGCGAAGTCGCGCGGCAATTCGCCCAGGACCCGCGCCGCGTGGTCGGGCCGGAGCTTGGTCAGGATCACCGCGACGGTCTGCGGGTGCTCGCTCTTGAGGTAACCGGCCAGCAGGGCTTCGCCGACGTTGGAGAGCTTGTCCCACATGGTCCGGCCCGACGGCCCGCGGATATCCTCCATCACCTCCCTGACGCGGTCGCCGGGGAGGAGGTCGCCGAGCAGGCGCTCGGTGGTCTCGAACGAGCCGTGGAGCGAGGCCATGCTCGCGACCTCGCCCGAAAAGCGCACCAGCAGATGGTCGGCGAGGCTGGCCGGAAGCCGCCCCAACTGGCTCATCGCCGCGCTCAGTTCCTTGACCTCGTCGGTCGACAATGCCTCCCAGATCGGCGCGCCATGCTCGCGACCGAGGATCAGCAGCAGCGCCGCCGCGCGCTGCGGACCGCTATATTTCTTGAGCTCGGGCGGCTCGGCGGCAAGCACCACCGCGCTCATCGCAATCGCTCCGCCATCGTCTGAAACAGGGTAAAGAACACGCCGACCCTCCCTTTCCCCTATCATAGGAGAGATTGGGCGGCACGGTCGCTCGCGGAGCCAAGAATGAGCAGCCTTGCCAACAGCCTTGCCGGATTGTCGCTGCTGACCGGCACCAATTTCGGCGGGCTCGGCGGCAGCACCCGGGTCGAAAGCCGCGCCGTGCGCGCGGCCCGCGCCAATTATACCCTCGCGCCGATCACGCCGGTCTGGCGAATGGGCCTGACCCCGCCCAGCGCGGCGGCCGTTTTGGCCAGGCCCTCGTTGATCGACAAACCCGCCACCGGGCGCTGGCCGGCCGACGTCGCCACCGCCTTCACCGCTTATCGTGCCTTGGAGCAATTGCGCGTGCTCGCGACCGCGGGGGTCAACGGCGCCGGCGATCCGGGCTCGCTCGACGGGCGCTTCGCCCAGGGTCTGGGCGAACTCGAACGCTGGATGGCGGGCGCGACCGGCGACCAGCTGACCCTCTCATTCGGCCGCGCCCTGCGCCGCGCCGACAGCCTCGCCTTGCCGGCCAAGGTCGCCAGCGAAATCCGCGCCGAGCCGGTCGCGGCGGCGCGCGATGCCCCGCTGGCGGGCCTCAATGGCGACGAGCGCTTCACCCTGAAACTGGTCCGCCCCGGTGCGACCGACACCGTCTCGGTCGACCTCGCTACCCTCGCTCAGCCACCCCGGCTCGACACCATCGCCAACGCCTTCAACCAGGCGATCGCGGCGCTGCCGATGCTCGGCATCGACGGCCAGCCCCTGCTGAACCAAGATGGCGAGGTCCTCCCGCGCTACGAAAGCAAGTTTTCCGTCGTCAGGTCCGGCAATGGCAAATGGGGGCTGGAACTCGACAGCGGCGGGATCGAGGAAGTCGCGCTGCGCCAGCAGGACGCCCGCCCCGCGCTGATGATCACCGCCACCCAATCCATCGATGGCGCGGTCGGGCCGGTCGCCTTGTCGCGCTTCGACCTCCCCGCCGACGAATTGCAGCGCAGCAGCCTGGCGACGCTGAGCGCGATCGATGCGCCCGCCACCGCGCTGCAGCGGCTCGGCAAGGACGGCAAGCCGCTTTCTCCCATCGCCGCCCCGCTGGGCCTCGCCGCCTCGGTCACCGACGTTGGCGGCTTCACTTATGCGGTCGGCACCAGTAGCGGGACGGTGGGGGCGCAGGTCGGCGACGGGACGGACGACCTCGTGCTGCTCAAGCTCGACTCGCGCGGCCAGCAAATCTGGCAGCGCAGCCTCGGCACCGCAGGCAGCGCGACCGGCCTCACCATCAAGCTCGACCCCGATGGCAAGCTGCTGGTCGGCGGCACGATGACCGAAAATGCCGATGGCGAGGGCGATTTGCTGGTGGCGCGCTTCGGCAGTGGCGGCGAGGAATTGCAGTTCAGCCGGGTCCGGCAGATCGGCGACGAGCAATTGCAGGGCATGGCGGTGGCGGGCGACGGCACAACGCTGCTGGCCGCGCGGCGCAGCAACGGCGAATTGGCGCTGACCCGGCTCGACGCCGCCGGACGTGTCATGGAACGACAGACGCTGCCGCCGACAATGGGCAGCCAGGTTCGCGGCCTCGCTTTCGCGCCCGGCGGCGACCTGTTGCTCCTGACCCAGTCCGGCAGCGATGCCCTGCTCCAGCGCTATGCCGGGGGCAGCCTCGCCGCGCCGCCGCAGGAAACGCGCCTCGCCAATCTCACCGCCTCCTCGCTGGCAGTCTCGGCCGACGGCCGGGTCGCGGTCGGCGGATCGCAGGGCAGCGATGGTGCGGTCGCGCTGATCGACGGCAATGCGACCCGTTGGGCGGCGCTGGCCGGCACGGGGCGCGAGCGGGTCGACCAGATGCTGTTCCGCGGCGACGATCTGTTCGTCGCCGGGCGCACCGACGGCGTGCTCGGCGCCGCCAAAAGCGGGCTCACCGATGCCTTCGTCGCGCGCATCGACGTCGCCAGCGGTGCGGTCGAGCAGGTCCGCCAATGGGGCCGCGGCGGTACCCATGCCGGACCGGTGGCGATGACCCTGGCGCAATCGGCCGACAGCGCCGTCCACCGCCTCGGCTTTCGCGACGGAACGCTCAATCCCGCGCAAAGCGACAAGCTGGCCGATGTCACGTCGCTGCGCCCGGGCGATCGCTTCGGCCTGCGGGTCAACGGCGGGAAGATCCGCACCATTACCATCGAGGCCAACGAGACCGCCGCCGCCTTTGCCGAGCGGGTCGGGCGGCTGATCGGCCGCAGCGCAGGCAAGGTCAGCGTGACCAGCAGCGGCGGCGCGCCGCAATTGCGCTTCGAGCCTAAGGCCGGACAGCGGATCGACCTGCTTTCCGGGCCTGAGGGAAGCGACGCCTTGCCCAAGCTCGGGCTCGGCCCGGGCCAGTTGATCACCCCGCCCCTGTTCGATTCCAAGGCGCCGCGGGTCAAGCCCGGCGGCCATTACGGCCTCGACCTGGCGCAGGGCCTGTCCCTGCGCGACAAGGCCTCCGCCCGCGCCGCGCTCGGACGCGTCGACAATGCCATTTCCACCGTCCAGGCCGGTTTCCGCTCGCTTTACTGGGACGATACCAAGGCCGCACTGGCGGACGGACCACGGCGTGGCGGCACCGTCTCGCCCTACCTCGGGCAGCAGCTCGAACGCTATCGCGACGCCTTGTCGCGGCTTGGCGGCTGAGCCGTGGCGCGGCTGCTCGACGGCATCGCTTCC
>JANPKL010000050.1:0-21998 GCA_031425975.1 Sphingomonas sp.
CCATGTGGCTCAGCGCCCAGAGCGCGAAGCTCCACATCATCGGGTGGCGGGTGATGCGGAACACGCCGCCGGGCTCGCCGATCTTGACCTCGCTGCCGGGGCCGAAGGTGACCATCGCCGGATTGCGCCGGAAAGAGCCAACCAGCAGCACCGCGGCAAGCCAGGTGATGACGCTGGCGACGATCCAGGCCCAGGCCGGCGGCTGCCACAGCCAGTCTTCGGCCCCCGCGCCCTTGCGGGCCCAGATCATCCCGCCGAAGGTGACGAGGGCCACGATCGAGTAAAGCGCCTGGAAGCCGGCATTGCCCAGCTTGTGCGCGAGCGGCCGGCGCAGCGGGTGCGACATGGCCAGGTGCGTAGCGATGAACGCCGCTCCGAAGGCTGCCACCTGCGCCGTCGCGCTCACCGCCGATACGCCTCGGGAAGCGCACCGCGCTCGAGGGTCCGATAGCGGTCGCGAAGCTTGGTCTGCCGCGTCTCGAGCGGCTGCTGGATCCCGTCGATCATCACCGTCTCGGCATGGCTGGCATGGTCGAGCGGATCGCCCGACCAGATGACGAGATCGCCGCGACGTCCGGCCCGGAGGCTGCCGATCTCGCCCCCGAGGCCAAGCGCTTCGGCCGGGCCCGAGGTGATCGCCGCCAGCGCTTCGCCCCACGACAGGCCGGTTGCGCCCGGCAGGCGCGACAAACCGACGAGATTGCCGGCATACCAGCGCGCGCGAAAGGCCATGCGCGCCTCGTCGTCGTTGATCGTCCCGATCGCGACGCGGACCCCGGCGGCGCGCATCCGACCGACGTTGCTGTGAGTCGCGGCCAGGCTTTCAAAGGAACCGGGGAGGGAGACCAGGGCCGAGGCGATCACCGGGATGTTGGCGGCGGCAAGCTCGCGCGCGACGGTCCAGCCTTCGTCGGCGCCGACGATGGCAAGGCGCAGCGCGGGGAATTCACGGGCGAGCGCGACCACCTGGCGCAGGTCGCTGGCGCGCTCGGCATGGACCAGCAGGATCTGGCGGCCGAGCACCACCGGGACCAAAGCCTGCGCGTCGAAGCGGGTCAGCAGCACGTCGGTGTTGCGCCGCGCTTCGTAGGTGCGCGTCTCGTTGGGATCGGCGACGACCGGGTCGCCCCGCGGATCATCGCTCGTGCGCCCGGCGGAATCGCGGCCGCCGGAACCCCCGCTGCCGGCAATCTGGCGCGCCTCTCGCAGGGCATTGCGGAGCAGGGCATGGACCGCGCTGCGGCTTCCGCCGGCCTGCCCCGCGCCTTCCTCGCCCAGTTCGACGAACTGGAACAATCGCGCGCGCGTGACCGGCGAGGCGTCGGCCCCGGTGTCGATTAGCGCGCCTTGCCCGGCGAAGATGCCCTTGCCGACCGCGGGCGCGACCACGGCGCGGGTAACCCCCTCGGCGCGATTGATGGCGACAGGCGCGGCATTGGCGTTGATCGCAGGCGCGACGTCGAGCGCGGCGCTGAAGGGCCCGTCCGAGCTCTGGTCGTTGGCTCCCTCGACCGCATCGACATCGACCAACCCGAGGCGCGAAAAGCCCGCGACGATGCCCGGCGTCACCCACTTGCCCGTTGCGTCGATCACCTGCGCCCCGGCGGGGATGGCGATCCCCTGCCCCGCGGCGACCACGCGGCCGTCGCGGATGACGACGGTGCCGCCCTGGATGGGCGCCGAGCCGTCGCCGATCGCGACCGTGCCCCCGGTGACGGCGATCGTCTGGGCACTCGCCTTGTAGCCGATCGCGGCGCCGGCCATCCCGCCCATGATTCCGAGCATTCCGATCCACGAGATACGTTTGCGCGGGGCAGCCTTCACTTCACATCCCCTTCGCCCGGCTGCCCAAGCTCGAAATCGCTCACCGGCCGCCGCTTCGGATCATTGGCATCGAACAGCAACGCCCCGTCGACCCACACCCGTTCGGGCCTGGTGTAGCTGCTGAACGGATTGCCGTTCCACAGCACCACGTCCGCCATCTTGCCCGGCTTGAGGCTGCCCGTGCGGTCGAACACGCCCAATGCCTTGGCCGGGTTCATCGCGAGCCAGCGCCAGGCATATTCCTCGGTAATGGCGAGCCCGGCACGGCGCCCCGACGCCATCGCCTTGGCGGCTTCCTGGTTCAGCCGCTGGATACCGTTGGGGTCGTCCGAATGGACGATCGCACAGGCGCCCGCGCGGTCGACAAAGGCAATATTCTCGCGGATCGTGTCATAGGCCTCCATCTTGAAGCCGTACCAGTCGGCCCACATCGCCGAGCAGATGCCCTCGCGCGCCAGCAGGTCGGCGACCTTGTAGCTCTCGACCGCATGGTGGAAGGTACCGATCTTGTAGCCCGCCTCCTTGGCCAGATCGATCATGATCGCCATTTCGTCGGCGCGGTAGCAGTGGTTGTGCACCAGGATGTCGCCCGCCAGTACCCCGCGCAGGGTGTCCATCGCCAGGTCGCGGTCGGGCGCCTCGCCCCCATCGGCCTCATAGGCGTCCCACTTGCGCTTGTAGGCGGCGGCGTTGATCCAGGTCTGGCGGGTGACCGCGATATTGCCCATCCGGGTCGCGGGCCCGCCCTTGTCGCCATAGACGCGCTTGGGGTTTTCCCCGCAGGCCATCTTGAGGCCGTAGGGCGCACCCGGGAACTTCATCCCCTGCATCGTCCGCGCCGGCACGTTCTTGAGCGTGACCGAGCGCCCGCCGAACAAATTGGCCGAGCCGGGCAGGATCTGCAGCGCGGTCACGCCGCCGTTGGCGAGCGCGCGGGAAAAACCCGGGTCCTGCGGCCAGACGCTATGCTCGGCCCAGACTTCGGGGCGCGAGGGTCCGGTCGCCTCATTGCCGTCCTGGTGCGCGGCGACGCCGGGCGAGGGATAGTCACCGAGATGGCTGTGGACGTCGATGATGCCGGGCGTGACATATTTGCCCTGGCCATCGATCACCGGCGTGCCCGCGGGAGCGCCGACATTGGCACCGACCGCGACGATCTTGCCCCCGGCGAGATGGACCTGGCCGTTGTCGATTCGCCCGCCCTCGCCGTCGAGGATGGTGACATTGGCAATGACCACCGCCGCGCCCGAATAGGCCCGGTAGGTCGAGGGGAAGGGATCGCCGTTGATCGCGACCCGCTCTCCGGCGTCCTTGTCCGCGCCGGTGGTGGCGCAGCCCCCCACCAGCAGGGCCGCGATCACCGCTCCGACGCGCGCCGAGGTCATCGCCCTCAGCCCGCGCGCGGCGTGGTGTCGGGCGCGGTCTCGCTCTTGGGGAACATGCCCGCGGCCTGGTTCTCGGCCAGTTCGTCGCGTCCCGCCAGATCGTCCTCGTCCTGCAAGGTGTCGAGGTGCATCCACCGTTTCACAATCGGGGATAGGGCAAGGACGACCGCGGCGACTCCGATCGAGACCCAGCCGATGGTGGTATAGATGGCGAGCGTTCCTTCCTTGGTCAGCTCGCCGCTTTCGCCGCCCGCGGCCTCGCCGATCTTGCCGGCGACAAAATTGCCGACTGCGCTCATGTAGAACCACGCGCCCATGATCAGGCTGGCCATGAAGGACGGCGCAAGCCGGTTCATCGCGCTCAGGCCCACCGGGCTCAGGCACAATTCGCCGGTCGTCTGCAGCAGGTAAATCAGGAACACGAACAGGATCGGGGTGAGCAGCTCCGGCCCGATGCCGAAGGTGTTCGCGCCCCACACGAAGACCAGATAGGCAAGGCCGATCTGAAGCAAGGCCAAGCCAAACTTGGCGGGGGCGCTGGGTTCCAGCCCGCGGCGGCCGAGCCAGGTCCACAGCCACGCGAAGACCGGTGCAAGGACGATGATATAGAAGGGGTTGATCGACTGGAAGATGGAGGCGTCGATTCCGGCGCGGTCGACGTAACGGTCGGTATAGAGATTTAGGCTGCCGCCGGCCTGCTCGAACAGTCCCCAGAACAACGGGTTCAACGAGACGAGGAAGAGGATCGCAAAAATCCGTTCGCGCGGTTCTTTTTCGAGCTTGAAGGCCTGGAACAGCACGTAGCCGAGCAGCGCGATGCCACAGACGATCAGCAGATTCTGGATGACGTCGGTGTACTGGATCAGGAACCAGGCGACGCCGATGGCGACAAACCCCAGCCCGTACATGGTGAACTCGGTCGCCTTGGTCAGCGTCCCCGGCGCCTCGCCGTTGCCAAGCAGGCTCTTGCGGCCGAGCACGAAGACGATGAGACCGAGCAGCATTCCAAGACCCGCCGCACCGAAGCCATAGCTCCAGCCATAGGTTTGCCCGAGATAACCCGCGAGCACGGTGCCGACGAACGCGCCGATGTTAATGCCCATGTAAAAGATGGTGTAGGCACCGTCGCGGCGGACGTCCTTCAGCGGATAGAGCTGGCCGACCATCACCGAGATATTGGCCTTGAGGAAGCCCGATCCGACAATGATGAACGCCAGCGCAAGCCAGAAGATGTTGATCGCCGGGTCGCCCTGACCTCCACTGCCTTCGAACGCCATGAGAAGGTGACCGATGGTCAGCAGCAGCGCGCCGAACTGAACCGCACGGCGCTGGCCGATGTACCGATCGGCGACATAGCCGCCGAGCACCGGAGCGATGTAGACGAGCGCGCCATAGGCACCGTAGATTACGTTGGCCTTGCTGTCGTTGAACAGCCAGTGCTGCGTCAGGTAGAAGATCAGCAGCGCGCGCATGCCGTAGAAGGAGAAGCGCTCCCACATTTCGGCGAAGAACAGCATGTAGAGGCCCTTGGGATGTCCCAGGAACTCAGGCTTGCTACTGGCCGCGACAGCGGCCCCGCCGGCCAGCAGCACGCCAAGTAGCACTGCCGAAATGACGACGATGATCTGTTCTAGATCCACGAATGACTACTCCCGCTGGAACCAACGTCTTCCCCGACGCGGGCTTTCCTTGTCGGTCGGCACCTTAGGCGCGAAATCGCGTCTGCCAAGCCGCATTGTGACGCGGCGGCGACACTCCTATCTGCAAGGCCCATGTTCAACGACCTCTCCACCCCCGCCGCCTATCTCGCCAGCCGCCGGTCGGGCCGCGCGCGGGAAATGGTCGGACCGGGCCCGGACGCAGCCGAGGTCGAAGCTCTGATCGCGCTGGCCGCACGCACCCCCGACCATGGCAAATTGGCGCCCTGGCGCTTCGTGGTGGTACCATCCGAGTACCGCACCGACTTTGCCGCTTTGCTCCACCGCGCGCTCGAGGCCGACCCCGATGCCCGCGCCGCCCATGCCCAGAAGGCCGACGAGTTCGCACACTCGGGCGAGGCGCTGGTTGTGCTGTTGTCGGCACCAATCACTGGCCACAAGATCCCGGTCTGGGAACAGGAGCTTTCGGTCGGGGCCGTAGCAATGAACCTGCTTCATGCCGCGCACGTCCACGGCTGGGTCGGCAGCTGGCTAACTGGCTGGGCGGCTTATGATCCTCTCGTCCGCGCCGCTTTCTGCGCCGGGCCGGACGAGCGGATCGCGGGCTTCTTCTTCTTCGGCTCGCCCGCCCGCCCGCTGGAGGAACGGCCCCGGCCCAAGATGGAGACGATCGTTCGCCACTGGCAGGGCTGACGCGCTTGCCAAATTGTGCGTCCCGCCGTATTATGTCAGCATGACACTACGCAGCCGTACCGACAGCAAGCCCGTCTACGTCCGGCTGCGCGACATCATCGCCGAGGCGATCCTGGCCGGGCGCTATGCCGACGGCGACCCCCTCCCCTCTGTCCGCGCCTTCGCCGCCGAACAGGGCGCCAACCCGCTGACCGTCGCCAAGGCCTATCAGGGCTTCCAGGATGAGGGCCTGGTGCTGGTCAAGCGCGGCGTCGGCATGTTCGTCGCCTTGGGCGCACGCGAACGCTTGGCCACCAGCGAACGCAGCCGCTTCCTCGCCGAGGAATGGCCCGAGATCAGGGCACGGATGCAACGGCTCGGGATCGATGCCGCAGAGCTGCTGGAGCGCAGCTAGCTGTTCTCCTGCGTGCGCATGGGAACAGGACTAACCTAACGCCTCAGCCGAAACCGAATACAGTAATCCCGCCCCCGCCTGCGCCGCCGGAGCCAGCCCCAGCGCCTCCCCGGCGACACTGCTCGCGAAAAATGCCGCCGCTGCGCGCTTGGTCGCCTCGAACGGCGTATCGCCGCTCGCCGCGCGCCCCTGCCGCTCGAGCAGCCAACCTGCGACCAGCACCGCGCACATCGTCATGAACGGATAGCTGCCAGCCAGTTTGTCGTCGTGATCGGCCGCGCGAAGCGAGGTCGCGGCGATCTCGACCGCATCGGCCAGCGCGACCAGTCCCGGGGCGGTGATCTCGGCACGGATGTCGGCGATCAGCCCGTCGAACGCGAGGCCGCCGTCGAGCCCGAGCTTGCGCCCGACCAGATCGGCGGCCTGGATGCCGTTGGTGCCTTCGTAGATGGGGGCGATCCGCGCATCGCGCAGATGCTGCGCCGCGCCGGTCTCCTCGACGAAGCCCATTCCGCCATGGACTTGCACCCCCAGATTGGCGACCTCGCAGCCGACATCGGTGCCCCAGCCCTTGACCAAAGGCGTCAGCACGTCGCCGCGCATCGCCGCCGCCGCATCGCCCTTATGGCCCCGGTCGATCTGCCCGAAGGCATAATAAGCCAGCGCGCGCGCGCCCATGGTCAGCGCCTTCATCCGCAGCAGCATGCGGCGCACGTCGGGATGTTGCGCGATCGCCACGCCGTCGCGGCTCGCGCCCCCCGCCCGCGCGCCCTGAACCCGGCCGAGCGCATAAGCGACCGCACGCTGAGTCGCGACTTCGGCGATGCCGACGCCCTGCAGCCCGACGTTCAGTCGCGCATTGTTCATCATCGTGAACATCGCGCGCATGCCCCCATGCTCGGGACCGATCAGCCAGCCGGTCGCCCCGCCCGCGTCACCGAAGGCCATGGTGCACGTCGGCGAGGCGTGGATCCCCAGCTTATGCTCGATCGACGCGCAGCGAAGGTCGTTGGCGGACCCGTCTGGCAGGATTTTGGGGACCAGGAATAGCGAGATACCGCGCGTGCCTGCGGGGGCATCGGGGGTCCGCGCGAGCACCAGGTGGATGATATTCTCGGCCAGGTCATGGTCGCCGTAGGTGATGTAGATCTTGCTGCCGGTGATGGCCCAGCTGCCGTCGGAATTCGGCACTGCTTTGGTCCGCAACGCGCCGACATCGGAGCCCGCCTGCGGCTCGGTCAGGTTCATCGTCGCGGGCCATTCGCCGCTTACGATGCGCGGCAGATAATCCTGCTTCTGGCTGTCGCTGCCGTGCGCGCCGATCGCCTCGATCGCACCCATGGTCAGCATCGGGCACAACGCGAAGGCGAGATTGGCGGCGTTGAGATCTTCCATCACCGCCGCGCCGAGGCTTAGCGGAAGCCCCTGGCCTCCCGCGGCTTCGGGCGCGCTGATCGTGCCCCAGCCGCCTTCGACGAAGCCGCGATAGGCGGCGTGGAACCCTGCGGGCATCTTCACGCCCTCGGGGGTCCATTTCGCCCCCACGCGGTCGCCGGTCCAGTTCAAGGGCGCGACCTCGCCTTGCGCAAATTGCGCGGCGCCTTCCAGGACGGCATCGACCATGTCGGCATCGTCGATCAATTCGTCGATCCGCACGACGTGGCGAAGTACGAAACGCTGTTCCTCGACCGGGCAACGAAGGTCCATGTGACGGGCAATCCCTTGTGACGATGTCGTTTCTGCCATAGCGGCGGGGCGATGACGGGCAAGGGCACGCAGCTACGGCCATTGGGCCCGGAGGCGATCGCGCAGGCCGCCGCGCTGATCCTCGCCGGTCAGCCGGTCGCGGTGCCGACCGAGACGGTCTACGGCCTCGCCGCCGACGCGACCAACGCTGCTGCCGTCGCGCGCATCTACGAAGCGAAGGGAAGACCCAGCTTCAACCCCCTGATCGTGCACGTTTTATCGCTCGAAGAGGCGCAACGGCACGCGGTCTTCGATGCGCAGGCCCTTGCACTTGCCGAGGCCCATTGGCCGGGCCCCCTCACCCTCGTCCTTCCCATGGGCGAGCTTCGCGAAGTTGCGAGCCTCGTCACCGCCGGCCTCCCGACCATCGCGCTGCGGGTGCCGGCGCATCCCGCGATGCGCGCCCTGCTCGAGGTGAGCGGCCGACCGCTGGCCGCGCCCAGCGCCAATGCGAGCGGGCGGATCAGCCCGACGCGGGCGACCCATGTCATGGCCTCGCTCGGCGGGCGCATCCCCCTCGTGATCGACGGCGGCCCGACCGCACATGGTCTGGAGAGCACGATCGTGGCGCTTACCGGCGGCCCGCCGCGGCTACTCCGGCCGGGGCCGATCGTAATCACGGGTTCGACCCCTGCAACCGGGACCATCGAGGCACCCGGCATGCTTGCCAGCCACTATGCGCCGTCCAAGCCGCTTCGGCTCGGCGCGCTCGAGGCACGGGACGATGAGGTTCTGATCGGCTTCGGCGCGGTGCGGGGCGCGGCCAATTTGAGCCCCTCGGGTGACCTGGTCGAAGCGGCGGCGCGCCTTTTCGACCTGCTGCATCTGGCCGAGGCCGCGTCCCAGCCACGCATCGCGGTGGCGCCGGTGCCGGGCGCGGGGCTCGGCGCGGCGATCAACGACCGGCTGGCGCGGGCGGCAGCGCCGCGCTGATCGAGGCGCGCCCGCTCAGCACCATCGCCGTC
Source organism: Sphingomonas sp. (assembly GCA_031425975.1). Taxonomy (GTDB): domain Bacteria; phylum Pseudomonadota; class Alphaproteobacteria; order Sphingomonadales; family Sphingomonadaceae; genus Sphingomicrobium. The sequence continues at coordinate 8,666 of JANPKL010000050.1, forward strand.
CGCAGTTCCTCGCGCATCAGCCCGAGCATCCGCGCCACCCCCGCCTCGCCGCCCGCCGCCAGCGCGAAGGCCCAGGCCTTGCCGAGCAGCACCGCATCGGCCCCGAGGTTGACGAAGCGCAGCACGTCCAGCCCCGATCGCACCCCGCCGTCGACCAGTAGCGGCAGCGCTCCCCCCAGCGCGTCGGCGATCGCGGGGAGCGCGGCGGCGGTCGAGGCCGCACCGTCGAGCTGGCGCCCACCGTGGTTGGAGACGACCAGCCCGTCGGCCCCGGCGGCGAGCGCCGCGCGCGCATCGTCGGGGTCGAGCACGCCCTTGACCACCACCGGCCCGCGCCAGTGCTTACGGACGAAGTCGAGCTCAGCCCAACTTACCGAGGGGTCGAAATTGGCCTTGATCCAGCCGAAGGCGTCGCTCAGCCCCGCCTTGCCGCCGAGCGCAACGGCAAGGTTGCCGAAGCTGTGCGGCTTGCCGCCCAAATGCACGTCGCGAAGCCAGCCGGGGTGGCCGAGACCGTCGAGGACCTGCCGCAACTTCGCCGCTGGGCCGAGCTTCCCGCCCATGCCGGTGCGCAGGTCGCGGTAACGCGCGCCCGGCGTGGGCAGGTCGACGGTCAGCATCAGCACCGGCGACCCGAGCGCCTGCACCTGTTCGAGCAGCGCGGCCATCAGCCCGCGATCCTTGACCATGTAGAGCTGGAACCACGGCGGCGTGCCCGCGCCGCGCGTGACCTCATCCGCCGCGCAGACCCCGACGGTCGAAAGCGTGAAGGGGATGCCCGCCGCGCGCGCCGCTTTGGCGGCCTGCACCTCGCCGCGCCGGGCGAACATGCCGGCAAAGCCGACCGGGCCGAGCATGACGGGCATCGCCAGCGGTTCATCGAACAGCCGCGTTTCTAGGCTGATCGCGCTCATGTCGCGCATCACGCGCTGCGGCAGGACCAACGCGTCGAGGTCGGCGGAGTTACGGCGGATCGTCACCTCGCCGTAGGAGCCGCCGTCGATATAATCGAACAACAGCCGCGGCAGGCGCCGCCTCGCAAGGGCGCGGAAATCATCGAAACAGACAGCACGATCGAGCGACATGACAAGGTGCTGCCCGACTGCGGCAACAAGGGCAAGCAACCGCGAAAGGAGCGACGAATCTTCGCTTCGCTCTCGAGGCGGCACTACCGCTCAAACGGAAAATTGCGTCCCTGTCAGATGGTTGCAACATCGCTAAGGCAGGGCTGAGCTACACTGAGGCCAATCGCCGAATCATCTTTTCGAACAATCACATGTGTTGATCATCCGAACCCCGGCAGGGTCCGGGCGGCGGCATTTGCAAGAGGCAGTATCGTAATGGGCAAGACGTATCACAGGCTTTCGATCGGTGACCTCGTGCAGGATTGGAGCGATACGGCCCAGATCAGCGTGGACGACAATTGGGCTGGTGTGGCCTCGATCGAAGGTTATCGCGGCGATGAATTGACCTCCGCGACCGGCGTGAACCCGCAGACGATCGTCGGCACCAGTCCGGTCGAACTGCTCGACGTCAACGCCAATCGTACTGATACGAATACCTTCGCCACTGGCGGGGTAACGGAATTCCAGCTGGCCGATCCCGTCGTCGCATTGGCGGGCTCCGCCACCGGCGACGCGCCCTATTTGGCACTCTATCTCGACACGACCGGTCGAACCAATGTCACCCTGACCTTCGTCGCTCGCGACATCGATGGCAGCATCGACAATGCCGTCCAGCAGATCGCCGTCCAGTATCGCCTCGGCGACAGCGGACCCTGGGTCAATTTGCCCGCGGGCTATGTCGCCGATGCGTCGAGCGGGCCGAGCCTTGCCACCCTGCGCACCAATGTCAGTGTCACGGTGCCCGCCGACGCCGCCAATCAGCCTCAGCTGCAGCTGCGGATCATGACAACCAATGCAGTCGGCAGTGACGAGTGGATCGGGATCGACGATATTCGCGTGACGTCGAGCCAGATCGTCGCCGCGCAGCCGGGCAGCCTGTCGATCGGTGACGCCTCGCTGGTCGAAGGCGATTCCGGCGCCGGCGACATGGTCTTTACCGTCACCCGCAGCGGCGGCAGCGACGGCGCGGTTTCGGCGGTTTATGAGATCAAGCTCGATCGAAGCGCCAATGCTGCCGACCTCGGCCCCGTCGCGCTGACCGGGACTGTCAACTTTGCTGCCGGGCAGTTGAGCGCCACCATCCGCGTCCCCATCGGCGGCGACACGCAAGTCGAGCTCAACGAGAGCTTTTCGGTCCTTCTCTCCGCCCCGACCGGCGGCGCAACACTCGGCGATGCCGCGGCGATCGGCACCATTCTAAGCAACGACTTCCCGCCGCTCGCCAACGTCTTTATCAACGAATTTCACTACGATGATGCAGGCAACGACATCGGCGAATTCATCGAGGTCGCGGGGCTTGCCGGGACCGAACTGACCGGTTGGAGCCTCGTGCTCTACAACGGCAACGGCGGGGCGGTTTACGGCACGCTCCCGCTCACAGGCGTGCTGGGCGATCAAGCCAATGGCTTCGGCTTTCGCAGCGTATTGGCAACCGGCATCCAGAATGGCGCGCCCGACGGGATCGCGCTCGTCGACAACTTCGGCCGAGTGGTCCAGTTCATCAGCTACGAGGGTGTGATGACCGCCACGACCGGCCCCGCCGCCGGCCGTACCTCGACCGACATCGGGGTGGAGCAGGAAGGGGTCGCGGAAGGGTCGAGCCTTCAGCTCACCGGCACCGGATCGAGCTACGGCGACTTCACCTGGGTTGCTCGCGCCGACGACAATCCCGGCTTTGCCAACATCGGACAGACCTTTCTCAAGGGCACCGACGAGGGCCAGATCCGCGTCGCCGATGCCAGCGTGGCCGAGGGCAATGCGGGCACTACCGCACTTACCTTCACTGTGGCGCGCGCTGGCGGTTTCGCCACCGAAGCAAGCGTGGCGTGGAGCCTGGCTTTCGGCGGCCTTGCCGATGCGGGCGACCTCGTCGCGGGGCAGCCGACCAGCGGTACGGTCACCTTCGCCGCCGGCGAAACCCGCAAGACCATTACGATCCAGGTCTCGGGCGACACGCTTGGCGAGCTGAGCGAGACGCTGAGCCTCACTCTCGGCCACGTGGCCGGCAATGCCGCCATCGTCGATGGCGCCGCCATCGGCACGATCGTCAATGACGACCTAATCCGGGTGAACATCTCGACCATTCAAGGCGCGGGCCATGTCTCGGACTTTGTCGGCCAGCCGGTCGTGACCAGCGGCATCGTTACAGCGCTGACCACCAATGGCTTCTGGCTGCAGGATGCGGCGGGGGATAGCAATGCCGCGACCTCCGACGCCATTTTCGTCTTTACCAGCAGCGCACCCACGGTTGCAGTTGGGGACGCTGCGGAGGTCACCGGCCGGGTCAGCGAGTTCGCTCGCGATGGCGGCCTCAGCGTTACCCAGATCACGCTGACTTCCGTCGCGGTCAGCTCAGGCGGGAATGCCCTTCCCGCCGCGACCTTGATCGGGATCGGCGGCCTCCTGCCCCCGACCGAGACCATCGACGACGACGGCCTCTCCGCCTTCGACCCCGCCACCGACGGCATCGACTTCTGGGAGAGCCTGGAAGGCATGCGCGTCACGCTCGACGCGCCGCTGGTTGTCTCCAACACCAATACACGCGGCGAAACCGACGTGGTGGTCTCGACCGGAATCGGCGCGACCGGCGTCAACGAACGCGGCGGGATCACGATCTCGACCGGCGATTATAACCCCGAGAAGATCCAGATCGATTATACACAGGACAATCTGCCATTATTGAGCCAGGGCGATGTGCTGGCCTCGGTCACCGGCATCCTCACGTACAGCTTCGATCGCTACGAAGTGCTGGCGACCGAGGCGGCGACGGTCACCCGCGACGTCACGCTCGCCGACAACGACACCACGCTTTCCGGCGACGCCAATTACGTCTCGATTGCGACCTTCAACGTCGAAAATCTCGATCCGACCGACGGTGCGCTGAAGTTCAGCCTGCTGGCCAAAGATATCGTCTACAGCCTCAAGGCGCCCGACATCATTGCGGTGCAGGAGCTTCAGGACGCCGACGGTGCGGGCAGCGGCGGCAATCTTTCCGGCACCATCACCGCCAATCTCCTGATTGACGCGATCTTCGCGGAAAGCGGGATCCGCTACAGCTATGCAGAGATCGCGCCATCCGAAAGAAATACCACCGGCGGCGAGCCCAATGGCAATATTCGCAACGGCTATCTCTACCAGGACGACAGGGTCGACCTGGTCGAGGGCAGCCTGATGCTAATCGACACCGCGATCTTCACCGGCACCCGCCGGCCGCTGGTCGCGACCTGGTCCTTCCAGGGCGAGCAATTCACCACCGTCAATGTCCACTTCACCTCGCGCGGCGGCTCCGATCCCTTGTGGGGCGCGACCCAGCCGCCGCAGGACGCGGGCGATGCGGCGCGGCTGGCGCAGGCTGACGCGGTCGGCGACTATGTCACTTCCATCACCACGCTCGACAGCAGCAAGCAGTTCGTCATCCTGGGCGACTGGAACGGCTTCTATTTCGAGGAAGCGCAGCAGCAGCTGACCCGGGGCGGCGTGTTCACCAACCTCGCCGTCGCCCTGCTGCCCGAGGAGGAGCGATACAGCTACGTGTTCGACGGCAATGCGCAATTGCTCGACAACATGCTGGCGACCTCCGGTCTGCTCGCCGGCGCGCGCTACGATGCGGTGCACATCAACGCCGAATTCACCAACGGGAACAGCGATCATGATCCACAGCTCGCGCTGCTGCTGCTCGGGACCGCGCCCAAGGACATCGTCCTTGCCGGTGGTCCGGTCGCGGAAAACCGGCCCGCTGGCACCGTCGTAGGCACGCTTTCGGCGACCGACGCTCCAACCGACACCTTGACCTATGCACTGGTCGACGATGCCGGTGGGCGGTTCACGGTCAATGCGGCCGGTGTCCTTAGCACCACCATTGCGCTCAATTACGAAGCGGGCGCGAGCTACGACCTGATCGTCCGGGTCACCGACAGCGCAGGCCAATTCACGCAGAACCAGATCACGGTCGCGGTCGGTGACGTCAACGAGGCCCCGACCGCCGCCCCGCTCGGAATTGCAGTTGCGGAGGATGCGACCAGCGCCAATCTGTGGAGCCAGCTGGTCGGACTCGGCCTCGATCCCGACGCGGGTGACCTGCTGAGCATCGGCTCGGTCGACGGTTCGGCGACGCTCGGCAGCCTGCTGTTCGATGCCGCCACGCGGACGCTGCGCTATGTCGCCGACAACGAGGCGTTCGACCGCCTCGCCGATGGCGCGAGCGCGACCGACAGCTTCACCTATACGTTGACCGACCGGGCCGGGCTGGCCAGCAGCGCGACCGTCTCGGTCACCATCAATGCCGTCGCCGACACCTTCGTGCGCGCCGGAGGCAACGGCGACGATGGCTTGCTCGGCGGTGCGGGTGAAGATCGCTTTAGCGGCAATAACGGCAACGATCGCCTGTTTGGGTTCGACGGCCTCGACCGGCTCGACGGCGGCAATGGCAATGACTTGCTCGACGGCGGCGCGGGCAGCGACGTGCTGATCGGCGGCAAGGGCGACGATGTGCTGATCGGCGGCAGCGGGCGCGACTCCTTCGTCTTCGCCAGCCAGAGCGGCAACGACGTCATCCGCGACTTCGTCGTCGGCAGCGACAAATTGTCGTTCACGGGCACTGCGATCCGCAATTCGGCGACGCTCGATGCCAATGGCGACGGCATGATCGACCTCAAGCTCGCGCTGACCGGGGGCGGCAGCGTCACCCTGCTCGGCATCGCCACCCTGGCCGGGGTCGAGGTCGTTACCGCCGAAGCACCGCAGTCGGTCCAGGGATGGATTCAGTCGTTCGAACCGACCTATGACACGCAGCACACTCTGTTCGGCACCGGACTGATGCTCTGATGAAGGAATGGGCGGGGCCCCTCGCGCGGGGCCCCGCCTATTCCTTGCCGGTTCAGGAGCGCCCCGTCATGGCGGCGTCGATGAAGCCGCGCCCCCTCCCCGTCCTTGCCCTTCTCGCCCTGTCGGCGGCGACAATGCCGCTATCGGCCCGCGCGCCCGATCAGCCCGCGGCCGAGCCCGGGGTCGACATGATCCTGGTCGATCCCGAGGCCATGCCCGCCGAGCCCGAGCGCGCCACCGACGCACCCGAGGCCGAGGACATCAGCTGGACCGGCGCTCCCGTCGACCTGCTGAAGCCGCTCCACGCCCGCTTTACCGAGCTGCGCCGTCAGCTGATCCGCTACCAGCGCGACTGGAGCGCGCTGCCGCAGGTGCGCGTCCCTGATCGCGGCGGGCCGCTGGCCGAGGGCTCTGCAAATCCCCGCGTCCGTGCCCTGCGCGAGCGGCTCGGCCTCGCCCCCGATGGCTCGGTCGACGCCGCGCTGGCGAGCCGGGTGGCGGAATTCCAGCGGGTCCACGGCCTGCCCGTCGATGGCAAGCCCGGGCCCCAGACGCTGGCCGCGCTCAACCGCGGCGCGCTGCATTATGAACGCGTGCTGCTGCTCAACATGGAACGCGCACGCCGTCTCCCCGCCCCCGGCGCGGTCAAGCGCTACATCCTCGTCGACAGCGCCGCCGCACGACTGTGGATGATGGAGGACGATCGCCCGGTCGACAGCATGAAAGTGGTGGTCGGCAGCCCCAAATCGCCAACCCCCATGATGGCCGCGCTGATGCGTTTCGCCAATGTGAACCCCTATTGGAACGTGCCCGCCGATTTGGTCGCTAGCCTGATCGCTCCGCGTGTTTTGGCGGGAGGGCACGCCTATCTCGCCGACCGCCGCTACGAGGTGCTCGAAAGCTGGGACAAGGACGCCCCGGTGATCGACCCGATGTCGCTCGACTGGCAGGCGATCGCCGACGGCCGCACCGAGCAGCGCGTCCGCCAGTTGCCCGGCGGCGCCAATTCGATGGGCACGATCAAGTTCATGATGCCAAACGAATATGGCATCTACCTCCACGACACTCCAAACAAGGATTTGTTCGGGGTCGACGAGCGCTGGGTCAGCAACGGCTGCGTCCGGCTGGAGGATGCGGCGCGGCTGGCACGCTGGATTTTCGGCGCGATGCCGCGCCCGACCGACCCGGACAAGGAGGACTTCCTCGAGCTCTACCAGCCGCTCCCAGTCTATCTGACCTATCTGACTGTCAGTGACGATGCCGGCGGGCCGCGCTTCCTGGCCGACCCCTATGGCCGCGACGCGAAGGTCTTGGCGCGCTTTTCGGACGATCCGGCAAAGCTCACGGAAGCCCGCCCCGCACTGGAGATCGAATTCGACCGGAAGGCCGATCCGCTGGCACCCAGGGCAGGAAAGTCTGCCGCCACTACGAAAAAGCGGGAGCCTGTCGCCAGGCACCCGCTTCCCAAATCCAGGTCCATCGGCACTCAGAAGGTGAAACGCACCCCGCCGACGTAACGCCGCCCGAACTGCTCATATTCCAGCGTGTAGCGACGATCGCCGACATAACGCACGCCCGGTCCGTTGAGCACGTTTGCCGCGTCGACATAGACCTCGACACCCTTGCGGATTTCGTAGCGGGCCGAGAGGTCGAGCTCGGCATCGGCGCGCCAATAGCCGTCACCGCCATCGACCAAGGTATCGGCGACGAAGTCCAGCCAGTCCGACCGGCGCTGATATTGGGCGCGCAGCGACAGGCCGTATTTCTCGTAATAGACGCCAATGTTATAGGTCACGTCCGAAGTGCCGGGCAGCGAGGTGAAGCGCTCGGGCCGAACCTGCGTCGCGCCGTTGAACACAGCCGGCTTGCTGACCTTGCTTTTATTCAAGACCAGGTTCGTCGAAATGCCGAAGCCGCCCGTCCAGGCGGGCAGGCCCAAGCCCTGCGTATAAGGCTCAAGCTGCAGCTGCAGCGCGCCTTCGACCCCGTAGAGATATCCGTCGCCACCGTTGATAAGGCCGCCAAAGCTATATTGCGACCGGTCCACGCCGGCGAAGTTTAGCGCATCCGATCCGAAGGTCCGCCGCGTGTTAAACAGCACATCCTCGATGTTCTTGTAGAAGACGCCGAACGACAGAAAGCCCTGCGGCTGGATATACCATTCGAAATAGGTGTCGACGCCATATGCCCGCTCGGGCTTGGCTGCGGGATTGCCGCCCGAAATCGAAAGATTGGCGTCGTTGATGGTGGTGTTGGGACGCAGCTGGTCATAGTCGGGCCGCGCGGCGCCGCTGGTCAGTCCCACCCGGATCTTCTTGCTGCTGTCGATGTCGTAATTGATGTGTATCGACGGGAAGAACAGGGTCTGCTCGCTCGAAGCCTCGACTGGAATGGTGGTCGTGGCAAGAATCGGCACCGCGGCGCCCGGGTTGGTGACCGTGGTCACCGTGCTGAAGGCATTGCCCTTGTTGCGGATGTTCTCGACGCGCACGCCGCCGATCAGGCTGCCCCAGTCGTAGCGCGTTTGCAGGATCGCATAGCCGGTACGAATTTCCTCGCGCACCTTGTAGAAATTGGCGTCGACCGGGGCGTAGGGAAAGAGCGCTGCGATCTTGCCGCTCTGGTTGAACAGGTTGTCGATGTTGAAGTAGCGGAAGGCGTAGACCGGGTCGATCTTGCCGATATAGGTGTCGTTCGACAAATAGCCGTCGATAGTGACGGGCAGACCGGCAGTGACCAGGTTGGTCCCGTTGATGTCGATATTGCGGTCGCGTGATGTCTTGGTGCGCTGGTCATATTGCAGGCCGAGCCGGACCTTGGTCTCGCCGCCGAGATAGTTGCCGGCCTTTTCGATTTCCGCCCGGCCGGTGTAGGCCTTGGTGATATCCTTGGCGATAGTGCTGCGCGCCCGGGTCAGCGGCAGCGAAAAATCTTGGATGTTGGCGACAGGCGCGCCGAGGCTCAGCTGACCGCCGGTATTGATCGTTCGGAACAGCTGCACGATGCTGTTGTTGCGATCGGTCAGGTCGTAGCGGACGGTCGGGCGAAGCGCCGCGTTGGCGAAGTTGGGACTTTCGAAATTGAACTGCGCCGGGGCCGAACGATCGTCGAGCGAGCGGGTGTAGTTGCCGCGCCACTTGAAGGCCCAGCCGTCGCCGAATGCATGGTCGCCTGCCAGCGTGTTGGTGAAGATCGACTGGACGAAGCGGCGAATGAGGATGTTGGCATTAATGTCGACGCCGTAGATGGTGCTGGCGAAGGGCTGGTTGCCCGCCACGCAGACGTCACCATAGCCGGTGGTGCCGGTCGGCGGGACGGTCGGCGCGGTGGTCGGGCAGGGCGCGAGCAACGCATTGCGAGTCGCGGTCGAACCCTGCTGGTCGTCGAGATCGAAGATGTAATTGTCGCGATGCTCGTCGTCGGCAAAGGCGGTGTAGATTGACTCCAGATAGACCCGGTTGCCGTCGCTGGGGCTCCACTCGAGCCGCCCCGAGCCGCTGTAGTTCTTGCGGGTCGCGCGGTAGAATTTGCGCTCGGTCTCACGCGGAAAAAAGCGCTCGGCGAAGCCGGGGCGGGTATCCTGCGGGACCTGCTCCCAGTCAGTTTCGAAATTGTCGGTGGCGATGCCGCGGTCATAGTAACTGCCTGATACTAGGATGCCGACGTCGCCAATGCCGGTGTTCCAGCGGTTGGAGATCAGGCCGTAGCCCTCGAATTCGCTTTTGTCGCCAAGGTCGCCGATACCATAGCCGAGCTTGCCCGCCACGCGCAGGCCAGGGTCGTCGAACGGCGAGCGAGTGATAATATTCACATTGCCCGAGATTGTTTCGCCGCTGAGATCGGGGGTCACCGCTTTCTGGACGATCACCTGGCGAGCGATCGCGCTGGGAATGGAATCGTAGCGCGAGTCGCGCCCTTCCGGGCTGATGTTGTTGATCCCGTTGAACGACAAGGTCGCCCATTCTAGCGGCGAGCCGCGCAGGTTGATGTAGCGCGCCTGCCCCTGGTCGCGCTGGACGCTGACGCCGGGCAGGCGGCTGACGGCCTGGGCGATATTCTGGTCGGGCAACCGGCCAACGGCGTCAGACGATAGGACGCTGACCAGGCTGTCGCTGTTCTTCTGCACGCGCAACGCGGCGGCTTCGGACTCGGCGATCGGACGCTTGCCGGTGACGACGATGTCGCTGCGGGTTTCGGCATCCTCGGGCCCGGCGGGCTGGGCGATGGCGGCTGCGGTCGTGGCGGCCGTGCTCGCGGCATCCGCGGTAACTTCGGCCGCGGCGACGTCCTGTGCCAGCGCCTGACCAGGCAGGACGGCGCTCGAAGCGAGCAGTGCGAATTTGATCAGGCCGGACGAGCCGGTCGGACGATTGGTCGAGCGCATGGAAGAATATACCCCTGTCGTCCCGCCGGTCGCCGGCGAGATCCCCGGGCCGATGGCTAAGGCGGGTAGGTGTCCGCTCCGTGGCGCCATCGAGACAGGTTTTTGACAAGGCCACGGTCTTTGGTCCCGTCGCCGGTTTGTCATTTCTCCGGACTAGCCCCGGCGCGGGGACCCGGGGGAATGCAGATGAAGATGAAAGATGTTCTGGCCAGCGCGTCGGCCTTGCTGCTCGGTGGCTGCGCAGGGCCATTGTCCGAGGCGACGCTGATCGCCCGCGCCGATCCCGCCGTCACCGTCCCCGCCCGTGGTGAGACCGCGCCCGTCGGCACCGCCAATGAGGACGCCGCCGACGACCCCGCCATCTGGCGCAATCCCGCCGACCCCGCCGCCAGCCTGATCGTCGGCACCGACAAGAAGGCCGGGCTCTATGTCTATGGCCTCGACGGCCGCACCCGCAGCTTCCTCGACGCCGGCCGGGTCAACAACGTCGATCTGCGCGGTGACGTCGAGTGGGGCGGCCGCCGCATCATCCTCGTCGCCGCGAGCAATCGCAATGACCCGGCGAATGCCGCCATCGACCTGTTCGAACTCGACCCGACAAGCGCGACCCTGCGCGCGATCGGCAAGGTCGCGGCCGGTGCGGGCGAGGCGTATGGCCTGTGTCTGTATCGCAGCCCCGACGCGCTCCACGCCTTCATGGTGATCAAGGACGGCACCATTCGCCAGCTGCGGCTGGCAGCGGACGGCAGCGGCGTAGTGCGGACCCTGAAGCTTGCGACCCAGTCCGAGGGATGCGCGGTCGACGAGGCCCGCGCTCGCCTGTACGCGGGCGAGGAAGCGGGCGGCCTGTTCCGGTTTGACGCCCGACCCGACGGTCCGGTCGCGGGCACGCTGATCGCCGCCGCCGACGGCAAGCGCCTCGTCGCCGATGTCGAGGGCGTCGCCGTCGCACCCGACGGCAAGGGCGGCGGCTTCCTCGTGGTCTCGAGCCAGGGCGACAATGCCTATGCCGTCTGGAGCCTCGCCGACGAGCGCTTCCTGGGCCGCTTCCGGATCGGCCCGGGCACGCTAGGCGCGACCGAGGAAACCGACGGAATCGATCACGTACCCGGCGATTTCGGCCCGGGCTTTCCGGATGGCCTGTTCGTGGCGCAAGATGGTCGCAACGCGCCACGCGCGCAGAATTTCAAACTGGTCGCTTGGGCCGACGTGCTCGCCGCGCTCGGCGCAAAGGGGAATTGAAATGCTGGACCGCCGCAGCTTCACCGCCGCAAGCCTGGCCTCGATTGCCTTTGCCGGAGCCGCCCGGGTCGGCGCTGCTGGTTCGCAGGCAGAGCCCCTCACCTATCGCAACGAAGTCCCCGGCTACGGCCCGCTGATCCGCGATACCGCAGGCCTGTTCGACCTTCCCCAAGGCTTCACCTACACGATCGTATCGGCGGCCGGCGAAGCGATGGACGACGGCTTCGCCACTCCCGACAAGTTCGACGGCATGGGCATCCACGCGCTCGACGCCAATCGCGTCGCCCTGGTTCGCAACCACGAACTCAAGCCCGGCGACGAGGAACTGGGGCCGAGCGCAGGCATCGCCCGGCTCGAACAAAGGCTCAAGGACGGGCCCGCCTTTGGCCGCGGCAAGGACGGGCGGGTGCTGCCCGGCGGCACCTCGACCCTGATCGTCGACCTGCGCAACCTGAAGCGCGAGGCGCAGTGGCTGAGCCTGGCCGGCACCGCGGTCAATTGCGGCGGGGGCGATACGCCGTGGGGCAGCTGGCTGACCTGCGAGGAGACCGTCCTCAAATCGCCCGATGTCGAACGCCCCCATGGCTGGATCTTCGAAGTCCCGGCGGCGCAGCGCGGGCTTGCCCAGCCGCGTCCCCTGACCGCCATGGGCCGCTTCCGCCACGAAGCGGCGGCGGTCGATCGGAAGACCGGCATCTTCTACCTCACCGAGGACCAGGGCGACGGGCTGTTCACCCGCTTCGTGCCGCGCGACCCGCGCAATCTTGCCGCCGGGGGCCGGCTGCAGGCGCTGGCGGTCGAGGGCGTGCCCGGCATGGACACGCGCAACTGGTCGCGCCCTGCCTTTGCGCCCGGCGCCGCGCCGGCGGTGCGCTGGATCGACCTCGAGGATGTCGAGAACATGGGGGATGACCTGCGCCTGCGCGGGCGGCAGGCGGGCGCGGCGATCTTTGCGCGCGGCGAGGGCATCCACGCCGGCAATGGCGAATTCTATTTCACCTGCACCTCGGGCGGAGCGAAGAAGCTCGGCCAGATCTTTCGCTACATCCCCTCCCCCGCCGAAGGCACGCCGGGAGAGAGCACGCAGCCGGGTCGGCTCCACCTCTTCATGGAGAGCCAGGATTCGAGCGTGTTCGACTATGGCGACAATCTGACTGTGGGCCCCAACGGCCATCTGATCGTCTGCGAGGACCGCTCCGGGACCGCGCTCAATCACCTGCGCGGCGTCACTCCGGAGGGCAAGGTCTACACCCTTGCCTTGCTTCGTGCCGAAACCGAGCTTGCCGGGGCCTGCTTCTCACCCGACGGCAAGACCATGTTCGTCAACGTCTACCGGCCGGGGAAGACGCTGGCGATCCGTGGCCCGTGGGACCAGGTCGTGACCGCCTGATCCACCGACTGACCGAGCCTCATCCGGTGACGTCCTTGGCATTGTCGTCGCTGTTGCGGTCGATGAAGTAATTATACGGATCGACCCCGGCGAAGGCGGGCTTGACCGCGCTGCGCAGGACGAGCGTCTGGCGGCCCGAGCGCAAAGGCTCGGTGCGGAACAGCAGCACGTCCTTCTTCGAGAAAGCGCCCAGCCCCGGCCGCGCTGCGAACAGCCCGATCTCGATCGGCTCGGCCAGCGGCACCTCCCGCTCCGCGCCCTTGCCATTGGCGTCATATTTGCGCGCGGTCAGGGTCAGCCGGGTCTCCCACACGTTCCCGACCTTGCGGCTGACCGCCTCCTCCACCTTGAGGTCATAGAGCGTGATCT
>JANPKL010000051.1:0-5144 GCA_031425975.1 Sphingomonas sp.
TCATCGCCTTGCGCGCGCCTTCCAGCCGAATAAGCATTGGCAGATTGACCCCCGCGATCACCTCGATGTCGCCGGTCTTCATCAGGCTGATTGCCAGATTGGACGGCGTCCCCCCGAACAGGTCGGTGAGGATGATCACGCCCTCGTCGCGGTCGACCTTGGCGATCGCCTCGGCGATGTCGCGGCGGCGCGCCTCCATATCGTCGTCGGGGCCGATGCAGATGCCCTCGATCGCGTCTTGTGGTCCGACCACATGTTCCATGGCAATGATGAACTCGGCCGCCAGGCGGCCGTGGGTCACCAACACAAGTCCGATCATGTCAGCGGTCTCTAGGTCCTTGCATGCGCTCCTGGCCCTGTTCCAGCGAATCATCGGGGCGCAGCGCTAAGTCTCGATGACGGATATTCGGCGAAAAGCCACGGCTACGCAACCGCTCGCCCATCGCCAGTGCCGCGGCGACCGAGCGATGGCGTCCGCCGGTACACCCGAACGCCACCCCGACATAGGCTTTCCCCGCCTCCCAATAGCGCGGAAGGAGGAAGGCGAGCAGCCCCTCGGTGCGCTCCATGAACTCATCCCAGCCGGTCTGCGCCGCGACATATTCGGCGACCGGCGCATCGGCTCCGGAAAGCGGGCGCAGTGCGTCGACCCAATGGGGATTGGGCAGGAAACGCAGGTCGAACACCAAATCGGCGGTGCGGCTGATCCCGCGGGCGAAGCCGAAGCTGGTGAGGGTCAGGACCAGTTCGTCCCCCTCGTCGCCATAACGGCGGCGCAATTCATCGCGCAGGTCGGCGGGCTTGAGATCGGTCGTGTCGAGCACCGAATCGGCCGCCAGGCGCAGCGCCGCGGTCAGGTCGCGCTCGCGCCCGATGCCGTCCTCGGCCGGGCGGTCGGGCGCAAGCGGATGCCGCCGCCGTGTCTCGCCATAACGGCGGATGAGCTCGGCCCCGGTCGCATCGAGATAGAGGATCTCAGGCCGGACGCCGGGCACCGCGCGCAGAATCGAGGGCAACGCATGGGGGTCGAAGCCGCGGCTGCGCGCATCCATCCCGATCGCGACATGGGCGCTCGGGCTTGCACGGTCCGCTCCGTGCACGAAATCATTGAGCAGCGCGGTCGGAAGGTTGTCGACCGTGTCCCAGCCCATGTCCTCGAGCGCATCGAGCACGGACGACTTGCCCGCACCCGACATGCCGGTGACCAGCAGCAGCCGTGGCAAGCGCGGCGAACCGGGCTGCTTGCGGCTCACTTGAGGCCGAAGAGATCGAGCGCGATCACGACCTTGGAAGGGGCGGAAGCGGTCAGCGCGTCGAGGCTGATCAGCGGCACCGAGACGCCGCAGATGAGGCGGCTGCGCGAATCGTCGGGCAGGCGTTGCACTTCGCTGGTGAGTTCGACCACCAGCGCCACGGGCACGTCGCCCGCATGGGGCATGTCGACGATCCCGATCCCGCGCACCTCAAGCTGGCCGGCGATGGTCGGGGGCGCGCTGGCGTGGAGCTGCTCGCCGCGTTTCTGGACGATGGTCTGGTCGTCGCTGACGAGGGTGAAGCCGCGGTCGATCAGTCGCAGCGCGAGGTCCGACTTGCCGGCCCCCGAAATGCCCGAGATCAGCACCGCGCGGCCGTCGATCGCGACGCTCGAGGCGTGGATGGTCTCGCTCGACAGGCGCAGGCTCACCGACCGGCCTCCGGGGGCTCGTCCGACGCGGCCGGAAGGCAGATAGTAAAGCGGGCGCCCGAAGGAGCATCGTCACGGTCGGCCACGTCAATCTCCCCGTCATGGCCCTTCACGATCGCGCGGGCGATCGCAAGGCCGAGCCCCGAGTGACGACCGAATTCGTCACTCTCCGGCCTTACTGATACGAAACGATTGAAAATCGCTTCACGAACGGCGGGCGGGACGCCGGGGCCTTCGTCGTCGATCCGGATGCGGACCTTGTCGCCGACCCGCGCCACCGCCACTTCGACCAGTCCCCCTGCGGGCGAGAAGCTGATCGCATTGTCGATCAGATTGTCGATAGCACGGGCCAGTCGCCCGGGCTCCGCCAGCACGATCGCCGAGGCCGCGCGCGGGCGGGCAAAGGCGATGCGGACGTCGCCGGTCAGTCGCCGATCCTCCCACGCCACGCATAACTGCCCGGCGAGAAGGCCGAGATCGACCGGCTCGAACGCGGCGCGGGCGAGTTCGGCGTCGGTTCTTGCGGCCTCGCCGATATCCCCGATCAGGCGGTCGAGCCGGAGCACGTCCTGCCGCACCACGTCGAGCAACTGTCCGCGCAGCCTAGGATCCTCGATCCGGTCGAGTCCGTCGACCGCGCTGCGGAGCGAGGCGAGCGGGTTCTTGAGCTCATGCGTGACGTCGGCGGCAAACGCCTCGATATTGTCGATCCGCAGTCGCAGCGCGCCGCTCATGTCGCTGACCGCACGGGCCAGCAGGCCGATCTCGTCCTTGCGATGCATGAAGCGCGGCACGTTGACCTCGCGAGCGCGACCTTGGCGGACGCGGTGGGCGGCGAGTGCCAGGCGGCGCAGCGGGCGGGCGATGGTGCGGGCCAGGAACAGGGACAGCAAAAGCGAGCACAAAGCGGCGACGGCCAGCCCGAAGGCGAGTTTCTTGCGTTCGGAACGTACGGTGCGGGTGAAATTGCGATCATTGGCGGTGACCAGCACCACCGCGCCGCCGCGGACCGGTGCGGCGCCGGAGAGGACCGGAGTGAGATCGGGTGCCTGGCGAACCGCCGAACGCGGGGCACCACTGGCGCGCGCCGCACGGGCTTCGGGCCAGGAATCGCGGCGATCAAGCGCGGGCTCCACGAAGTCGGGAGGCTGTCGCTCTCCGACCAGCGCGTTAAAACCGCGATCGAGCGTCCGCGCAAATTCCTTGGTCCAGGGCTGCTGGGCAGGATCGCGCAGGCGGTAGGTGGGACCGCTCATGGCCCAGCTGTCCACCAGCTTCGAGCCATCGCCGTCGTAGAGGCGGAGACGGGCACCGCTGCCTTGACCGACTTCGGACAGGAACGGCGCGACCTGTGGCGGGCTGAGGCGAGGCAGCACCTTGGCTGTGACCGCCGCAAGCTCACGCGCCTGGGCTTCTCGCTCGTCCTGCAGCTGGTTACGAAAGCTGTCGAGGAACAGCAAAGCCAGCGCCAGCACCAGCAGGCTGATGACGTTGAGCGCCAGCACCCGGTGGGACAGGCGCCAGTTTCCCGCCGCCCCGCGCAGCCAGTCCGGACTAGCCATCGCCGAACCGGTATCCCACCCCGTAGAGGGTCTCGATGCCGTCGAAGGCCGGGTCGACCCCGCGGAACTTGCGGCGGATGCGCTTGATGTGGCTGTCGATGGTGCGATCGTCGACGAATACGTCTTCCTGATAAGCGACGTCGAGCAGCTGGTTGCGGCTCTTGACCACCCCGGGACGCTGGGCGAGCGCCTCGAGGATCAGGAATTCGGTCACGGTCAGTGTCACCTGAAGGCCATCCCAGCGGACCTGGTGGCGGGCCGGATCCATCGCCAGCCGACCGCGATCGATCACCTGGGGAATGTCGTCTTCGGTCGGTTCCGCAGTCGACTGCATCATCGCCGCCCGGCGCAAGATCGCCTTGATGCGGGCCAGCAGGAGGCGCTGGCTGAACGGCTTTGCGATGTAATCATCCGCGCCCGCCGCCAGGCCATGCGCCTCGTCCTGTTCCTCGTCGCGCGAGGTCAGGAAGATGACGGGCATCGTGGCCACTGGCCCGGCCAGCTGCCTCAGCGCTGCGAGCAGGGCGAGCCCGTCCATGCCCGGCATCTTGATGTCGAACACGCCGAGGTCGGCGGGATTGTCGGCCAGCGCCTTGAGGGCGCTTGCCCCGTCGGTGTAGAGGCGCGCCACATAGCCCTCGGCCTGTAGCGCGATTGAGACCGAGGTGAGGATGTTGCGATCGTCGTCGACGAGCGCAATCACGTTGCTCATGGCAGCGGCGATAAAGGCGGCGGCGAGCCGACACAAGCAGCCCGAAGCGCAGACATCGGTTTGACCCGCGCAACCATTTCAAGGCATAGGCGCTTCAACAACGCATACGTATGCGGCGGCGGCCTAAAACGGCTTTGCCGCCGCTGCCTGTTCATGATCATGAAGGATGACGACGAGTGACGACCAGGGTATCTTCCCACGGCCTCGAGGCGCAGGGTATCGCGACGCGGGCCAAGCTGCACTGGAATCTGGTCACCGCGCCGCTCTATGAACAAGCGGTCCGTCGCGGCGAGGCGAAGATCGCCGTGGACGGCCCGCTGGTCGTCACCACCGGCCGTCACACCGGCCGCAGCGCGCAGGACCGTTTCATCGTCCGCGATGCCTCGACCGAGGACAATATCTGGTGGGGCAAGTCGAACAAGCCGATGGACGGCGAGGCGTTCGATCGCCTCCATGCCGACTTCCTCGCGGCGCTGGGCGAGAAGGACGAATTGTTCGTTGCCGATCTGTTCGGCGGCTCGCAGCCCGAGCACCGGGTCAAGGTGCGGGTGATCAACGAGCTGGCGTGGCACAACCTCTTCATCCGGACCATGCTGGTCCGCCCCGAGGGCGCCGAGCTGACCGACTTCGTGCCCGACTACACGATCATCGACCTGCCGAGCTTCAAGGCCGATCCGACACGCCACGGCTGCCGGTCCGAGACGGTGATCGCGATCAACCTGGCGAAGAAGCTGATCCTGATCGGCGGCACGCAATATGGCGGCGAGATGAAGAAGAGCGTCTTCGGGCTGTTGAACTATTTGCTGCCCGAGGCCGGCATCATGCCGATGCACTGCTCGGCCAATATCGGTCCCAAGGGCGATACGGCGGTGTTCTTCGGCCTCAGCGGGACCGGCAAGACGACGCTGTCGGCCGATCCGGCGCGGACCCTGATCGGCGATGACGAGCATGGCTGGTCGGACACCGCGGTCTTCAATTTCGAGGGCGGCTGCTACGCCAAGATGATTCGGCTGTCCGAAGAGGCCGAGCCCGAGATCTTCGCGACCACCCGCCGCTTCGGCACGGTGCTCGAGAATGTGGTGATGGATCCCGAAACCCGCGAGCTCGACCTCGACGACAATGCGCTGGCCGAGAACAGCCGCGGGGCCTATCCGATCGACTTCATCCCCAATAGCTCCGACGACAA
>JANPKL010000052.1:0-9581 GCA_031425975.1 Sphingomonas sp.
CCGAGCGATGTGCGAGGCGATGAGCGCGGCCTTGCTCGCCTGGCGCGACGACCCGGCGATCGTCGCGGTGCTGATCGACCATGCCGAAGGGCGCGGCTTCTGCGCCGGGGGCGATGTGGTCGCGCTGGCCAAGTCGGGCGCGGGGGACGGCAGCGAAGCCGCGGCCTTCTTCCATGCCGAATATCGCTTGAACCACCTCCTCTTCACCTACCCCAAGCCGACGATCGCGATCATGGACGGGATCACCATGGGCGGCGGAGTCGGGATCGCCCTCCCCTGCAGCGTCCGGATCGCGACCGAGGCGACGCGGCTGGCGATGCCCGAGACGGGGATCGGCCTGTTCCCCGACGTCGGCGGTGGCTGGTATCTGTCGCGGCTGGAGGGACGGGTCGGGCAGTTCATGGCGTTGACCGGCGCGCGGCTCGACGGGGCGGAATGCCGCTATCTGGAACTTGCGACCCATTATGTGCCGCAGTCCGCCCTGCCCGACCTCGTCGAGCGCCTGGCCTCGGCACCGGGCCGGGCGGCCGGGGTGGTCGGAGCTTTTGGTGCGCCTTCGCCGCCGGCCCGGATCGAGGCCAACATGCCCAATATCGCCAAGCTGTTCGCGTCCGACAGTTTGCTCGAGGTGATGCTCGCGCTCGAGGAAGACGGCGGCGAGTGGGCGACCACCGAGCTTGGCACGCTGCGGACCAAGAGCCCCTTGTCTTGCATGGTCTCGCTGCGCCTGCTGAAGGAAGGCGCGACGCGGGCCAGTTTCGAGGACGAGATGCGCGCCGAATATGCGCTCGCGACGCGGGTGGTGCACACCCATGACTTCGTCGAGGGTGTGCGGGCCTTGCTGATCGACAAAGACGGCGCGCCCGATTGGCAGCCGCCCGTGCCCGCAGCAGTTTTGGACGAGACGGTCGAGGCGCTGTTTCAGCCCTTGTATGGCGACGAGGCGTGGACGCCATTCGCGCAGATGGAGATCGCATGACCCAGTACGAAACCATTCTGGTCGAGCAGCGCGATGCCGTCACGCTCGTCACGCTCAATCGCCCTCAGGCGCTTAATGCCCTGAATAGCGCGGTGCTGCGCGAGCTGATCGCTGCCTTCGCCGCTTATGACGCCGACGACAGCCAGCGCTGCCTGGTGCTGACCGGGAGCGAAAAGGCCTTCGCCGCCGGCGCCGACATCAAGGAGATGCAGGACCAGGGCTTTGCCGACATGTTCGGGTCGAACTTCTTCGCCGGCTGGGAACAGGTCACCGATACGCGCAAGCCGTGGATTGCGGCGGTCAACGGTTTTGCGCTGGGCGGCGGGTGCGAGGTGGCGATGATGGCCGACTTCATCATCGCCGGGGACCGCGCGAAATTCGGCCAGCCCGAGATCAAGCTGGCGGTGACCCCGGGCATGGGCGGATCCCAGCGGCTTGCGCATGCGGTCGGCAAGGCCAAGGCGATGGAAATGTGCCTGACTGGGCGGATGATGGGTGCCGAGGAAGCCGAGCGCGCCGGGCTGGTGGCGCGCGTGGTCCCGGCCGAATCGCTGGTCGAGGAAGCGATGAAGACCGCCGCCGAGATCGCGGCCATGCCCCCGCTCGCCGCGATCGCCGCCAAGGAGATGGTCAATGCCGCGTTCGAACTGCCGCTGGCGCAGGGCGTGAAGTTCGAGCGGCGACTGTTCCACGGGCTGTTCGGGACGCAGGACCAGAAGGAAGGGATGGCGGCGTTCGTCGAGAAGCGGCCGGGGAATTGGACGGGGCGGTAGTCCCGTTCTGCGGCGAAAGCCGGAGTCCAGCACCTTCTTCGAAGCCCAAAGGAAACTGGGCCCCGGCCTTCGCCGGGGAACGAGGAGAAAAGTGGCATGAAAATCGCGTTCATCGGGCTGGGGAATATGGGCGGCGGGATGGCCGCGAACCTGGCCAAGGCCGGGCATGAAGTCCGCGCGTTCGATCTCTCCGAAGCCGCGCTGGCCAAGGCCGAGGAGCGCGGCGCCACCCGCGCAGCCGATGCCGCAGCGGCGGTCGACGGGGCCGAGGCGGTGGTCACCATGCTGCCGGCGGGCAAACATGTCGCCGAAGTCTACCGCTCGGCGGTGTTCGGCAAGGCGCCGACGTCCGCGCTGCTGCTCGACTGCTCGACCATCGACGTGGCCACCGCGAAGACGGTCGCCGCCGAAGCCGAGGCCGCAGGCTATGACATCGTCGATGCGCCAGTATCGGGCGGGATCGCGGCAGCCGAGGGGGGCACGCTGACCTTCATGGTCGGTGGTTCGGACGCGGCCTTCGCTGCGGCCAAGCCGATTCTCGAGGAGATGGGCAAAGCCGTCATCCACGCCGGTGCGGCGGGTTCGGGCCAGGCAGCCAAGATCGTCAACAACATGCTGCTGGGCGTGACCATGGCGGGCACCTGCGAGGCGTTCGTATTGGCGCAAAAGCTGGGCCTCGACCCGCAGGTCTTCTTCGACATCTCGAGCAAGGCGAGTGGGCAGAGCTGGTCGATGACCAGCTATTGCCCGATGCCCGGCGTCGGCCCCGAAACCCCCGCCGATCGCGGCTACGAGGGCGGGTTCGCGGCGCAATTGATGCTCAAGGACCTCGCGCTGGCGATGGAAGCGGCGCAGGCGGCGGGCGCCTATACCCCGATGGGCGGAGAGGCGGAGGCGCTTTACCGCCGGTTCGTCGCACGCGGCGGCGGGCCCAAGGACTTTTCGGCGCTGATCAAGATGATCGACGACAGCTGGACAGTGCCGAAGGACGGCAACTAAGCTGGCGATGGTCGCGTTCGTCGCTGTCCATAGGGAGACCTTTATGCGCCACGCCTTGCTGATCGCCGCCGCCGCCCTGTCGCTGACCGCCTGCAATCGGGGCGAAGCCGACGTCAATCAGACGCTGGCCGAAGCCAATGCCAGCGGGGCCGAGGCCAGCGCGACGGTCGCCAACGCAGTGCTGGCCGAGGCCGACACGCCGGTGGAGCGCGAGCGGGCGCTGGCGCTGATGAAGGAGCGCCACGAGGGCTATGAAAAGATCGGTAAGGCGATGCGGCAGGCCAAGCAGGCGATCGATCGGGGCAATGCGGCGGCGGTCAAGGCACCGGCCGACCAGATCGCCGCGCTCGCCCCGCAGGCGATCGGCTGGTTCCCGGCCGGCAGCGGCCCGGACGTAGGCAAGACCGACGCCAAGGCAGAAATCTGGCAGCAGCGCGCCGAATTCGACAAGGGTATGACCGCCTTCAACGAGGCGACCAAGCTGTTCCAGACCGAAGCGGCGGGAGGCGATTTGCAGGCGATCAAGACCGCCCACGCCAATCTCGGCAAGACCTGTGGCAGCTGCCATGACCGCTTCCGTACCAAGGACAACTGAAGGGGGGACGGCCACCACCACCACGACCATGGCCGACCCTGACCAGACGCTTCCACCCGCCGTCGAGGCGGCGCTGGCGGTGCCGGTGTGGGATCTGCCCGTTCGGCTGGTCCACTGGAGCTTCGTCGGGCTGATCGCCTTTTCCTGGTGGTCGGCGGAAAATGGCGAGATCGAATGGCATTTGCGCAGCGGTCTGGCGCTGATGTTCCTGCTGTTGTTTCGATTGATGTGGGGATTCTTCGGCAGCTCGACCGCGCGCTTCGGGTCGTTCGTGACGAAACCCCGGCGAGTGCTCGCCTATCTCCGCGAACCGAGCGGCTGGCATGGCGCGGGCCATAGTCCGCTCGGCGCGCTAAGCGTCATCACGCTGCTCGGCCTGATCACGCTGCAAATCTGGTTCGGGCTGTTCCTGAGCGACGAGGACGGGGTCGCGACGGGGCCCCTCAACCGGCTCGTGAGCTTCGATCTGGCGGAAAAATCGCGCGACATCCACGAATTGCTGTTCAACGTGCTGCTCGGTTTCATCGCGCTGCATGTGGCGGCGATCCTCTTTTACCGCTGGCGCGGCAAGCGGCTGGTGCGGGCGATGGTCACGGGCCGGAGCGACGAGATCGCCCCTGGCGCGCCCGCGTTCGTGGCGTCACCCCTTTCCCGCCTGCTCTTGTGCCTCGGCATCGCCGGAGCCATCACGATCTGGGTCATCAGTGGAGTGCCGGGACTGTGAACGAAGCGCACATCGATTACGTGGAATTGCCGAGTGCCGGAGCGCATGAATTGGTGCGGGCCTTCTATGCCAAGGCCTTCGGCTGGAAGTTCACCGACTACGGTCCCGATTATGCGGCGGTTGAAGGCGGCGCGGTAGCGGTGGGGCTGAACGGCGACCGCGACGACGCGCTGTCGGCGCCGCTGCCGATCGTCCGCGTCGAGGACCTCGAGGCGGCGTTCGACGCGGTCATCAAGGCCGGCAGGCACATCGCACGGCCGATCTTTTCCTTTCCGGGCGGGCGGCGGTTCCACTTCATCGATCCGGGCGGAAGCGAGCTTGCGGTGTGGACGACGCACGCGGCGCCGGCAGAGAGCTAAAGTCGGGGCGGGCCCAGGGCAGCTTGCCGAGACGGTCGGCGACAGAAGAGAGACGTCCTTCGTCGGCATGGATGACCAGTCCGCCGGTTTCCCTCAGTCGGGGACCATCAAGGGTCAGCCAGCGCGCGCGGCAGCCCCGCGGCAGGCGGCGATCCGCGACCACGATGTCGGCGGCGGCGCAGGCTTGGGTAAGCTGCGTCCAGTCCAGCCACTGGGTCGAGCGCAGGGCCAGCAGGGTCCGCCCCGACGCGCCCAGGTTGGCGATGCAGCTGTCGGCGCTGCACCGCGCCTGCCCGTACGCCGCGAGCGGGGGCGGGTCGCCGTCGAAGCCGGCATTTTCGGCCATCATGTCGCGCATGAATTCGCCTGCCCGGTCGCGCAGGAGCCAAGGCGTGCCGGCGGCGTCGATCACCGCCAGATGCTTGCCGTCCCCCGTGACGAGGAGATCGGGCAGGGGTTCGACGAGGGTGAGGAGGATCCCGGCGGCGATCGGAGCCAGGCCCCAGCGGCGCCAACTTCGCGTCCACAGGCAGCACCATAACCCGCCCGCGACGATCAGCACGAAAGCGGCGCGAGGCATCGCCGGCAGGATCATGGTCGCGCCAGCCGTCCCGGCGACGGCATGGGCGAGCTTGAGCAGGAAGCCGATCGCCCAGCCGGTCAGCGTCCACAGCGGCGCGCCGAGGCCAAGCGAATCGAGCAGCAGAGCTCCGAATTCCAGCGGCATGATGACGAAGGTCGTCAGTGGAATGGCGATCAGATTGGCCGCGACCCCATAGAGTCCGGCGCGGTGGAAGTGATAGAGGGCGAAGGGCATGAGCGCGATCTCGACCGCCAGCCCGGTCGCGACCATTGCCCCGAAGGCACGCAGGAGGCCGGCGGGCATGCCCTCCTCGCGCCGCTCGAACCAGCGCTTGAACGGGGCGGAGGCGTAGAGGGTGACGAGCGCAGTGACCGCCGCGAAGCTGAGCTGGAAGCTTGCGCCCGCCAAAGCCTCGGGACGGATCGCCAGCACCACCAGCGCCCCGCAGGCGATCAGGCGGATGCTCAGCGCCTCGCGGCCAAGCAGGACTCCGATGAGCACCAGCAAGGCGGCGATACAACTCCGCACTGTCGGCACCTGCAGCCCGGTCAGCACGGTATAGAAAATCCCCGCCGCCGCGCCGACCGCGAAGCCGACGATGACGAGGTTGGTCCGCAAGGCCAGTGCGGGGACCAGTCCGAGCAGCCGCAACGTCAAGAAATAGGCGAAGCCGATCGCCGCGGCGATGTGGAGGCCGCTGACCGACAGCAGGTGCGCAAGGCCCGAACGGCGCATCGCTTCGGCATCCTCGGCCAGCACCGAGCCCTGGTCGCCCGTCGCAAGCGCCGTGGCGATGCCCGCCTCGGCCGCCGGCAATTGCGCGCGGATGTGGGCGTCGAGCCGGCGGCGGATCATGGCGAGGCCATCGGGGTCGGCCGGGCGGACCAGGGTCACCGGCCCGAGCGCGCGGCCGGTGGCTCCCAATCCGCGGAACCAGGCATCGCGGGCGAAATCATAGCTTCCGGGCAGCACCATCGCCATCGGTGGGGTCAGCCGCGCCCGTAGCGAAACGATCGCGCCGGTGCCGAGCCGGGTGCCGAACGCCTCCCCTTCCTTCAGCGGAAAGGAAACCCGCACCCGCGGTGGCAGCGCCGGGTCACGGGGCGCGAGCGTGAGGCGCAGCGCATCCTTGGCGGCCATGCGTTCGGCCTTCTCGACCGTGGCTTCGAAGGCGACGATGCGCGTCGTCGCGAGGCGCGGCGCGGCGACCTCAATGCTACGCCACCAGATCAGGCCGAGTCCGAGCAATATCGCGAGGGCGAACGATCCCAGCGCACGCCCGATCCGTCCGCCGGTCGCGACCCCCAAGGCCCCTCCCCCCGCGAGCAGAACGGCAAGGGCAGTCCAGCGCGCAGGGTCGGCGAGCGTCAGCCACAAGGCAATGCCGATCCCGAGCCCGACCACCCACCAGGGCGCAAGCTGGGAACGTTCGGCCTCGAGAAGTCTTTCCGCACTTGCGAAGACGCGTCGAGCTTGCCACTGCGCACGGGCTGGCGCGTTCGTCAGTGACGCGGCAATGGTCATGCGGCCCTTTCAGGGGAGCGCGCGATCCGACATACGTGAGTAAGAAGGAAAGCGCGCTTGAGCGCAAGCAGCATCGTCACCCGCTTCGCGCCGAGCCCGACCGGGTTCCTGCACATTGGCGGCGCACGCACGGCCCTGTTCAACTGGCTGTTCGCCCGACACCACGGCGGCCGCTACCTGCTGCGGATCGAGGATACCGACAAGGCCCGCTCGACCCAGCCGGCGATCGAGGCGATCCTCGACGGCCTGCAATGGCTCGGGATCGAGGGCGACGAGCCGCCGCGGCTGCAGTCCGAATTCGAGGCCCGCCATGCCGAGGTCGCGCACCAGCTGCTCGAGCGCGGCGCGGCCTACCGTTGCTATCTGACCAACGAGGAGCTGGCGGCGCGGCGCGAGGCGGCACAGGCGGCGCGAAAGCCGTTCCGCATCGCCAGCGAGTGGCGCGAGCGGACCGACACTCCGTCCGACGGCGCGCCCTTCGTGGTGCGCCTCAAGGCCCCGCGCGAGGGCGAGACCGCAATCGAGGACCTCGTCCAGGGCCGGGTCGTGGTCAGGAACGAGGAGCTGGACGATTTCGTCCTGCTGCGCTCGGACGGCACGCCGACCTACATGCTGGCGGTGGTCGTCGACGATCATGACATGGGCGTGACCCACGTCATCCGCGGCGACGATCACCTCAACAATGCCTTCCGGCAGCTGTGCATCATCCGCGCGATGGGCTGGCCCGAGCCGGTCTACGGCCACATCCCGCTGATCCACGGCAGTGACGGGGCCAAGCTGAGCAAGCGCCACGGAGCGCTCGGCGTCGATGCCTACCGCGACGACATGGGGATCCTGCCCAACGCGCTGTTCAACTACCTGCTGAGGCTCGGATGGGGCCATGGCGACGACGAGATCATCGGCCGAAGCCAAGCGGTGGAATGGTTCGACCTCGACCATGTCGGCAAATCCCCAAGCCGCTTCGACCTGAAGAAGCTCGAGCACATCAATGGCCATTATATTCGTCACACTGCCGACGCCGAGCTGAGCGTGCTGGTGGCGGCGCGGCGCGGCGGGCTCGAGGCCGAGGCGCTGGCCCTGCTGGAGCGCGCCATGCCCGAGCTCAAGGCCCGGGCGAAGGACCTGAACGAGCTCAGCGCCAATGCCGATTTCCTGTTCGTGGCGCGCCCGCTGAGCCTCGACGACAAGGCCGCGGCACTGCTCGACGACGAGGCCCGCGTCCTGCTCGCCCGGATCCATGCCGCGCTCGCGTCGGTGCCCGAATGGACCCACGACGCCACCGAGGCGGCGGTCAAGGCGCTGGCTGAGGTCGACGGGCTCAAGCTGGGCAAGCTTGCCCAGCCGCTGCGCGCGGCGCTGACCGGCCGGGCCACCAGCCCCGGTATCTTTGACGTGCTGGTCCTCTTGGGGCAGGGCGAAAGCCTGGCCCGGATCGAGGATCAGACCCTTCCGAATTCACCCGTGACGGAGCAAGCCTGATGTCGGATACGAACGCTACCCTGAACGTGGGCGGCATGGACCACGGCCTGCCGGTGTTGAGCGGCAGCGTCGGTCCCGACGTGGTCGACATCCGCAAGCTCTATGGCGCGGCCGATGTCTTCACCTACGATCCCGGCTTCACCTCGACCGCCAGCTGCCGCAGCGCGATCACCTATATCGACGGCGAGGCGGGCATCCTGCTCCACCGCGGCTATCCGATCGACCAGTTGGCCGAGCAGTCGACCTTCATGGAGGTGGCCTATCTGCTGCTTCAGGGCGATCTGCCGAGCAAGGGCGCGCTCGACACCTTCACCTATACCATCAGCCGCCACACCATGCTGCACGAGCAATTGGCGATGTTCTATCGCGGGTTCCGCCGCGACGCGCATCCGATGGCGATCATGTGCGGGGTGGTCGGCGCGCTGTCCGCTTTCTATCACGACAGCACCGACATCACCGATCCCAAGCAGCGCGAAATCGCTTCGCACCGCCTGATCGCCAAGATGCCGACGATCGCTGCGATGGCGCACAAGTACAGCGTCGGGCAGCCCTTCATGCATCCCGACAACTCACTGAGCTACACGGGTAATTTCCTGCGGATGACGTTCGGCGTTCCGGCCGAGCCCTATTTCGTCAACCCGGTGATCGAACAGGCGATGGAGCGGATCTTCATCCTCCATGCCGACCACGAGCAGAATGCCTCGACCTCGACCGTCCGGCTGGCTGGAAGCTCGGGCGCCAACCCCTTTGCCTGCATGGCGGCGGGCATCGCCTGCCTGTGGGGCCCGGCGCATGGCGGCGCCAACGAAGCGGCCTTGAACATGCTACGCGAGATCGGCCACGTCGACCGCATTCCCGAATATATCGCACGAGCCAAGGACAAGGACGATCCCTTCCGGCTGATGGGCTTCGGCCACCGCGTCTACAAGAATTTCGACCCCCGGGCGAAGGTCATGAAGCAGACCGCGGACGAAGTGCTGCGCGAATTGAACATCTCCGACCCCGTGCTCGACGTCGCCAAGGAGCTGGAGCGGATCGCGCTTAGCGACAATTATTTCATCGACAAGAAGCTCTACCCTAACGTCGATTTCTATTCGGGCGTGATCCTGAACGCGATCGGCTTCCCGACCGAAATGTTCACTGCGCTATTCGCGCTTGCCCGCACCGTCGGCTGGGTCGCGCAATGGAATGAGATGATCGCCGATCCCGAGCAGAAGATCGGCCGACCGCGCCAGCTCTATACCGGCGCGACCCAGCGCGACTATCAGGCGCTGGCTTCGCGCTAGGGGCCAGAATTCAGGGTTTGGGCAGGTGCAGCTGGAAGGCCGCGCCTGCTGGCGTATCGAGCAACTCGACGTCTCCGCCCATGTCGCGGGCGAGGCGGCGCGAGATAGCGAGGCCGAGGCCGGCGCTGCCCGCGCCAGTCTTGGCCTGCTCGAACTTCTCGAAGATGCGGACGCGGTCGGCAGGCGCCACGCCGGACCCTGAATCGCTGACCGTCACCACGGCCTGCGGCCCGCTTTCAAGGTTGATCGCGACGCTTGCGCCGGTCGGTGAGAAGCGCAC
>JANPKL010000053.1:0-13673 GCA_031425975.1 Sphingomonas sp.
GTCCCCGACACCGGCAGGAATTGCATGAAATCGACCTGGTCGGGATAGATGTCGAAGGCGACATTGGGCCAGAGCTTGAAATAGAGCCATTTGCGGCGGTGACTGGCGGGCAGGTGCGCGGCCTCGGGCAGTAATGCCTGATAGGCTCGCTCCGACAGATTGGCGCTCGGCTGGCCGACCAGATCCCCCTCCATTCGGTCGACATGCTCTCCCGCCTCGACCTTATAGCCGCGCCCGAACAGGCGGGTCAGTCCGGGGTGACCGATGGGGATGTGCAGCGCGTCCGAATAATTGTCGGCGATGGTCTTCCAGTTGAGATCGCGCGGGCGCAGCGTCACCTTGCCCGTCGCGCGCAATTCCTCGAAGCAATAAGGCGCGATCTCGGCCTCGTGCGGCGCCATCATTTCGGCGACCGACGGCGCGCCCGGCTCCAGCGTCACGAACAGGAAGCCGTGCCAGCGCTCCAGCGCAAGTCGCTTCAGCCCAAGCTGCGCGGGATCGAGCCCAGGATATTCGTGACGATGCGGCACCCCCACCAGCGCCCCGTCCCGCGCATAGCTCCACGCGTGATAGGGGCAGGTCAGCACCTTCGCGCAGCCGCCCGTCCCGTCGACCAGCCGCGAGCCGCGGTGGCGGCAGACATTGGCAAAGGCCCGCGCCTCGCCATCGTCGCCGCGAATGACCAGGACGCTCTCGTCCAGATATTCGAGCGTGCGCCATTCTCCCGCTTCCGCGATCTCGCTCTCGTGGCACACCACTTGCGGTGCCGCCCGCAGGAAGGCCGCTCGCTCGGCCGCGAAAAAGCCCTCGTGCCAGTAGAGCCAGCCGGGTAGGCTCAGGTCGTCGAGCGGATCGGAAACGGGTCGAAGCTGCGTGGCCATGCCGGCTTGTGCCATGGCGGGCGGCTTGCGGTCCAGCGTTAGCCCTTGCCCATCAGCGCCAGCACTTCCTTGCGGCTGCGGTCGTCGCTGCGGAAGGTGCCCATCATCCGGCTGGTGGTCATCATCACGCCCGGCGTGTTGACCCCGCGCGCGCTCATGCAGGCATGGCTGGCCTCGATCACCACCGCCACGCCCTTGGGCTGCAGATGCTCCCAGATGCAGTCGGCGACCTGCGCGGTCAGCCGTTCCTGCACCTGCAGGCGGCGGGCAAAACCGTGGAGAACGCGCGCCAGCTTGGAAATGCCGACCACCCGCGTGCCGGGCAGATAGGCGATGTGCGCCTTGCCGATGATCGGCGCCATGTGATGCTCGCAATGCGACTGGAAGGGGATATCGCGAAGGAGGACGATCTCGTCATAGCCGCCGACCTCCTTGAAGGTGCGATAGAGGTGCGCGGCGGGGTCCTCGCCATAGCCGCGGGCATATTCCTTCCACGCCCGCGCAACCCGCGCAGGCGTATCGAGCAGCCCCTCGCGCTCGGGATCGTCGCCGGCCCAGCGGATGAGCGTGCGAACGGCCGCCGCGACCTCGTCCGGAACCGGCACCTTGGGGGGAGGGGCGACCAGGTCACCGTCGTCGGGACTATCAGCCATGCACGAGTTCCTTCTGCACCGCGGCCGCGACCCGTTCCGCCTGGCCCCTTATGTCCGGAACCGCGGTGATTTCCCAATACATCCCCTTGGTCAGTGGTCCGACCGCCCACAACCGGTGACCGGCCCGGTCGTCGGTGTCGGTCAGGAGGCCGATACCGAGCGGCGCGGGCACGACCTCGCCGCTCTCCAGCAGGCCACGCAACAAGGGATCGGATGCGCCGGTGACTTCCGCCAGCGGCCCCGTGCAATTGACGACGAGCGCGGGGCGGAAGGATCGCTCGCCCCCGCCGCGCAGCCGCACCTCGAACTCCTCGCCACCGGCCGCGACCCGTCCGGCGACGACTTCGAGCCGCCCTTCGGTCTGCAGTCTTGCAAGCGTGGTGCCAACTTGAGGCGCGATGCGGTGGCGGTGGACATCCCACCACGGCCGGGCATGGCGGAGGAAACGCCGTCGCTCGACGTCATCCCAGCCCTGCCACAACGCGGCGCTGTGCGGACGAAGCGAATCCACCGCGGCACGAAAGCCGACTTGCGCGCTGCGCCGCCGCAGCCAGCGCGCAAGGGCGCGGACATTGCCCTGCGGCAACACACCAAGCTCGACCGGGGCGACATCATGCGCCTCGTGTACCAGCGGCAGCAGCCCGCGCCGGCTGACCGCCACGATCCGCCCGATAAAGCCAAGGGAATCGAGCGTCAGCATCATGTCGACCGCAGTGAGGCCCTTCCCGACCAGCAGCACCTCACCGTCGCCCTTCGCTGCATCTTCCAGCGCGCTTCGGCTAGCGGCGCTCCACGGATCCTCGACCAGCCGCACGCCATCGAGCCCAGGGGGCACCGCCGGCGGGGCGTTGCCGAGCGCAAGTACCAGCCCCGCCGCCGCAACGGCGTGCCCGTCGTCGAGCCTGAGCACCCAGCCCTCTCCTTCGCGCTCCGCCGCCACAACGCATCCGGGCTCGA
Source organism: Sphingomonas sp. (assembly GCA_031425975.1). Lineage (GTDB taxonomy): Bacteria > Pseudomonadota > Alphaproteobacteria > Sphingomonadales > Sphingomonadaceae > Sphingomicrobium. The sequence continues at coordinate 2,492 of JANPKL010000053.1, forward strand.
CGATGATCGCCGGATGCGCGGCAAGAATGTCCGCGACATAGGCTCCATAGTTGCGGCGCGGCGCGAATAGGCCGGGATCGAGACCCTGCCGCTCGGCGAAGTCACCGGGCGCATCGGGCCAGGCACTCATCTTGGACGCGGGCACGTTGAGCAGATGCACCGGATCAATGGTCGAATAGGCCACTCCACGGCCGAAGCGCGCGCCGGCGTCGAACAGCCGGACGGCGACCCCGCGCCGGCTGAGCTGCACCGCCGTCATCGTCCCCGCAAATCCTCCGCCGACCACCGCCACCGGAGCGGCGGAGTCAGATCTCATAATCGGGCCAGGCCTCGGGAATGGGCGCGGCGGCGCGGCGTTCCTGCATGTGCGCGTAGAGGCTCGTCACGGTCCGTCCCGCGGTTTCGGTGAAGACGGCGGGGAAAACCGCGTGGACGATACAGGCGGCGCCCGCCCCGATCATCCGAACACCGATTCCGATCGCGCCAAAGCCGTGCCCGGCCCAGCTCATGCCGAGCGAATGCGGATGATCGATGAACAGCTTTGCCAGCACGTCTTTTTCCCTCGCCCAAATCAACCATCTGGTGACCCCGACTGGATTCGAACCAGTGACCTACGGATTAGGAATCCGGCGCTCTATCCTGCTGAGCTACGGGGCCGTCGGCCTCCCCTACAGGAGGGCCACCCGCTCAATCAACCACGGCGACCGGCGGAATGGCCCGGCGGTGGTCGATCGCGGGCACGCGGCCGCGCACTTCGGTGATGCGATCGCGCTCGATGTCCGCGAAGGCGAGACCCGGCACCCCGTCCATCTCCAGCAGCACATCCCCCCAGGGATCGGCGACCAGACTGTGGCCATAAGTGCTTCGGCCGTCTTCATGCGTACCGGCCTGCGCCGCGGCGACGACGAACAGCCCGGCCTCGATCGCCCGGGCTCGCAGTAGCACTTGCCAATGCGCCTTGCCGGTCGGGACGGTGAAGGCGGCGGGGACGGCGATGGTCTCCGCCCCTGCCTCGGCCAACGCAGCGAACAGCGCCGGGAAGCGCAGGTCATAGCAGATGGTCAGACCGAGCGCGCCGACCGGCGTCCCGCGCACCACCACGCTGCCATCGCCAGGCGCATAGCTGTTCGATTCGCGCCAGCTCTCACCGGTAGGCAGGTCGACGTCGAACAAATGCAATTTGTCATAGCGCGCGCGGACGTTGCCGACCGGATCGATGACGAACCCGCGATTGGCGAGCCGGCCATCGGGGCGGCGGATGGCGAGGCTGCCGAGATGCACCCAGATGCCGACCCGCGCCGCCGCCTCGCGCACCGCCGCGAGCACGCTGTCGTCGTCCTCGGCGACGAGGTGCGGCGCGGCACGCTCCCGGTCCCGGTCGAGCAGCCCGCTCATCTCGGGCGTGAACAGCATCGCCGCGCCGCCCGCCGAGGCCTCGCCGATGGCCTGGACGAGGTCGGCGGCGTTGCGCGCCGGGTCGATCCCGGTCTGCGCCTGGAGCAGCGCGATTCGGCTCATGCCGCCAGCAACGTGTCCAGCTTGCCCGCACGCTCGAGGTCGAACAGATCGTCGCAGCCGCCGACATGGCGGCCGTCGATGAAGATCTGCGGCACGGTCATGCGCCCCGACCGCTCGATCATCTCGTCGCGCCGCGGCCCGCCGCCATCAAGATTGTGGATCGTGGCGGTCACACCCTTGCGGCGCAGCAAATCCTCGGCGCGGATGCAATAAGGGCAAGTAGTCTTGGCATAGACTTCGACGCTGGCCATCGGGCGGGTCTCCTCGGGGATGGGGTTTCGCGCCATGTAGGGGCTGGCGGGCCCGGCGGCTAGCGTAGCACGCGGGCGAAGGCGATCAGCGAGATGCTCCTGGCGCCCGCCTTGCGCAGCGCCTGCGCGCAGGCTTCGGCGGTGGCCCCCGTGGTGACGACATCGTCGACCAGAATGATGTCCATGCCGCGCACCTGCGCTCCTGGTCGAAGCGCAAAGGCACGGCGGACGGTATCGCGCCGCTGTGCCGGATTGAGGCCCTTGAGGCGCGGCGTGGAGCGGATTCGGCGCAGCAGGTCGGGCGCGACCGCATACTCCTTCGACCCGAGCGCATTGGCGATCAGCAGCGCCTGGTTGAAGCCGCGCCGCCACAGGCGCCAGCGGTGCAACGGCACGGGCACCAGCAGCCCGCCCGCGGGCAGCGTGCCAAGCGGTCGCTTCATCAGCCCCGCCATGGTCCGGGCGAGCGCGATCTTGCGCCCGTATTTCAGGCGCATGGCAATCGAGCGGGGGATGTCCCCATAAGCCACCGCGGCATTGATCCAGGCGAGCGGGCCCGGCGCGGCCAGGCAAGTTTCGCAACAGCTGTCGGCGGTCGAGGCCAGGGGCAAGCCGCAGCGCTCGCAGCCGCCCTCCAGGAAATCGAGCTGCCCCCAGCAGCCGGTGCAGAACAGGTCGACTGCATCGGTGACATCGCCGCAGCCCGGGCAGCGCGGCGGGAGCGCGAAGTCGAGCGCAAATCGTGCGACGCGCCCCAGCCCTCCCCAATATCCTGCAAGCGCCGCCTTCATCCCCTCTTGTCCGCTTCGCCGCCGCCTTTCACAAGGGGCCATGCCGAGCCCCCTGTTCGACCCCGCAGCGCGCGCGCTGCACCGTGCGCGGGCGTCAAGGCGGACCAGGGCGCCCTTCCTGGCCGGACGCATCGTCGAGGATCTGGTCGAGCGCCTTCATCCCATCCGGCGCAGCTTCGGCACGGCAGTGATTACCGGGTGCCCCACGGGATTTCAGGTCGCCCTTGCGGACGTAGCTGGGGAAGTCTCTTTCGAACCGTCAATCGAGGCGCTCGCGGCGGTGGAACCGGGCAGTCTCGACCTGCTGCTGGTGATCGGCGAACTCGACCTTCACGACGAATTGCCGACCCTGCTCAGAATCGCGCATTCGCGGCTTGGCGCGGGCGCGCTTATGGCGGGCGCGCTGCCCGGCGGTAACAGCCTGCCCCTGCTGCGGGCCGCGCTGCACGCCGCCGACGGCCTCGACGGCCGCTTTGCCCCCCGGGCCCATCCGCGAATCGAGCCTGGCGCGCTGGCTGGCCTGCTCACGGACGCCGGCTTCCATGAACCGGTGGTCGACATCGATCGGGTCGCTTTGCGTTATTCCTCGTTTGCACGGCTGGTCGCCGACCTGCGGGACCACGGCGCGACCAGCTGTCTCACGCAGCGTTCCCGCACTGGGCTTGGCCGGCAAAAACGCGCCATCGCCGAGGCTTGCTTCACGCAGCGGGGAGGCGAGGAGCGTATCGAACTGCTCCACTTTGCCGGATGGGGCGGCAAGAACGTTCCTCATCCTTAACGACTTCGCAATCTTCCATGCGATAGGGGTCGTTAACCCAGCGCTAGTAGCACCATCGTCGTGGACGTGGACCAGAGGAGGGTGGCTTGGACGCTATCCAGTTTATCTTGCGCAGGTTGCGCGCTGACCAGAGCGGCGCGACGGCGATCGAATATGGCTTGATTGCTGCACTGATCGCCGTGGCCTGCATCAGCGGGCTGCAGACGCTCGGTGGCGGGACCAACGGGCTATGGGGCAAAATCGACAGTCGCACCAACAATGCGATGAACCCCTAAGGCTTGCCCGACGAACAAGGACCCGGGAACCAGCCCGGCCCTTGTCCGTCGAGAAAGCTGAGGCTCAGCGGCGCTGGCCGTAGACGACCAGCTTGACCCGTTGCCCGGGCACCAGACGGGCATTGGCGGGAAGGCCGTTCAGCGACAGGAACCGCTCCAGCTGGAAGTTGGGATAGGCCATGCGCCCGGCCAGGCTTTGCGCCGTCTCGCCGGCACGGACCTGATAGACGTCGATGATCCGCGGCCGGATGGAGGCCGCCTCCTGCGCGTTGATCCGGCGCAGCGAATTGACCATCGAGGCAAACTGCCCGACGGCCTGCCCGCCCCGCGTCAGCATCGTGAAATCATAAGCGGTATTCTGGTCGAAGGCGTAAGCGAAGACGCTGATGTCGACGATCCCGCTCTGCGTCTGGGCGCGGGCGACCACATATTCGGCAGGAATGCCGTTGATACTGGTCTGGCGGCGATCGACGATCTGCAGCGGCGTGCGACCGCCAGTCAGCTCCTGCAACCGCTGGCTGATCTGGGTCTGCAGATTGCCGCTATAGCGCCCGCCGCGGAACTGGGCCTGCCCGCCCGAACCCTGGATGCTGACCGCATCGGACCCGTTCTGCATCAGATAACCGGTCGGGACCGTGAACTGCAGGCGAAGGTCGGGATGGGTGAAGACCCGTCCGTCGATCACGCCCTGCGCGGGATCGTCGTCGACGAACACCCCTTCGAGCTGGTTGAGGAACTGGTCCTCGTTGCGAAGGCCGGTCCCGGCACGCCCGGTGCCCCGCGCCATCTGCGCGGCCTGGGATACGCGATTGGCGCTGTTGGGGTGGGTGCTCGCCCATTCGGGGGTCGAGCGGCTGTCGCGGCCCTGGACACGCGCTTCAAGCGCGGTCGCGCGGCCAAGCGCGGCAAGCATCGTCGCCGAAGCATTGGGGTCGTAGCCGGCGCGAGTCAGGTAATTGATGCCGAGGCGATCGGCGTCATATTCCTGGCTGCGGGTGAACTGCAGCGTGCGCAGCTGCGAGCCGGTCTGGATCAACTGGCCGAGCGCGCTGCCGATCCCGCCGCCCAACACCGAGCCGAGGATCGAACCGAGGATGCCCCCGATCTGTCCCGTGCGGCTGGCCGACTGGCGCGCCTGCGCGTGATTGGCGGCGACGTGGCCAACCTCGTGGCCGAGCACGAAGGCGAGTTCCGCCTCGTTGTTCATCAGCCCCATCAACTGCCGGGTGATGTAAATATAGCCGCCGGGCACGGCAAAGGCGTTCTCGACCGCGCTGTTGAGCGTGGTGAAGCGATAGGCATTGGCATTGACGCCAGAATAACCCGCAACACGCCGACCAATGCCCTCGACATAAGCACCCCGCGCGCCGGTCTCGGCACCGCCATATTCCTGGATGATCGCCGGATGCTGCTGCTGCGCCTCCTGGACGTAACGTTGTGAAAGCCCACGCTGCGCAACCTGCGCCTGGACTGCAACCGGCGCCGCGGCAATCGCCGCGACGGAGATAAGTAGAAGGGACTTTTTCATGGTTCTCGTCCGTAAATGGGGGACCCTATAGGGATCCTGAACGGAACGGTGGCGTCATGGTTCCCGGGCCCTAGAGCCGCCCGTGCTGGTCCTCGGGCTGGAACATGCGATCGACTTCGGCGACCAGATCCTTGAGATGAAACGGCTTGCTCAGCATCTTGGCGTCGGGCGCGGTGCGACCGCTCTGCAGAGCGACCGCGGCAAAGCCCGTGATGAACATAACGCGGATTGCAGGGTCGATCACGCTGGCCTTCTGGGCGAGCTCGATCCCGTCCATTTCGGGCATGACGATGTCGGTGAGGAGGAGGTCGAACGAATCGGTCTCGAGTAACGGAATCGCTTCGGTCCCGCAGCCGACCGCCTGCACGGCATAGCCGACGCGCTCAAGGGCACGCGCGAGGTATTCGCGCATCGAACGGTCATCTTCGGCGAGCAGGATCTTGATCATCACGAAGCGTCTCTTATGCGCGCATCCTTTAAGATTTTCTAGGCGGTTGCGCGCATTCCATGCTTTGAAGACAGAAATTCCACACTCCGACCCAGGATTGTCTGTGATCAGCCCCGCTTCCGCGCCCGGAAGGCTCTCCCCGCCCCGCCTGATCCCCGGCAGCGGCGCCTGGCCATTGGTGCTGTCGGTGCCGCATTCTGGGCGCATCTATCCCGACTGGCTGGTCAGGCTCAGTCGGCGCGGCGTGCCTGCGCTGCGGGTGATGGAAGATCCACTGGTCGACCGGCTGGTATGGCGCGCGCAGGCGCTCGGCATCGCCTGTGTGATCGCCGAGGCACCGCGCGCCGCCATCGATTGCAACCGCTCGGAAGACGAACTCGACCCGGCGGTGATCAGGCTGGCCCCCGGCGCCGGTCACGACGGCTGGCGGGTTCGTGCCGGGCTCGGCCTGATTCCGGCGCGCGGCGGACCGGCGGGCAACTTGTGGCGGCGACCGATCGGCGGCCATGAACTCGAGGCGCGGCTGGCGGATGCCTATCGACCCTATCATGCCATGGTTGCACAGCAGCTGGCCTTGCTCGCCCGGCGGCACCGCGAAGTGCTGCTGCTCGACTGCCATTCGATGCCGTGGCGAGCGGGCCAGGCGGGCCTCGTCCTCGGCGACCGCCACGGCGCCAGCGCCGCGCCTTGGCTGACCGACCTGGCCCGCAGAAGCTCGGAAGGGGCGGGCGTGCGGACCATCGCCAACGAGCCTTATGCCGGGGGCGAGATCGTCGCTCGCTACGGAAATCCGGCAGCGGGCGTCCACGCGCTCCAGTTTGAATGGTGCCGGCGATTATATCTCGACCCCGAGGGCATTGGACCGGGCGCCGGCTTCAACGCGGTCGCGCAGACGATGGAGCGGATTGCCCGCTCGCTTGGCGAGGCGCTGCTCGCCCGCAATGCCGAGGCGCTTGCCGCGGAATGAAAAAAAGGCCCCCGGCGGCAAGCCAGGGGCCTTGAGGGCTTGGGGAACGCAGCGGCGCATTGCCGTGCGCACCGTAAGTGGGGGTTCCAGTGGCGGCGGCAAGGCGAGCCGGGCTCGCCTCGCCGCCCGTGCCTCACGCCTCGGCGACCTGCGGCATGGCCGGCTGGCCGACGCCAGCCGGACCCTTGCCCTGCGCAACCTGGCGAGCGAATACTTCGCGGATCTGCGACAGGCTGAACAGATGCGCATAGACCAGAGGCAGCAGGCCGTTCTGGTTGATCTTGCGAAGCTCGTCGCCGCGCAGCTCGCGCAGCTTTTCTTCATCGACCATCTGGAAGCCGCGATAAACGAAGGGCTGGTCGGCGCCTTCGGGCTGGATCGCGACTTCGCCGTCCATCAGCAGGCCCGACTTCTTGATTTCGGCCATGAACAAGGCGGTGCGCTGCCCGGCTTCCTCGAACTGCTCGCAGAACTGGAGCACAGCCTTGGTCGCCTCGGACGGCTGGTCACCGTCGAACAACGCCTGGCCGTCCTCGAAATCGCCGACTGCGCCGGTAGTCGGATCGACGCACAACGACAGTTCGTCGCTATCCTGCCGCAACCGGGCGAGGAGGAAGGGATAGCGGCGCAGATAGGCCGGCATGTAGGTGTTCTGGTCGAGCGGCTTGCCATTGTCGTCGACGAAGGTGTTGACGCCCTCGTTGAGGCCCATCAGCGCCAGCGGAACGGGCTCGTCGCCGATCGAGAAGATGATCGGGTAATGACGCTGCGCGAGCGCGAATTCGTCAACCGTCAGCGGCACCGCATGGGTCTTGCCCAGCTGCGGCAGGGACTCGATGCCCTTGACCTTGAAGCTGCCGTGGACCTGGCTGCTGATCGGCTCAAGCTGGTTGTAGAGCAAGGGAAGGCCGGTGATCGGCGCCGCGGAAGCCATACGAAAAACTCTCCTGGGAAAGGGCCGGTCGGATCACCTTGGCCCGTCGCAAATTCGCCCCGCGCCATTATGCGGGCTTGGCGGGCGTGGCAAGTCTCGGCACAAGCGGCGGGAGGAGCGGCGCGGCGAAGGGTTCACCCCCAGTTCAACGCGCCGAGCCGAGGGTAATGCCCTGTTCCGCTTTATCATTCAGCCCGAGGCCGCCCCTTTCCTTGATCCTGACCACTTTGCCTATGCTGACTTGGCTCGCCAGCCTGGCCGGGCTCGAGCTCGCTCAGCCTGTGACCGTCAGCCGGATGGTCATCCGGCAGGAAGTTGTGCTGCGCGTGCCCGTCATCCGCCCGCGGGTGGTCAGACCCGCCCGCTGGGAGGAGAAGAAGGGCCCCAAGTGCATCGCGGCCGACACGGTCGTGGCCGCCGCGCTGGCCGATGATCGCTCGATCGACTTCATCCTCAGCAACCGCACGCGCGTCCGGGCGCAGATGGACGAGGATTGCCCGACCCTCGATTTCTACGGCAGCTTCTACATCGAGCCGCGCGACGAGAAGATCTGCGCCCGCCGCGAGGAGATCCGCAGCCGGATCGGCGGGGCCTGCCGGATCGAGCGTTTCCGCCGCATGGTGCCGCGCTTTCCCTGAGGCCGCTTCACCGCTTTTCTTGACTTTCAAGCCTCCCTGGCGCACGGCGCGAAGCGCCTGGCTGGCACCTGTGTTCGGCCGGCCCTTTCCTCTTGTCCGGAACCCTGAATGTCCTTTGCCGATCTCGGCCTGTCCGACGAATTGCTGCGCGCCATCGGCGACAGCGGCTACACCGAGCCCACACCGATCCAGGCGGGTGCGATCCCGCCGGTCCTGATGGGCAAGGACCTGATCGGCATCGCCCAGACCGGCACCGGCAAGACCGCCGCCTTCGTGCTGCCGATGATCGACGTACTCGGCAACGGCCGCAGCCGGGCGCGGATGCCGCGCAGCCTGATCCTCGAGCCGACCCGCGAACTGGCCGCGCAGGTCGCCGAGAATTTCGAGAAATACGGCAAATATCACAAGCTTTCGATGGCCCTGCTGATCGGCGGCGTGCAAATGGGCGACCAGGTCAAGGCGCTCGAAAAGGGTGTCGACGTGCTGATCGCGACGCCGGGTCGGCTGATGGACCTGTTCGGGCGCGGCAAGATCCTGCTGACCGGCTGCGACCTGCTGGTGATCGACGAGGCCGACCGGATGCTCGACATGGGGTTCATCCCCGACATCGAGGAAATCTGCACCAAGCTGCCCAAGCAGCGCCAGACCCTGCTGTTCTCGGCGACCATGCCCCCGCCGATCCAGAAACTGGCGGCGAAGTTCCTCACAGATCCGAGGCGGATCGAGGTCGCTCGCCCCGCGACCGCGAACATCAACATCGAGCAGAGCCTGGTTGAGACCCGCGCCGACAAGAAGCGCGACGTCTTGAAGGATCTGCTGCGGGTCGAGGACGTTACCAACGCAATCATCTTCTGCAATCGCAAGACCACGGTGCGCGACCTGGCGACCGCGCTGAAGCGGGACAAATTCGCAGTCGGTCAAATCCATGGCGACATGGAGCAGGCGGCGCGCATCGCCGAACTCGACCGGTTCAAGAACGGCGAGATCAAGATCATCGTCGCTTCCGACGTCGCCGCGCGCGGCCTCGACATCAAGGGCGTCAGCCACGTCTTCAACTTCGACGTGCCGTGGCAGCCCGACGATTATATCCACCGCATCGGCCGCACCGGCCGCGCCGGCGCCACCGGCAAGGCGATCGTGCTCGCCACCCGCGAGGACAATGAGGCGATCGCGCAGATCGAGAAATTGACCGGCATGAAGATCCCTCGCGCCGGTGCAGTGGCGGGGGCGAGCGCTCCTGCAGCCGAGCCCGCCGAGCCGACCGAAGAAAAACCCAAGCGCGCCCCGCGCGGACGCGCCAGGGCAGCCGCTCCGGTCGAAGCGAAGGAAGTTCCAGCGCCGTCACAAGACCGTCAGCCCCGCAAAGGTGGGGATCCCGCTCCGGCCGAGCGGAAAAAGCGCGAACCCCGCGTTCGCAGCGATGCGGCGGTGGTTGAAGCGCCGGTCAAAGCGACTGCTCCCGTCCCGGCGTCGCCCGCACAACACCAGCCCGAACCGGCCGGCGAGGACGACGACGGCTGGAACGGCCCCCTCCCCGGGTTCCTGTCGGTGTCACTGGGCAGCTGATCGACAGCTTCGACCCTGGTCGTCAACGGGGGTCGAAAGTTCTGAAGGTTCCGCCCAGCACCATCTGTGCGACATTCCGCCTCTCTCGCGGTTGCCATTGGACATATGAGAGATGCATATTAGAGATGCATAATAGCCAAATGGGTTCGTATACCTTGATATCCTACATTGCAATCGGTCCGCGCTCAGCGGCCGTAGATCGCGCCCATGATCCCGATATTGTAGCTCGGCACCGTCCCCGCCCAGGACGCGAAGATCAGGACCACGAACAGCAACAGGCATTTGGCGACCCCGCCGGCCCAGCGGTCGAACCACAGGCCGCGTCCCATCCGCAGGAAGGCGACGAACAGGGCGCCGTACATGATGATCGCTCCGGCAAGCTTCAGCCCGTCGATCATCGGCGCCGGGCCGAGGAACAGGATCGGCGCGGTCCAGGCGCACATCAGCACGAAGGTCGAGCGGAAGCTGCGCCGCCAGTCGAGCCCGCTCCACCACTTGAGCAACGGCGCGACGAACAACGTGTTGAACAGGGCGATCACCGGCGTGACGACCAGGCTCATCCAGCTGTCGAGATCGTCGAGGAACTCGGCGCGGGTCTTGCCCGACTGCGCGATCCACTTGTCGAGCGAGCCGCTTGGCTGGGCCTCGGCCACGAACGACATGCCGCCGACCAGGAAGATGTAGAACATGAGCACGCCGCACATGCCCATGTAGAAGCCGAGCGGGCGGGCATAGCGGCGACCGCCGGTGGGTCCGTGGACCAGATAGGTTTCGAGCAACTCGCGTGGCCGCACCAGCAAATCGCGAAATGTCCGCCACTCGATCTCGCCGACCCCGACTGTCTCCTCGCACAGATCCGCGAAGCGGGCTCGGCGGGAGTCGCGATTTCCTTCGGGCGCCGCCGCCTCCACGCCCTTACTCGCCATCGATTGTGCTCGCCTTCTTCGAGGCCGCCGCACCGCCGATCCCGCCGGCCATCAACCCGAAGATCAGCCCCAGCGCGAAACTGTCGAAGACGATCCAGACGAAGCCGGCGACCAGAAGGAACGTGCCGACTGCGAATCCGGCTTTCTTCTGCATGATTGGCTGCATCGATCCGTCCCCTTTCCTTGCACTTGAGAACAAGGCGAACAGGGGGTCAAGTGCGCGCGGTCAGGCGTAAGCGTAGGGCCCGCCCGCCTTCAACGCCGCCTGATAAGCCGGGCGCGCCTTGACCCGGTCCAGCCAGGCGGAGAGGTGCGGGCGCCCGTCGCGTGCACCCGCACGGCCGGCAGCCGCTTCGAGTGGAAAGCTCATCATGATGTCGGCGCCGGTCAGCTCGGTCCCGGCGAACCACGGCCGCCGGGCAAGCTCGGCCTCGATGTAGTCGAGGTGGACGTCGATCATCGGCTGGAACTTGCGCTGCGCCGTCTTGCCGAAGATCGGCACCCTGGCGAGCACCAGCTTGACCAGCAAGGGGGGCATCAGCGAGCCCTCGGCATAATGGAG
>JANPKL010000054.1:0-2245 GCA_031425975.1 Sphingomonas sp.
GCACCCGGCCGCCGCGCGCCTCGGCGCGGACGCAGGCCCGCCCCATCACCAGCACCTGCCTGTCGGGCGCCTCGAACAAGCCGGTGGCGGGTGCGTCGGCGGCCAGCGCGCGATAGGCGGCGAGCGGGTCCTGCCCGCCCGCAAGGCGCCGCCCGAAGACCTGCGCCGTCACCCTCACAGGCTTCGCCCGACCGCCGCCGCGACGGGGGCAAGCGCTGCCATCAGCGCCTCGAACTGCGCCGGATACAGCGACTGCGCGCCGTCGGACATGGCCACGGCGGGATCGCGGTGGACCTCGATCATCAGGCCGTCAGCCCCGGCCGCGGTCGCCGCCAGGGTCATTGCGGGCACGAGGTCGCGGGCGCCGGTGCCGTGGCTCGGGTCGACGATCACCGGCAGGTGCGAGCGCAGCTTGACGTAAGGCACGGCGTTGAGATCGAGCGTGTTGCGGGTGGCGGGCTCGAAGGTTCGGATGCCGCGCTCGCACAGGATCACCTGGGTATTGCCGGCGGCCATCAGATATTCGGCCGCGAGCAGCCATTCCTGGATGGTGGCGGAAAGGCCGCGCTTGAGCAGCACCGGGCGCCCGGCGGCGCCGACCGCGCGCAGCAACGCGTAATTCTGCATATTGCGGGCGCCGATCTGGAGGCAATCGGCGGCCTCGGCGACCAGCGCCACGTCGGCCGTATCCATCACCTCGGTCACCACCGGCAGGCCGAGGTCGTCGCCGACCTCGCGCAGGATCTTTAGCCCCTCGGGGCCATGACCCGCAAAGCCATAGGGCGAGGTGCGCGGCTTGTAGGCGCCGGCGCGCAGCAGGGTCGCGCCCGCCGCCTTGATCGCGACGGCGGTCTCGTGGAGCTGCTCGGGCGTCTCGACCGCGCAGGGTCCCGCAATCACCGCCAGTTTGTCGCCGCCGATGCTGACCCCGCCGACATCCACCAACGTGTCGTGCGCCTGCAATTCGCGGCTGACCAGCTTGTAGGGGGCGAGCACGGCCTTGACGCTCTCGACCGCCGGGTCGCTGTCGAGCGCGAGGCCGGCGAGAATCCGCTCGTCGCCCAGCGCCCCGAGAACCACCCGTTCGGCGCCCGGCATGTGGAGCGGCTTCAAGCCCGCATCCTCGATTTTCTTGAGCAGGCGCTCGGCGCTGTCGGCGGGGGCTTCGGGCTTGAGGACGATGATCATGGGAATTCCTGTCGGGTCGGGGAGGAGAACCGGCAGGGCATCGTTCGCAGTTACGAAAAACCCGCCGGCAAGAGGGCGGCGGGTCGAAGCTTCAGCGCTGCAAGGTTGCGCTAGAGACCGGCACGCCGTTCAGTGTCATGCCAGCGCCACCAGCGGCGCGAAACGAGACAAGGGGCGGCGGCGATCATGCGGGCAACAAAGCCGCAGCATATCCAATAGGTCAAGCAGGAAATGAAATCGGCCGGCGATGCGGGGTGGCATCGCCGGCCGAAGACTGCCGTTCGCTCACTCCGCGACGGCAGTAGTCAGGGCCACTTCGAAGTCGATCCGGGTCGATTGCCCGGCGGCGGCGAGCTGGATCGCGCGATCGATCAACCGGGCGACCTGGCCGTCGGTCGATTGCACCGCGCCTCGGCGGCAGTTCAGGTCGCTTTGGTTGGCCAATTCGGCAACGCCAGTGTCGCAGACCTGCCGCGCGGCGGCGCGGATGCGCAGGTTGAGCTTGCGCTGGTGCGGCGCTTGCGAAAGATCGAGGTCGGCGACCGACACGGTCGTGCTGACCTGCGTGAATTCGGTGGACGGAGCGGCCGGAAGAGTGCGGGCCGAGGCCGGTTGGGCCACGGCGGCAATCAGGCCGCAGCTGAGCGAGAAGGCGGCAGCAGCGCTGGCGGTGCTTCTCAGACGCTTATTCATTGTGTCTCCCCTTGAGTTCTTCCAAGCGCTGTCGCAGCGCCGGATGGGCAGGGGATAGATCGGGTGCCGGAATGATGCGCGCCCGCTTCGACGTCGGGCGTCCGCCGCTCGACCGTGCGGCGAACGGCGCTGGACGTGCGACCGGTCGGCGAACGGCGAAAACAGGCCCTTGCCCGGGCCGTCTGCGCCGCTTTTCCCGTGAAATTAGAAGGTGCTGGTGCCGCCGCCGCCGGTCGCGGCCTCGGTGTTCGACAGACGCGAGCCGACGCCGTGGCCCGGCGTGCTGGGCGCATCGTCCTGGTCCTGCCCCGCACCCTCCTGGCCCGAACGGAGCGTGCGGTTGCCCTCCTCCGACAGGCTCTCT
>JANPKL010000055.1:0-5729 GCA_031425975.1 Sphingomonas sp.
CCGGGGGCCCTCGCCGCGAATGACGATCTCCGTCCCCTGCCCGCTCCGCTCCGCGCCGACGTCGAGGCGGCCGCCGCGGACCAGGGCATCGCCCGCGACCAATGCGAGGTTGAGCAGCACCTTGATCGCGTCCTTGGGCAATTTGTCGGCGCTGACCATCCAGCCGAGCTCGATCTTCTTTTCCGCCCCGAACAGGCCTTCGAGCGCGGTGCGTGCCTCGCGGGTGTCGATCTCTTCGCCGAAGCCGCCCCCGGCACCGAACGCCAGGCGAAAGAATTTGAGCTTGGCCGCGCTCGCCCGCGCGCTCTCGGCGAGCAGTTCGAGGCAACGCTCACGCATCTCAGGGTCCTGCTCGTCGGCCATCAACTCGATGCCATTGTTGAGCGCGCCGACCGGCGACAGCAGGTCGTGGCACAGCCGGGAGCAAAGCAGACTGGCGAGTTCGATCGCGTTCATGGGGTGCGGGAGTGGCGGATGCGACGGCCCGGCGCAAGGCAATGCAGCCTTGCAATGTAGGAATTCAAATGTTTGTGGAGGTGGGGATGGCCCTCGCGGTCTCGCGGTCGCGTCTCATCGCTCTCGCTCACGAAGAAGAGGTCAAAGTCGCAGAAATGGGTCCGAGCGGAACTTTCAGAACCTTTGCTTCGCCGAACATTGTCCCCGGCGCCTGCTTGAAAGGCAGCCCTCGCGAACAAAGATAGCAATCACATGACCGGGGGGTCCGACATCTTGCAAGTGGCGCTGACGCCCTCTCACGCCGGCTGGCGGCTCGACCGGGCGCTGGCCGATGCGCTGCCGACCTTTTCGCGCGAACGACTGAAAAACCTGGTCAAGAGTGGCGCGCTGGAGCGGGGCGGAGACCTGGTCCGCGATCCCGCGCTCAAAGTGGCCGGGACCGAGGCGTTTCATCTGACTGTCCCGCTACCGACCGCGGCCAGCGCCGAAGCGCAGGACATACCCCTCACCATCATTTTCGAAGACGATCATCTGTTGGTCATCGACAAGCCGGCGGGCCTCGTCGTCCACCCGGCCGCCGGCAATCTCGACGGCACGCTCGTCAATGCCTTGCTCCATCATTGCGCGGGGCGACTGAGCGGCATCGGCGGGGTCGCGCGGCCCGGCATCGTCCACCGCATCGACAAGGACACCTCGGGGCTGATGCTGGTCGCCAAGACCGACGTCGCCCACGAGGGGCTGGCCCGGCAATTCCAGGCGCACAGCATCGATCGTCGCTATCTGTGCGCGGTCAACGGAGTGCCGCGCACCAATGGCGGCACGATCGACGCGCCGCTCGGTCGCTCCAGCCACGACCGCAAGAAGATCGCGATCCTGGAAGAAGGCCGCGGCAAGCGTGCGGTAACCCATTGGACCAGACTCGCCATCGGCCGCGACTCGGCCAGGTTGGAGTGTCGATTGGAGACCGGGCGCACCCACCAGGTCCGCGTTCACCTCGCCAGCCTCGGCCACAGCCTGGTCGGCGATCCGGTCTACGGCCGTTCCAACAAGGCAGTGGCCGAGGTCTGCAAGTCATTGAATTTCCGCCGTCAGGCGCTGCACGCGGCGCTGATCGGCTTCACTCATCCCGTGACGAAGCACCGTTGGTCGTTTGACAGCCCTGTCCCAAAGGACATGCAGGAACTGTTCAAGGCGCTTGGTGTATAGAAGCATGACAGGTACGGCGTTTTCCGCCCGCACCCGATAAGGACGCAAGCGAGTAACATGGCTCAATCGAAGGCACTCTCGATCCCCGCCGGCGCCAGCGACGCCGGGCTCAACCGCTATCTGAGCGAGATCAAGAAATTTCCCATCCTTGCGCCCGAGGAGGAATATATGCTCGCCAAGCGCTGGCGCGAGCATGAGGACACCGATGCGGCGGCGCGGCTGGTCAATTCGCACCTGCGCCTCGTGGCCAAGATCGCGATGGGCTATCGCGGCTACGGCCTGCCCGTGAGCGAGCTGATTTCCGAAGGCAACATCGGACTGATGCAGGGCGTCAAGAAGTTCGAGCCCGACCGCGGCTTCCGCCTCGCCACCTATGCGATGTGGTGGATTCGGGCGAGCATCCAGGAATTCATCCTGCGCAGCTGGTCGCTGGTGAAGATCGGCACCACCGCCGCGCAGAAGAAGCTCTTTTTCAACCTGCGCCGGATGAAGAACCAGATCGACGCGTTCGAGGAGGGCGATTTGAAGCCCGAGGACGTGACCAAGATCGCGACCGACCTCGGCGTGACCGAGGACGAGGTCATCTCGATGAACCGCCGCATGTCGATGGGCGGCGACACCAGTCTCAACGCGCCATTGAAGGGCGACGAGGGAGCCGAGAACCAGTGGCAGGACTTCCTGGTCGACAATGGCCCGCTGCAGGATGAACTGGTCGCCGACGAAGAGGAGAAGCGCGTGCGCCATGCGTTGCTCAACAACGCGATGGAGCAGTTGAACGACCGCGAGAAGCATATCCTCGCCGAGCGGCGGCTGGCCGATGACCCCAAGACGCTCGAGGAATTGAGCCAGGTCTATGGCGTCAGCCGCGAGCGCATCCGCCAGATCGAAGTGCGCGCGTTCGAGAAGCTCCAGGCCGCGCTGGTGAAGTCGGCAACCGAGCAGAGGCTATTGCCGGCCGCCTGAGTCTTCAAATTGTTTAATGCCGCGCGCTAAGAGCGACGTTTTCCCGTTGGCAGCCTCGGTGCCGACCCGTGCGAGGTTTGCCCGAATGTTCCGTGCCTTAGGTCGTTTCCTCTACACGCTGGAGGCGCCGCGCATCGACGGCGCGCCAGTGCAGGCCGGGGCCCTGTGCTGGCGCCGAACCGGCAAGGGTCTCGAATTTCTGCTCGTCACCGGCCGTCATTCAGGGCGATGGAGCCTGCCTGCGGGCTGGGGGCTGCGTGGCCGCCCCCTGTACCGCACCGCGAGCCGCGAAGCATGGGAGGAAGCCGGCGTCCGGGGCACGGTGCAGAATATTTTGCTGGGCCTTGCCCGCAAGTCGAAGCGCTATCGGCTGATCGGGTCGATCGAATGGCAACTCGCGGTCTACCCGCTCGAAGTCAGTGAACTCCGGGACGATTTCCCCGAAGTCGGCCAGCGCGAACGCCGCTGGTTCTCTGCGGAAGAAGCGGCGCGCCGGGTTCGCCCCGTCTCGTTGCGCCCGGTGATCGAGGCCTTCCGGCCACCCTGCGCCTAGCTCCGCCGAAGGAGCGAGAGGCCAGCCGCCGCCAGCAGCATTGCCGCGCCAGCCTTCGCTTTTCCTCGCCGCTTGAGCATCCCGAGCCCAAAAGTGGCAAGTCCCGAACTCAGCATCGAGATCTTGCTTCCGCCCGCGAGCGGACCGACGCGCGAAGCGAGGCGCGAAGTGAGATAGGGGTGCCCTTGCTCCACTCCCTCGCTGTCGCGACACGCGGAGGTGATGGAGGGATCGGGAATTGGCTTGGCATCGCCTTGCGGAGCTGTCTCCACGCTTCCCGCAACATGATCCGCGCTCCACGCTCCCCGGGCGCCGATCGGCGTCTCGCCCGGCTTGGACGTCGTGTCCTTCGCGGTCTGATGCTCGACCTCGCTGTTGAGTTCGGCCCCGAATAGCAAGACATAGCTCGACAGGTAAAGCCAAGTCAGCAATACTACGACGGCCGAGAGCGACCCATAGGTCGCGCCATAATTGCCGAAATTGCTGACGTAGAAACCGAAACCGAGAGTCAGCACGAGCCATATGCCGGCAAAGAACAGCGAGCCGGGGGTGAGCCATGTCCACTTGGCCTTTTCGCGGCTCGGTCCATAACGATAGAGGGTCGCCGCCGCCGCCGCCGCCACCCCGCCGAGCAGGACGTAGGTCAGGCCTTGAAACAGCAGGTGGACGAAGCCCCCGGCCTGGGGCAGCAGCAGCTCGATCCCCGCCAGCATGCCGACGGCGAGCGCGACCACCCCGGCCATCAGCACTGCTCCCAGGGTCATCGCCAGCGCCAGCAGCGTCGTCCGTACCAGCCCGCGCTTCTCCTCTTCTTCATAGACGATGTTGAGCGCGGTGACGATCGCGCCGGCCGCGTTGCGCGCCCCCCAGACCGCGACGCCGATCGCCAGCAGCAGGCCGAGACCCTTCTTGCCGCCCGAAGTTTGGACCACCGTCAACAGTTGGTCGCCGATCAGCTTGGCCGCCTCGCCCGGAAGCACCGAGGTCAGCCCCTGCGCCTGCCGGACCACGGTCTCGGGCGAGGCGAACAGCCCGTAGGTGAGCACCGTCGCGCCGAGCAGCGGCACCAAAGCGAGAAAAAAGTAGAAGGCCACTCCGGCGGCGACGATCCCAATATTGTCCTTGCCGGTCTCGCTCCAGCTGCGCTTGGCGATCTCGAGCCAGCCGGGCGCGGGGATGTCGCTCGGGCGATCGGCGGATCGGCCCTTGTCCTGTGTGCCCGAACTCCGGGCTTCGGCGGTAGCCATGCGACGCGTCACTCCTTTGCGCGCCCAACCGAGCGGACCGCCCGTCGTTCCCCCTCGCCTCCCTTGCCAAGCGCATCCAACAGGCCGACGCTCTGCTCCTCTCGGGCTTTGAGCGCGGGCATGCGACTCGACGCCCTGCCTCAGGACGAAGGAGTTGCGCACATGCACGAGCCTGTCACCGGCACCAGAGTCGTGGCCCTGGTGGGCCCTGCCAATACCGGAAAAACCTGCCTCGCCGAAGCGATGCTGTTCGCCAGCGGGACGATCGACCGGCAGGGCGACACCGCCGCCCGGACCAGCATCGGCGATGCCAGCCCCGAGGCCCGCGCGCGCGGCGGCTCTACCGAGCTCAATCTCATGGCGTTCGAGTGGCTGGGCGAGCGCTTTGTCGTGCTCGACCTGCCCGGCGGGACCGGTTTTGCCGCCGACGGCGCCCAGGCGCTGGCCTTGGCCGACCTTGCCATCGTCGTGGTTGACCCCGATCCCGCCCGCGCCCGCCTCGCCGGGCCGACCCTGCGGATGCTCGACGAGCTCGGCCTCCCCCACCTCGTCTTCGCCAATCGGGTCGACGGCGCACGCGGCTCGATCGGCGACCTGCTTGCCGCGCTCCAGCCGCTGAGCGTCTCGCCCCTTATTGCGCGACAAATTCCCATCGGCCCCACCGAGGGCGTCACCGGCTTCATCGACGTCGCGCTCGAACGCGCCTTTCACTATCGCAAGGGTGCCCCGTCGGAGCGTATCGCGATGCCCGCCGAGCTCGACGCGATCGAAACCGAGGCGCGCACCCGCCTGCTCGAGCAACTTGCCGACCACGACGACCGGCTGCTCGAAACACTACTGATGGACGAGACGCCCGACCCCGGCACCGTGCTCGACGATCTGGCGCGCGAGACCAGCGAGAATCTGGGCGTGCCTTTGCTGTTTGGCTCGGCCGCCAACGGCTGGGGCGTGCGCCGGCTGATGAAGGCGTTACGCCACGAATGCCCAGCGCCCGAATTAACCGCGCGGCGGCTTGGCGTGACCGACCCGGCGCTGTTCGCGTTCAAGGTCAGTCACGGCCATGCGCTCGGCCGACTGGTGCTTGCGCGGGTGCTCGGCGGGGCACTCCGGGAGGGGCAGGAACTGACTGGAGCCGACGGCCGCGCTACCAAGGCATCGGCGCTGTTCAGGCTGCAGGGCGAGAAGACTCAGCGGCAAGGCGAGGCGCCCGATGGCGCGGTGATCGCGCTGGCCAAGGTCGATCAGCTGAGCGCGGGCTTATGGTACGGGCGCGGCCAGCTGCCCCCGCTGCCCGAAATCGCCTT
>JANPKL010000056.1:0-5046 GCA_031425975.1 Sphingomonas sp.
TTATTTCGCCAGCCGCTCACGCAACAGCCGGATCGGCGCTCACGCAAGCGATCAGTCGCGTCCCCTCGACGCGCGCGAAACCTTCGTCGCGCGGATCGAAGCCGCCAAGGCTCGGTTCGCCGAGCAGGAAGTCACCCGACCGCCGCATTGGTCGGGCTTCCGGCTGGTGCCCGAGCGGATCGAATTCTGGGAGGATGGCGAGCATCGCCTTCACCACCGCCGTCTCTTCACCCGCGCCGGCGAGGACGAAGCATGGCGCGAAGGCCTGCTTTACCCGTGAGGGTAACCGGGGCCGAGCGTGCGAAACTGTCGCAGCGGGCCGCGCTGGCCAGCGTCGCGATGGCGCTGCTGCTGCTCGGCGCCAAGGCCTGGGCGGCGGTAGCGACCGATTCGACTGCCATGCTCGGCAGTCTGGCCGATACGGGGCTCGACCTCATCGCCAGCCTGATTTTGCTGGCCGGGGTGCGAATCGCGGCTTTGCCCGCCGACCACGACCATCGCTTCGGCCACGGCAAGGCCGAGGCGCTGGTCGCGCTCGGCCAGGTGGTGCTGATTGCGGGCTCGGCGATCGGCATCGGCTGGCGCGCCATCGACCGCCTGATGGGCGGCGCGCGAACCGCCAATGCCGAAATCGGTATCCTCGTGTCGATCGCCGCGATGCTCGGCACCTTGCTACTGCTGTCCTACCAGAAGCGCGTCATCGCCCGCACCGGCTCGGTCGCGATCAAGACCGATAATATTCATTACAAGTCCGACCTGTGGCTCAACCTGGCGGTGATCGCGGCGCTGGTCATGGATCAGTTGCTCGCGGTGCGCGGGGCCGACGCCGCTTTCGGCATCGCCATTGCCTTGTGGCTGCTGTGGGGTGCCTGGCATGCCGCGGGGGATAGCGTCGCCCATCTGATGGACGCCGAATGGCCCGAGGCGAAGCGCGAAGCCTTTCTCCTCGCCTGCGCCGACTATTCCGAATTGAACGGCATGCACGATGTCCGCACCCGCAGCTCGGGCGTCCACGACTTCATCCAGTTTCACGTCTGGGTGCCCGAGAACTGGACCATTCGCGAGGCGCACGACCGACTCGACCGGGTCGAGGAGGATCTCCAGCGGCGCTTTCCGGGGACCGAGATATTCCTCCACCTCGACCCCGAAGGCCACACCGACCGCGAGGGGATGCTGCCCCACGAACTGACGGAGCGTCGCTGAGATGATCCTCCCCTTCTTCCAGGTCGATGCCTTCGCCGAGCGCCCGCTGGCCGGCAATCCGGCCGCGGTCATGCCGCTGGAGCAATGGTTTCCCGATGCGACGCTGCAGGCGATCGCAGCTGAGAACAACTTGAGCGAAACCGCCTTCACCGTCCCCGGCAACGGGGACGGCGTCGATTACCATCTGCGCTGGTTCACTCCGACGACCGAAGTCGGAATGTGCGGCCACGCCACGCTCGCCGCCGGCCATGTCTTACTGCGCGGCGAGGAAGTGCGGTTTTCGACCGTCAAGGCCGGGACATTGGTAGTGCGCCGCCGCGGCGATGCGGTCGAGGTATCGCTCCCTGCATGGCGCGCCTCGCCGTCGCAAGCACCCGAGGCCCTTGCCGCGCTCGGCATCGACGCGCCCGTCCTGCGTGCCAGCGGCGCCGAGGACGTGCTTTTGTTCCTGCTCGACGACGAAGCCGCGGTGCGCGCGGTCCGCCCCGACTTCAAGGCGCTGGCGGCGATCGCTGCGCTGATTGTCGTGACCTCGCCCGGCGACGTGCAGGATATCGCCAGCCGGGTCTTCGCCGCCAATGTCGGGATCGACGAGGATCCGGTGACCGGCGCCGCCCATGCCGCTTTGGTCCCTTATTGGGCCGAGCGGCTCGACCGCGACCATTTCACCGCGCTCCAGGCCAGCGCGCGCGGCGGGCTGATCGACTGCCTGCTAGAGGGCGACCGGGTGCTTCTGGTGGGTCGCTGCTGGACCGTGATCGAAGGCAACTTCCAGCTTTGACGAGCCCTGCGCTGGAGCGACGGATCGGTCTTGGCGGCGCATTGCTCCTGTCGTTCAACGGCGCGGTCGGGGCGGCGGTCTTCGCCCTTCCCGCGACGCTTGCCGGATCGGTCGGCGGATGGTCGCTATTGCTGTTCCCGCTCACCGGCCTGGTGGTGTTGCTGATCGCGATCCCCTTCGCCCGCGCGGCCGCAAGCATGCCGGGCAATGGGGGTCCGGCCATCTACGGCCTGCCGTTCGGGCGAATGGTGGGCTTCCAGCTCGGCTGGCTGTTCTTGATTGCGCGAACCGCCGCCTTCGCCGCCAATGTCCATGTGCTGGTCGACTATACCAGCCGCTGGCTCGGGTTCGATCTCCCCCCGGTCGCACGCTGGCTGATCATTCTTGCCCTGATCTGCGTGCTGGCCCGGATCAACATCGCCGGCACGCGCGGTGCCTTGCGGCTGCTGGGCGGCCTGACCCTGCTCAAGACGTTGCCGTTGATCGTGCTCGCGGCTGTCGGCCTGTGGCTCGCGCCCCTCCCCGCCCTCGGCCCGCCCCCGTCCCTGTCGGCGATCGAGGCCAGCCTCCTTCTGTGCTTCTACGCATTCGTCGGATTCGAGAACAGCCTCGCCACTGCCGGGGAGACACGCGATCCCGCACGCGCCTTGCCGCGCGCGCTTTTCCTGACCGTCTGCACGATCGTCATCCTCTACACCCTGGTCCAGGCGGCCTTCAACGCGGTCGCCCCGGTTGTCGTACTGGACGACAAGGCGCCGCTGCTGGCGCTCGGCACGGCGTTGCTCGGCCCCGCCGGGTCCGCCCTCGTGCTGCTCGCCGCAGTTACCAGTCTGCTCGGCAATCTCCACGGCAACATGACGGCGACCCCGCGCGTGATGTTTGCGCTGGCCCAACGCGGGGATCTGCCGGCGTGGCTCGCGGTCGTTGGGATCGGTACTGGAACACCTGTTATGTCGATCCTCGCCATGGCCGCGTTGGCCGCGCTGCTAGCGCTAAGCGGCGGCTTCGTCTGGCTGGCCATCATTTCCATCCTGGCGCGGCTGATCGTCTACGCGGTGACGATTGCCGCCGGGCTCGTGACAGGCCGGCGCAATTTGGGATCGATGGCGCAAAGCCTGATCGCGATCCTACTCTGCGCGTTGATTGCGAGCCAGGCGTCGCTGGCCGCCTGGGCCACGCTTGCGGTGCTAGCCCTGGCCGGGGCCCTGCTCTTCCTCTTCGCCCGCCGCCCCAAGTAGCCGCATCTCGAGCGCGTCAAGCACAGGCAACTGGCTTTGCAGCATGTAATCCCGCGCCTCACCTAGGCTCATCCAAGCGACGCGGTCGAGTTCCGGAAAGGTCATCATTCGACCCGAACGCGGCGGCCATTCCTGCTCGAATTCGTTGCTGGCCAGCGCTTGCGGGTCGAAGTCGCCCTCGAGCGCGAACACTTCGACCAGCTTGCCCCCGTTTTGCCGCACCCGCGCCAACGGTTCGAGCGCGCCCGGCGGGACCGGGCCCACTTCCTCGCCGAATTCGCGGCGCGCCGCCTCCGCGCTGCTCTCGCCAAGCTCGACCGCGCCCTTGGGGACCATCCACGCTCCCTTGTCCTTGCGCGTCCAATAGGGGCCGCCGGGATGGCCGAGCAGCACTTCTGTTCCATGCCCGCGTCGCCGGTAAAGGAGGATCCCGGCGCTGAGCGGCCGACGTTTGGGGAGGGGACGCACCACGCCCCCGCTTTCCTCTTTTAAGCGGCGCATCGCAATGCCATGGTCTGCCGACCAAAGAACGACGCCCGACGCCCGATGCCCGACGAGGATCATTCATGCGCCTGCCCTTCATCATCACCCTTTTCGCCGTGGGCAGCCTCGCGGCCCCGGCGACTGCCCAGCGCGTCGACCCCCGGCTGCGCGCGGTGCTGGCCTGCGCCCAGGTCGCCGACGCCGCCGCGCGCCTGCGCTGCTTCGACGGCGCCATCGCCCCGCTCGAGCAGGCCGCCAGCAGCGGCGCGCTCGAAGGGCGCTCGCTCGGCCCGAAGGCGCTGACCGGCACCATCCGATCGATGCGCGGGCAAGGCTATGACCGGCTGCTGGTCCAGCTCGACAACAATGATCGCTGGGTGCTGATGCTCGAGGGCAACGAACGGCTGCCCAAGGCCGGCGACAGCGTCACCGCAACCCGTGGCGCGCTCGGCAACTGGTTCTTCAAGGTGCAGAAGGGCCAGACGTTCTCGGCCAAGTTCCTCGGCCCGCCCGAGGCCCGGCGGCCCTAGGCCGCGATCGCCTCGACGCTCGTCGAGACGGTCTCCTCGATCCAGCCTCCGCCGAGCATCCGCTCGCCGGCATAAGCCACCGCCGCCTGCCCCGGAGCGACGCCATATTCGGGCGTTTCGAACACCAGCCAGTCACCCTCGCGCCGGGCGGGCACCGGGCGGCTCAACGATCGCACCTTGACCGCCAACTCGACCTGCTCCTCGCCGATCCAGTTCCAGTCGCCGATCCGTGCTCGCCCCACCGCCAGCGCGGCCTTGGGCCCGACCACCAGCCGCCGCTCGTCGGGATCAATCCGCACCACATACAGCGGTTCGGCGCTGCCCCCGATCTCCAGCCCGCGGCGCTGGCCGACGGTGAAGTGGACTACCCCGGGGTGGCGCCCGACGACCCGGCCCGAGCCGTCGACGATCTCGCCCGGCGCATCGGTGTCGGGACGAAGCCGCTTGACCAAACCCGCATAATCGCCGTCGGGGACGAAGCAGATATCCTGGCTGTCGGGCTTGTCGGATACGATCAGCCCGGCCTCCGCCGCCATCGCCCGCACCTCGGCCTTCGGCAGCTCGCCGATCGGAAAGCGCAGCTGGTCTAGTTGCTCGTGGGTGGTGCCGAACAGGAAATAGCTCTGGTCGCGCGCCGGATCGCGGCCCTTGTGCAGCTCGGCCCGCCCGACCGCGACCACGCGGCGCACATAATGGCCGGTGGCGAGCGCGTCGGCGCCAAGCTCGCGCGCGAAGATATGGAGGTCGGTGAACTTGACCCCCTGGTTGCACAGCGAGCAGGGCACCGGCGTCCGGCCACGCGCATAATCGT
>JANPKL010000057.1:0-17369 GCA_031425975.1 Sphingomonas sp.
GTCGCCGTCGCGATGGCGTTCGGCCCCGTCGGTGGTGAGGAAGACCTCGCAATGCTCCTCGAAATTGAGCAGCCAGTAGGGAAGCTGGAGGTTGTCGACGTTGAACAATTCGCCGCAGCCCTTGAAGGCGGCGCTATATTCGCCGTGGGGATCGATCATCACGATATGCCCCTCGGGGCTGTAGGCGCTGATCCGATGGAGGATGAGCGCGACCGAGGTCGACTTGCCGGTGCCGGTCGAACCCAGGATAGCGAAATGCTTGGACAGCATCGGGTCGATATACAGCGCGCCGCGAATGTCGTCGGTCGGATAGACGGTGCCGATCTCGACGTGAGCGCTGTCGCTGGCGGCAAATACCGAGCGCAAATCCTCGGTCGTGACCGGGTGCACCAGCGCGCCCGGAATGGGATAGCGGGTGACGCCGCGGCGGAAGCCCGACATGCCGCCGCCAGCCTCCCGCGTGCCTTCGCCCAGGAAGTCGATCGCGGCCTCGATCCGGCCCTCGCTGCCCGCACGCATGGTGCGGACGTTGGCGATCAGCCACGACGGGCCGACCGCCATCTTGACCTGGCTGCCGACCTGCCCTGACATCGCCACCGACGGGTCGCCGTGGCTGTCGAGCGCGTTCAGCCGGACCGGATCCATGCTTATCTGCGAGCCCGAGCCGGCGATCTCCATCACCTCGCCGATCGGCGCCAGTTTCTCGCCTACCGACGGGACGTGGCCGCTCGTCGGCTCCTCGTCGTTAACGCTCGAAAGATGATCGAGAAACTGCTTGAGATTGGCATTTTCGGTCATTCGTCGCCCAGTTCGAGAGGTCGATTCCTCGGGCGCTTCTATTCCGGCAGGCGTTAAGGTTTCCCTAGCCGCGCCGGCCCATCACGGCTGCGGCGCCGTAGCCCAAGCCAAGGCTGAGCAGCATGGCCGCCAGCCCGTAGAGGAATTCGTGGCGGCGCGCCGAGTCGGCGACGAACCGCTCAAATCCGGTCTTGGCGATGGTCACGTCCTTGGTCGCGGCGGCGATCACCTTGCCCTCGTCGATCAGGAAAGTCTCGGTCTCGTAGAGGCCGACGGGCACCTGGCTGGGGATGGCGATGCGGGCGCGGTAGAGGACGCCGTCGCTGATCTCCACGCCGCCCGGCGTTTCGGCGTACAGACCCTGGCGGCGGCGCAGGTCGAGCAGGCCGGTCTCGAACCGCCGCTCCTTGTCGGGCTGCGCGCCGCCGCCGGGCGACAGTGCGAGGTTGGAGAGGCCCAGTTCGTAGACCGCCGCGGTGCGGTCATCGACCATCGCCGACAACGGGCGGTTGCTGGCGACCGCATAAAAGCCGGGCGCGGAGGCGAAGCGGTGGCTGTCGGCGTTCATCCAGACCCCGACGACCTTCTGCTTTTCACGCACGATCATCGGCTGGACCGGCCCGCGCAGCACCACGGCGACGTCCAGCGGGCGCTTTGGCGTGCGCCCGCCGGGATAGAGGATCGCGCCGAACAGCAGCAACTGCGCGCCTGAGAAGCTGTAGCGGATCTCGATCGTACGGGCCGAGATGTCGGGCACCAGCCGGGGCCCGGCCTGGCCGAGCAGGAGCGCGGCGGCAGCGAGCAGCGGGAGGGAGGCGCGGCGCCGCACGGGCTACAGATACTCGATCGAGAAGAGTTCGTCGGGACGGTAGGTCAGCCCGAGCGCCATCCGCAGCGCGACCAACAGGATGATCAGGGCGAGGCTGAAGCGCAGCAGGTCTGGCTTCAGCCGGGTCGTCAGCCGCGCGCCATATTGCGCTCCCACGACCCCGCCCGCGAGCAGCAGGGCAGCGAGCACGATATCGACCGAACGCGTGGTCATGGCATGAATCATGGTCGTCGCCGCGCTCACCGCCAGGATCATGACCAGGCTGGTCCCGACCACTACGCGCGGTGCCATGCCGAGCAGGTAGATCATCGCGGGAACGAGGATGAAGCCGCCGCCGACGCCCAACAGCACGGTGAGGATCCCCGCTACGAACCCCAAGGCGAGCGGCGCGAGGGGCGAGAGGTAGAGCCCGCTTGAATAGAAGCGCCAGCGCATCGGCAGCGCGGCGACCAGCCGGTGATGGCGGCGGCGCGGGGTGGTGGGCTCGGTCACCTTGACCCAGCCGAGCGCCCGCGTCGCGTCGCGCAACATCAGTAGGCCGATGCTGCCGAGCAGGGCCACATAGAGCAGGCCGATCAAAGTATCGATCTGCCCGCTGGCCTGGGCAAGGCGGAAGATGAACGCACCGACGAGGCTTCCGCACAGGCCCCCGGCGATCATTACCAGCCCCATTCGAAGATCGACCCCGCCGCGCTTCATATGCGCCATGACGCCCGATACGCTCGACCCGGTAATCTGCGTTGTGGCCGAGGCGACCGCGATGCCCGGCGGAATGCCGTAGAAAATCAGCAATGGGGTGGTGAGGAAGCCGCCGCCGACCCCGAACAACCCCGAAAGCACGCCAACGAGGCCGCCCAATGCCACGATCAGCAGGGCGTTGACGCTCATGTTGGCGATGGGGAGGTAGATATCCATAAGCGGCGCGGACCGGGGTAGCTCAAACCGGGAGCGTGGCAAAGACAGAGCGGGCGCCGAGCCGGCTTTGTCAGGCTGAGATGGAGAGGCCCCCTCCGCTGGGGTGGACCGGAGGGGGCCTCGATGCGGCCGGATATACGCTGGGGACCGGTCGCAAGCTCAAATTCGTGGCGCTAGAAACCTCCCGACAACGTGAGGGCGGGGCCGCTGACCGGGTCGGCATTGCCGGTCAGGCGGAAGCGATAATCAATATGCGCGCGCAGCCGCGGGTGGATCTGGTAGCTCAGCCGCGGCCCGGCATCGAACCGGCTCAGCCCTGGCTGAACGCCGCCCCAGATGCCGCCGCCGATCGCGATTCGGGGCAGCAGCGGATAGGTGGCGGCAAGCGCGCCGTCGGCGAACAGGTCCCGGCTGTTCCATCCGACGACCCCGGCCTGGCCGTAGCCGTCGAGACGCAGCCCGAGCGGCAGCGCGCGGTCGTAGAGGCCACCCTCGGCATAAGCGGCAAAGGCGTTGCGGCCGCCACCAATTGCCGGGCCGAGGCGCTGGCGGCGCTCGACCGACATGCGGACAGGCAGGCCCCCGAGCGGCTGCCAGCTGATCCCGACGGCACCCTCGCCCCCGGCCAAAGCCTGGTTGGAGCGGCCTTGGGGCATCAGGGCACTGGATGCACGAGCATGAATGCCGACGCGATCGATCGGACGCCAGGTCAGCCGCATCCCCGCCTGGCTGCCGCCCAATGCGCCCGCCGAGGCGAGCCCCGGATTGAGCCCGCGACCGGGGCCGTCGTAAGCGAGCACGCCCTCGGTCGGCGGACGGAGCAGCGCCCAGGCATCGAGCGAAAACCGCTTCGGGCGCGCGGTGGCAAGGGTCTCGCGGCCGTCCCCCTTGCCCCAGCTCGGCGTATATTGGACTTCGGGGATCGAGAAGGGACCCGCGGTGCCGATCGCCGGCCAGGCGTCGAGCGGCGGCACCGCGCCCTCGTAGCCGAGCGCTGCGCCGGTCGTTGCCGCTTCCGCCGCAGCCACCCCGGCCACCGCGGGCATCAGATAAGGCGACGGGCCATGAATTCCTTGCGGATAGGCGGCGTGGATGATGATCGGGCTCTGGCGCGGAGCCGCCATCATCACCGGATAGGGGATGGCATAGCCCGGCCAGCCCGGCGGCGGCCCGCCCGGCGCTGGATAGGGGCCGTAGCCGGGCGGCAGGCCATAAGCGGAGGGCGGATAGGCGGCGGGCGCTGGCTCCATGTCGGCTGCGACGCCCGGTGGCAGGGTCGCGCCGGCCATCTGCGTGGGTTGCGGAAGAACCCCCGGCAGCGGTTGCAGCGCGAGCGCGTTGCTGGCGGTGCGCAAGCCTACATAGGCAATGATGGCGAGGCCCAGGAAGCGGAGCGGCGCGCTCATCGTGCCGCTGCCTCCGACGGGAAGACATGCGCAGTCTTGTCCCACTGTTTAGGCCCCCCGCCCGCGTGCAGGAAAAGGGCGCGCCCGGCGGCCAGGATGGCGATGAGATTGCCGGCGAGGATGCGGGGGATCGAGGCGAGACCTTCGCCCACCCCATAGATGCGCGCGGTGAAGGCGAAGCGCATGGTGGTTCTCCACAACAGGAACAGGAAATTGACCTGCAGCAGCTCGGTCAGCAGCGGGGAGGGTTGCGGCGGCAGCGGCGCGCCCAGGCTCGAGGCGAGCCACAATTGCCCCCACAGCAGCGCCGCGACATAGCCCGCCAGCAGTAGCAATGCGGCAAAGGGTCCGCGCCGGTCGCGCAGCCGGAACCAGCGCTCGCCAAGCCCGCCGCTCCAGCCGAGCCGGTCCCAGCCGGCAAAGGCGATGCCACCGAGCCAGCGCGCCTTCTGACGCACCGCGGCGCCGAGCGTGCCGGGGAAATGACCGCGGCTGCAGACCACTCCCGCCTCGCCCTCCCGCGCGGGCAGGCGGACGAACATGGTCCGCTCCCCCAGCGCGCCGAGGCGGAGGCCCATCTCATAATCCTCGGTCATCGAGCCACCCGCGAACGGCTTGCCGTCATGCGCGGAGGCGAGCCGGGCGATGGCCGAGCGGCTGATTGCGCAGCCCACGCCGGCCAGCGGAATGGCCGCGCCGACGGCCTCGCGCACGACGAGTTCCTTGCCGTGGCTCTCGGCGAATTCGTCGCAATAATGGCCGCCGATCCAGGGCGAACCGCGATCGGTCAGCGGAACCACGGGCAATTGCACCACCCCGCTGCGCTCGATCAGCCGGTCGAACAGCCGCAATTCGAGTGGGTGGACCAGATCCTCGGCGTCGTGCAGCACCAGCGCCTTCGCCCGCCGCCCGGACGCCGCCTCCATCCGCACCAGCGCGGCGTAGAGGTGGTTGAGGCAATCGGCCTTGGTCGTCGGCCCGTGGACCGGCACCTCGACCGCGACGACCCGCGGATCGCGCACCTCGGCAATGGCGAAGCGGGTAGCCGGATCATTGCGATAATGGCCGACCAGCAGGGTGAAGTCGGGATGGTCGAAGCGGCTCAAGCTGGCGCGCAGCATGCGCTCGATCACCGCCGCCTCGTCCCATGCGGGAATGAGCACGACCATCCAGCCGGGCGCCGCCCCGGCCACCAGCGCGCCCACGTCGCTGCGCTCATGACGGCGATAGACGGTCAGCGCTCGCCAAACGCGCCGCGCGAAATAGATGAGGTCGACCGCCAGGTCGTCGAGCGAGAAGAGCAGGAAGCCCAACGCCGCGAACAGCGCGAGCTCCGCCGCGACCTGCGCGAGGGTCAGCTGCAGCGTCATGCCCCGCGACTCGGAAAGCCGAAGCGCAAATCACTCGAAAAAAGGACGAATAGCCGGTTCACGCGCCCCCCAGCGCCGGTGATCCGAGCCCTTGCAGTCTCTCACGCCCGGCACGCCGACGCAAGCGGTCTTGCGCGGGGCCCCGAGCCTTGCCATCGCTGTCGCCACGATATTGGGGGATATGTCACGTGAACCTGCCGCTGCTCGCGCCTTATTGGGCCTATGCCATGCTGATCGGACTGCTGGTCCTCGCCGCCATGCAGGATGCGGTCATGCTCAAGATCAGCAATTATCTGGTCGGGGCGGTGCTGCTGCTCGGGCTGGTCGCCGCAGTGCTGGCGGGGCCGCAGCTGGCGCTGTGGGAGAATGGCCTGGTGTTCGTGCTGGCGCTGGTGATCGGCACCTTCCTGTTCGGGCGGGGCGTCTTGGGCGGAGGCGACGTCAAATTGTTCGCGGCGACGATCCTGTGGTTCGACCTTGGCGGCGCGCTGCGCTTCCTGTTGATGACCGCTGTCGCGGGCGGCCTGCTGGCGGTGTTGATCATATTCCTCCGAGTCCTCCCATGGCCGGCCGCGATCCGCAGCCGCGTGCGGGTGCTGCAGGCCAAGGCCGGCATCCCCTATGGGATCGCGATCGCAGCGGGTGCGGTGATCGCCACGCTGATGATCGGCAACGAGCCCGGGGCCCTGGCGGCGCGGTGAGCGGCGGGTCGGTGAGCGGCGGGGCACGCGCGCTCCTGGTCCTCGTCGCCCTCGGGCTTGCGGCAAGCACCGCCGAGGCCCGCCGACTGCTTCACGCCGGCGCCTATTGGGCCGCCTTCGAACGTGCGCCGGGATCGTGCGAGGCGGTCGGGCGGAGCGAGTTGCAGGCCGCCCCCGGCCGCGCCCAGGCCCGTGCGGCCTTTTCCTTCTCTCGCGACGGTGCGCGCCGCGGCGAACTTCACCTGCTCTTGAGCCGACCAGCTCGCCCCGGTTCCGACGCCTTGCTGGTGGTCGGCCAGTCGAGCTTCCTGCTCGCCACGCGCGGCCCCTCTGCGTGGAGTCGTGGTCCGGCGCAGGAACAGGCGATCATCGCCGCGGTCCGCCGCGCGGGCGAAATGCGGGTCCGCGCGCAGGGGGTCGGCGGACGGGTCAGCGACCGCTATCTGCTGGCCGGAGCGCCGACCGCGATCGACGCTGCGGCCATCGCCTGCGCGCCCAGTCGCTGAGCACTGGAAAAGTCCCGCCCCTTTCGCTACATGGCCGCTCTTCCATGAGCGCCGACACTGCCCTGATGCCGATCCCCGGCCCGGTCGATCCCGTACCCGTGCCCCGCCTCACGGCGGTGGATGCCGACCCGCGCGTCGAGCTGATCGGGCTTCCCAAGGACGGCATTCGCGCGGCGCTGGAGGCGGCCGGACTTGAGCCGCGGGTGGCCAAGCTCCGCTCCAAGCAGCTGTTCCACTGGATCTACAATCGCGGCGCGACCGATTTTGCGGTGATGACCGACATCGCCAAGGCGCAGCAGCCGTGGCTGGCCGAGCGGTTTCGCATCACCCGCCCGGGCGTGGTCGAAGCGCAGGTCTCGACCGACGGCACCCGCAAATGGCTGCTGCGAACCCACGACAATCACGATTTCGAAATGGTGTTCATTCCCGACGCCGATCGCGGGACTTTGTGCGTGTCGAGCCAGGTCGGCTGCACCTTGAATTGCCGGTTCTGCCATACCGGCACGATGCGGCTGGTCCGCAACCTCAGCGTCGACGAGATCGTCGGCCAGGTGATGCTTGCGCGCGATGCGCTGGGCGAATGGCCGAGCCAGCCCGAAGGCCGCATGCTGACCAACATCGTGATGATGGGCATGGGCGAGCCGCTCTATAATTTCGACCATGTCCGCGACGCGTTGAAAATCGTGATGGATGGCGACGGCCTCGGCCTCAGCAAGCGCCGGATTACCTTGTCGACCTCGGGGGTGGTGCCGATGATGGCCCGCGCGGGGGCCGAGATCGGGGTCAACCTCGCGGTCTCGCTCCACGCGGTGACCAAGGAAATCCGCGACGAGATCGTCCCGATCAACAAGAAATACGGGATCGAGGAGCTGCTCCAGGCATGCGCCGATTATCCCGGCGCCAACAATGCGCGCCGCATCACCTTCGAATATGTGATGCTCAAGGACAAGAACGACAGCGACGCCGATGCGCGCGAGCTGGTCCGGCTGCTGCGCCATTATGATTTGCCGGCCAAGGTCAATCTGATCCCGTTCAATCCCTGGCCCGGCGCGGCCTACCAATGCTCGACCCCGGAGCGGATCCGGGCCTTTTCGAACATTGTGTTCGAGGGCGGAATCTCGGCTCCCGTCCGCACCCCGCGCGGGCGCGATATCGACGCCGCCTGCGGGCAGTTGAAGACCGCCGCCGAGAAGCGCAGCCGCGCCGATCTGAACCGTGAGGCGGCGGCCTAATCGTTCTCCGGCGCACGCCGGGGCCCCGTGACCTTCGCATCGGCGGCACAAAGGCAAGAAGGCACTGCGCTCCTGCCTTCGCAGGAGAACGGAGAGGTCTCATGCGTTCCCCCCTCATGACCCCCGCCACCCCCGCCGAACAGCTGCGCCGCGCCATCGCCGGCGGGGTGGTCGGCTTTTTCAACGACGCCGCCAGTGGGCAAACCCCGATCATTCCCTCGCAGGACGCATTGTGCCCGCCGGACGGGGTGGCGTGGCGGGTTCATGGCGACCTTGCCGGCATGATGGTCGGCGGAGTCGCGGCCTTGTTGTGGCAGATGCTCCATCCGCTGGCGCTGGCCGGGGTGTGGGACCACAGCGACTTCCGCCGCAACATGCACGGGCGGCTGCGTAATACCGCCCGCTTCATCGCGGTCACCACTTATGGGGCGCGGGTCGAGGCCGAGGCGGCGATTACGCGCGTCCGCAACATCCACGACTACATCACCGGGGCCCTGCCCGACGGCACGCCCTATGAGGCCAATGACCCGCGGCTGCTGGCCTTCGTCCATGTCGCGGGGTCGGCGATGTTCCTCGCCGGATATCGCCGCTTTGCCGAGCCGGGAATGAGCGCCGCCGACCGCGACGCTTATTGGCGCGAGGTGGCACCGATGGCCGAATTGCTCGGCGCCTCGCCTGTCCCCCGCAGCGAGGCCGAGGCCGAGCGGCTGGCGCAGGAATTCACGATCGACCTCCGCGCCGATCAGCGCAGCGCGACCGTGCGCGACATCATCCTCAACTCTCCCCCCGACCATCTGCGGCTGCTGCCCGTGCAGCGGCTGCTGATGCGATCGGCGGTCGACGTGCTGCCAGGCGAGGTGCGGCGGCGGCACGGGCTGCGCGGGTCGGGACTGGCCCGGCCCGCGACCCGCGCTGCGACACTGGGCCTCGCCTCGACTCTCCGCTGGGCGCTGCGCCCGGCTTAGCGGGCCCGCCTAGCGGCGCCCGCCCTTCAGCTCGGCCAC
Source organism: Sphingomonas sp. (assembly GCA_031425975.1). Lineage (GTDB taxonomy): Bacteria > Pseudomonadota > Alphaproteobacteria > Sphingomonadales > Sphingomonadaceae > Sphingomicrobium. The sequence goes on from JANPKL010000057.1 coordinate 8,762, forward strand.
CAGATTGGGCGCCGGGTAGATGGTCTCGAGCGCTTCCTGGACCGCTGCGGTGGACACGGTGACGGTGCGGTTCAATTTGCCGTCATAGCCGTAATTGCCGCCCATGCTGTGGATGTTGCCGTCGAACGCCGCCCCGATCACGGTGCCCGCGCGGTCGATCACGGGCGAGCCCGAATTGCCCCCGATGATGTCGTTGGTCGAGACAAAATTATAGGCCGTCGACTTGTCGATTCTGGCTTGATTGGCGACGAAGGCCGGGGGCAGGTCGAACGGCTCAGCCCCGGTCGCGCGATCGAAGGTGCCGCCCAATACGGTCCGGGTCGGGACCGGACGCCCGGCCTCGGTCCAGCCCTCGACCTTGCCGTAGCTAATCCGCAGCGTGAACGTCGCGTCGGGATAGTTGGAAGTGCCGAAAGCGGCGAAGCGCGCATCGGCCAGCCGCGTGCGGGCTGCCGTCAGCGGGGCATCGACCTCGGCGTCGAAGCGCTTCTGCAGGCTGCGCGCATTGGCGTCGAGCGAGCGGGCATAGACGATCATCGGATCGGTCGAGGCCGCGATCGCCGCCGCGCCGCCGGTCCACAGAGCTGCACGCACCGCCGGGTCGGCGAGCCGCGTGCCGGTCACCAGCCGCGCCGCCAGCTTCTCCGGCGATTCCTTGCCGAGCAGGAGCCGGGTCTGGGCGTGATCCGCGCCAAGATATTCGCGCGCCTTGCTCAACGACCATTCCATCCGCAGCTGCTCGATCCAGTTGGTGATCGGGCGTGCGTCGGTGATGTTCTTTTCGAGCAGGGGCAGCGCCGAATCGGCGAAGCCCGGCAGCCGCTCGGCATTGGGCTTGCCGCGCTCGTCCGCCGCCCGGACCAGGGCGAGGGCGTAGCCGAACAGCTGACTCGACGGGGTGGCGAAGCTGCGCTCGACATGACTGTTGCGCTGCGCCTGGACCGCGGCGGAGATCTCGCCCCACGGATTACCGATCGCGGCATTGCCCGCGCTGCGACGCTTGAGGTCGGCCTCGGCCGCGGCCAGCCGGCCGGTGAAGGCGGGATCGTTCAGCGCCGTCACCCGGCCGATGGTCACCTTGAGGCTGTTCTCGAGCCCGCCGAGCGTTTCGGCGGCTTCACGCGCGCGCTCCGGGCTCTGGCTCATCGCCGAAATGAGGCGGCCGCGCAGCTCGGACTGGGTCGCGAGCGTGATCGGCAGGGCGACTTCGCGCTGGAAGGCCAGCTGGTCGCCGGTGAACAGCCGCGAGGTCGAGCCGGGATTGCCGACCACGAACACCGCCTCGCCGTCGATCGGCGCGCGCGGATTCCACTTGAGGTGCGCCGGGGTCGCGACCGGCTTCCCATTTTCGTAGGCGCGCAGGAAGCTGGCATCCATCGAGTAGCGCGGGAAGTTGAAATTGTCGGGATCGCCGCCGAATTGCGCGGCCTGTGCCTCGGGCGCCCAGACCAGCCGCACGTCGCTATATTTGCGGTAGGTGTAGAGCTTGTACTGGCCGCCACCGTAGAGGGCGACGACCTGGCAGCGGGTGGTGGCGCTGTCGGGGCAGCCGGCGCTTTCCAGCGCGGCGGCGGCGGCGGTGCGGGCGCGGACCGCCTCGGCCCCCTTAAGCGTCCCGATCGCCTGCTTGATCTGCGGCGTCACGTCGGCGATCGCGGTCACCACCTCGGCCTGCTGGCCGGCGCATTTCTTCTCCTGCGCGTTGGTGCGGGCGGTAAAGCCCTTGGCGAGGATATTGTCGGCCGCGGTCGAATTCTCTTCGATGCAGGTCGCGACGCAATGGTGATTGGTGAGGATCAGCCCCTGCGCGCTCACGAAGCTGGCTGAGCAGCCCCCGGTCAGGCGCACCGCGGCGGCCTGGGTCTTGTTCAGCCAGGCCTGGTCCGGGGCCCAGCCATAAGCCGCGCGCATCCGCTCGGCGGGGAAGGCGTCGAAGGTCCACATCCCCTCGTCGGCGCGGGCAGCGGCGAGTGGCAGGGACACAGCGGTCGCGAACAGGACGGCACGGAAAGCGTGGTTCATCGAATGGTTTCCTCCAGATACGCGGGAAGGTCTAGCGAGCATTCAGCGCGGCGAGCAAGTCCGGAGCGGGATAGATTTGTCGCAGCGCCCGATCGAGCACAGTGCACAGAAAGAAGGGGCCCGGCGAAGTCAAACGCCGAACCCCCATCTGTGGCCTGGCCGAGCGCCTAGTTGCGCGCGGCGGGTGCCTCCTGCTGCTGGCGGCGCTGCTGGCGCTCGTCGCGCGTTACGCTGCCGTCGCGATTGGCATCGACCCGGTCGAAGCGCTGGAGCGCGGCGTTGGTCGCTTCCTGCAGCGAGACGCGGCTGTCGTTGTCGGCATCGGCCATGCGGAGCATCGCCCCGCCGCGCATTGCACCGCCGCGCATTGCCATGCGCTGGCCGCGAATGGCCTGGCGCTGTGCCATCTTCTGGCCACGCATCGCTTCGGCGCGAGCCCATTCGTCGCGGCTGATCATGTTGTCGCGATTGGCATCGAGCCGCTCGAACATCTGCGCGCGGCGCGCGGGATCGGCGGCACGCTGGCCGCGCTGCGCACGCCCGGCGCGCTGGCCGCGGGCCTGACCCTTGATTGCCTGGGTTTCGACTTGGGTGATGAAGCCATCGCGATCGGCGTCGGCGCGGGCGAACATCGCCTGGACGCGCTGGACCGCCTCGGCGCGGGTCTGGACCCCGTCGCGCGGCACGGCGGGGGCGAGCTGGGCGTTGGCGGCGGCAGAAACCATGAGCGCCGCTGCGGCGAACAACATCTTGTTCATCTCGAAAGCCTTTCGTGAGGAAAACTTCGTCAACGCGGCACTAGCGGCTGCGAATGAGCGCAAGTTGAATGAAGGCCAAGTGAACGGAGCATGGTGACAGCGCTCGCCGGAGGTGCAAGGGAATGGTGCGCCCATGATCCCGCCCGCCGCCCCTCCGACGCCGCCTGGCACCCCCCGGCCGTGGTGGGAATCGCGGGCATTCGTGGTCGCGATGGTGCTGCTCGCGGCCGTTCCCCTGCTTTATCCGCCGCTCCCGCCGCTGGTCGATCTGCTCGGCCACATGGGCCGCTACCGGGTCTCGCTCGACCTCGAGACGACCCCGTCGCTGGCGCGATATTATGATTTCCAGTGGGGGATCATGGGCAATCTGGGGGTCGACCTGCTGGTCATCCCGCTGGCCCGCGCGATCGGGCTCGAGCCGGCGGTCAAGCTGATCGTCGTCGCCATCCCGATGCTGACCGTTGCGGGCATGCTGTGGGTCGCACGCGAAATTCACCATCGCCTGCCGCCGACGGTGATGTTCGCCTTGCCCTTCGCCTACGGCCATCACTTCCTGTTCGGCTTCGTCAATTACAGCCTGAGCGTGGCACTCGCCCTGCTCGCCTTCGGGCTGTGGCTGCGGCTCGGGCGGCAGCGCCGCTTCGGGCTGCGTGCCGCCTTGTTCGTGCCGATCTCGATTTTGGTCTGGCTGTGCCATGCCTTTGGCTGGGGCTTCCTCGGCCTGCTCGCCTTTTCAGCCGATGCGGTGCGCAACCATGACGAGGGTCGCGGCTGGATCCGTTCGGGCTTCCGGGCCGCATTGCAGGCCGCCGTGCTCGCGCTTCCATTGCTGCTGATGCTGGTTTGGCGTGACGGGGCGGGTGGGAGCACCGGTGACTGGTTCAACTGGTCCAACAAATGGTTCTCGATTCAAAGCGTGCTGCGCGACCGCTGGCGCAATTGGGATCTGGTCAGCTTCGCCTTGTGCGCGGTCATGATGCTGTTCGCGCTCGTCCATCCGCGCCTGACCCTGTCGCGGATGCTCGGCTTTACCGTGATCGTGCTCGCCGCGGCCTTCGCCCTGCTGCCCCGGATCATCTTCGGCTCGGCCTATGCCGACATGCGGCTGATGCCGTTCGTGGTCGCCCTGGCGCTGCTCGCGATCCGCTTCCGGCGCGAGACCGACCCGCGCCTGGCGCGGCTACTGGCGATGCTGGCGCTGACCTTTTTGCTCGCTCGCACCGCGAGTGTGACCTGGAGCCTCAAGCTGGCCGCCGACGACCAGTCTGCCAAGCTGACCGCGCTGGAGCAAGTCCCGCAGGGCGCGGCGGTGGCCAGCTTCGTCGGGCTCGGCTGCACCCGCACGACCAGCTGGCCACTGTGGCGCAACGCGCATCTGGGCGGGCTGGTGGTGGTCCGCCGCCTGGGGTTCTCCAACGATCATTGGGAAGTGGCCGGGGCGAAATTGCTGGTCGTGACGCACCGGGCCGCCGGAGCGTGGCGCTACGACCCGTCGAACCTGGTGGTGCCCAACGGCTGCCCGAGCCGGCTGGCGCGGCCGATCGACTGGATGCTGCGCGCCTTCCCGCGCGACGCCTTCGACTATGTGTGGCTGATCAATCCCCCGGAGTTCGATCCGCGCCTGACGGGCGGCACGACCCGCGTCTGGGCACGGCCCGACGGCTCGGCCCTCTACCGGATCAACCGTCCAGCCGCTAAGCCCGTCTCATGACCGCGCTGTCCATCGTCGTTCCCTGCTTTAACGAGGAGGCCTGCCTCGAGCTTCTCCATCGCCGCCTGAGCGATGCAGCGCGGACCAGCATGGGCGAGGATTATGAGATCGTGCTGATCAACGACGGATCGCGCGACGCCAGCTGGTCGATCATGCAGCGGCTGAGCGAGGCCGACCCGCACCTCGTCGCGATCAACCTCAGCCGCAATCACGGGCACCAGCTGGCGCTCACCGCCGGGCTCGACCTTTGCCGCGGCGAGAATATCCTGATCGTCGACGCCGATCTGCAGGATCCGCCCGAACTGCTGGCGCCGATGCTCGAGACGATGGAGCGCGAGGGCGCGGACGTGGTCTATGGCGTGCGCCGCAGCCGCGCGGGCGAAACCCGCTTCAAGAAGGCCACCGCGGCGGCATTCTATCGCCTGCTGAGCCGCGCGACCGAGATCGACATTCCGCTGGACGCCGGCGACTTCCGACTGATGAGCCGGCGCGCTTTGAACGTGCTGCTGTCGATGCCCGAACAGGCCCGCTTCATTCGCGGCATGGTCGCCTGGATCGGCTTTCGCCAGGTCCCGTTCCCCTACGACCGCGACCAGCGCGTCGCGGGCGAAACCAAATACCCGCTGTCGAAGATGCTGCGCTTCGCCTTCGACGCGCTGACCGGCTTCAGCTCGGCGCCGCTCAAGCTCGCCAGCCATGCCGGGCTGTGGCTCAGCTTCGGCTCGCTACTGCTGGTGCTGTACATCGCCTACGCCTTTATCAGCGGGCGCAGCATCCAGGGCTGGACCAGCCTGATGCTGGTGGTGGTGGTGCTGGGCGCGGTGCAGATGTTCGTGCTGGCGATGCTCGGCGAATATCTGGGGCGGCTTTACAGTCAGGCCAAGCAGCGCCCGCTCTACATCGTCGCCGACATGGCCGGGGCGACCGCTCGCCGGGGCGTGCAGGGTCGGCTCGGTCAGGTGGCCGAGGCGACCGCGAACAGCGACAGTCCGGGCGGCAAGGGCACGCGCCCGATCAGCCGCGCTTCCTGAGCGAACACCGTTTCCAGCGCCTTGTTGAGGGGCGCGGGCGGCAGGCTGTCGTCGCTCTCGTCCTTGCCGGTCAGCTTGCCCGCCATCCGCGCCGCCACCGCCACCGGGAACAGCAGGCTGTTGAAGTAACCGAGCGCCTCCAGCTTCAGCGGTGAGCCCGTCAACAGCCGGGTCAGCCCGGCCTTCGAATAGCGGCGCTGGTGGTGATTGACGACATCGTGCGCCGACCACATCCACTGGTGCGCGGGCACGGTCATGACGAACTTGCCGCCGGGCTTGAGCAGCCGCGCAATGCTCGCCACCGCCGCCGCATCGTCGGCGATATGCTCGATCACGTCGAACGATCCGACGAGGTCGAAATGACTTGTCGGAAGCTCGCCGATCTCGGGCAAGGGAGCAGCGCCGATCGGGCGGCCGAGCCGTTCCTCGGCAAGTGCGCGGGCGGCAGGATCGACCTCGACCGCCTCGACCCTCCCGAATTGCGCGAGCATCGGAAGGTTGTGCCCGGTGCCGCAGCCGATTTCGAGGATGTCGGCATCGGGGCGAGGCATGGCACGGTGGCGGATCAGCGCCGCCAGCACCTCGCGCCGGGCACGATACCACCAATGCTGCTGATCGAGGGCCGCCATGCGGTCGTAGACGATGCGTTCCATGGCTTAGCGGAATACCCATGTTCGGTTGAGCGTGAAGGTCACGATCGGGGTGACGAACAGCATCGGCAGGATCGGCCAGGCCGGCGACAACCGCAAGGGCCCGGTCCCCAGCCATACCCAGAAACTGTTGAGCGCCAGGCTGACCAGCGACACGGTGACGAAGCGGACGAGAGTCCGCCGGTCGCGCTCCGCGCCATGATCGCGGAAGCTCCAGCGGCTGTGCAGCAGATAGCCGGTCGCCATCGCGGCGGCATATGCGAGCAAATTCGCCACCTGCGGGTGCCAGCCGACCAGCAGCGCGATTGCGGCGTAGACGCCGATGCCGAGCGCGGTCACCAACCCTCCGCTGATGAGGAAGCGCAGCAATTGCCCGAAGGCGCGGCGCTGCTCGTCCGACAGGCGGTCGAGCAGGGACATCGGGAAACGGGACGCGGGGGCTGGGACGGGCATGCCCTTGCCCTCTAGGGCACGGTCGCTAAGCGGGCAAACGTGTCGCGTCGATGGGGAATGAGAGTGCCGGAACGGCTGCTTGCGGGGATATCACGGCACTGGAAGCCCATCGTCCTGCTGTTCTGGCTGAGCGCCTGCGCCTGGTTCCTGTGGCAGCGCTGGGCGGGCATCAACGCCTTCGCATTGGGCGATACCGACGACAATCTGCGGATGGCGCAAGTGCGCGCCTGGATGCAGGGGCAGAGCTGGTTCGATCTTCGTCAATATCGCTTCGATCCCGCGATGGGCGGGGCGAACATCCACTGGAGCCGGGTGGTCGACCTGCCCCTGGCCGCGCTGATCACGGTCGGGCGCTGGTTCCTGAGCGGCGCGGCCGCCGAGAAGATGGCCATCGCGGTCGCGCCGCTGCTGCCCTTTCTCATGCTGGTCTCAGGCCTGGCGCTGACCTGTCGGCGGCTGATCGCCCCGATCGCCTTCGTGCCCGCCCTCGTAGCGCTGTATTTCGCGGGCGCGACCAACGGCATGTTCATGCCGACCCGGATCGATCATCACGGCTGGCAACTCGCCCTGCTCGCCTGCGTCATGGCCGGCCTCGCCGATCCCGATCGGCGGCGCGGCGGGCTGACCGCCGGCCTCGCCAGCGCTCTGAGCCTCGCAATCGGGCTTGAAATGCTGATCTACCTCGCGCTCGCCGCCGCCGCGCAGGTGCTGATGTGGGTCGAGGATGCCGCCGAGCGCGAACGTATCACCTTCTATGGCGTGAGCCTCGCGGGGGGCACCGCGCTCGGCTATCTGCTGTTCGCGAGCGAGGCCAATCGCCTGCCGGTATGCGACGCGCTGTCGCCGGTATGGCTCGCCGATGCGCTGATCGGCGGCGCGTTGCTGCTGGTCGTCGCGCGCCTTTCGCCTGCCCGCTGGACCGCCAGGCTCGGGCTTGCCGCGCTTGCCGGGCTCGCCGTCGCCGCCTTTCACGGCCTCGCCTTCCCGCACTGCCTGTCACGGCTCGAAGGAGTTTCACCCGAGGTCGAGCGCCTGTGGCTCAGCAACGTCCGCGAGGCTCGGCCGATCACGCAACATGGCTGGCGCACCGGGGTGAATATCGCCTCGCTGCCCGCCGCCGGCCTGATCGGCTGGTTGTGGCTGCTGTGGCTCCACCGCGCGCAGCCCGAGCTTCGCCGCCGCACCCTCGCCCTCGCGGTGATTGCCGCAAGTGCGTTCGCCCTGCTGTTCTGGCAGGTGCGCGCGGGTCCCGCCGCGCAATTGCTCGGGGTGGTCGGATGCGCGGGGCTGGTCACGACGTTGTTGCCCCGGCTGTGGAACGCGAAGAACAGCCTGGTCGTCATGCTCGGCAGCAGCGTGCTCGTGCTGGCCGCCACCGGTGCCGCCGCCCCGATCTTCCTCGGCCTCTATCCCGATCGGTCCCGAGCTTCTCCGACCGAGGCCCAGCAGCGCAACAATCGCGCCAACCGCCTGTGCCCGACCCTCTCGGCGATGCGCCCCGTCGCCCGCCAGCCCAAGGGCAATGTGTTCACCTTCATCGACCTCGGGCCGCGGCTGATCACAGTCACCCACCACAGCGCGCTGGGCGGGCCCTATCACCGCAACGGCCGCGCCATCGCCGACAGCATGAACGCCTTTCGCGGTAGCCCCGAGCAGGCCCGCGCGCTGATCGCGGCGCACCGCAGCGATTACCTGCTCATCTGCCCCCACATGAACCAGGCGACCATCTTCAGCGCCCGCTCGCCCAAGGGCTTTTACGCGCAGCTGGAGAAAGGCGCGACGTTCGACTGGCTGGAGCCGATCGACCTCGGCAAGGACAGCCCGCTCCAGATGTGGCGGGTGCGGGGCTAGCCTGCGAGGCCTCTTAAGCGCCTAGCCGGCGAGGCCGGGCAGGCTCCGCTCCAGCCCGTCGAGCACGAACTGCACCGCCAGCGCGGCGAGGATGACGCCCAGGATCCGGGTAATCATCGCTTCCAGCTTGGC
>JANPKL010000058.1:0-1634 GCA_031425975.1 Sphingomonas sp.
CGAGATCGCGCGCTATGGCGGGCTCGCCAACAACATGCCCGGCTATGCCCTGCTGTTCCTGCTGTTCACCATGGCCGCCGTCGGCCTGCCCGGGACCAGCGGCTTCGTCGGCGAATTCCTGGCGATGCTCGGCACCTACAAGGTCTCCACCTGGGGCGCGATCTTCGCCACCACCGGCATCATCCTGGGCGCCGCCTACATGCTGTGGCTCTACTGGCGCATCGCTTATGGTGCGGCCCGGACGCCCGAGGCCGCCGCGATGGTGGATCTCGACCGGCGCGAATGGGCCTTGCTCGCCCCGATTGCCGCAGTCGTCCTGTGGATGGGCGTCTATCCGGAAAGCTTCATGGCCCCGATGCGCGACGATGTGGGGCGGCTGCTGACCCGGATCGAGCGCGTCACGCCCGCCGGTGACAGCCGACCCACTTCCGGTAATCCCGCTGCCGCCAAGGCTTCCGCCAAGCCCGCTCACGGCGCCGGGGAGGCCCACTGATGACCCTCACCGCCATTCTCCCTGAAATACTGCTCGGCCTTGGCGCGATCGCGCTGATGCTGGTTGCGGCCTTCGTCCGTCGTCCCGCGCGCTTCACGCATCTGGCCGCGATCACCCTGCTGCTCGGTGCCTGCACCCTCGTCGTCCTTGCACCCGCGAGCGGAGCGGAGACCTTCGGCGGGATGTGGGCCGCCGACGCCTTCGCCACCTTCGGCAAGATCGTCGTGTTCCTGGCAGCGGCGGTCGCGATCGTCATGGCCGACAATTGGTTCGACAAGGACTTCGAGCATAGCGCCGAATATCCGGTGCTGATCCTCTTCTCCGCGGTCGGCGCGGCGGTGATGATCAGCGCGACCGATTTGATGATGCTTTACATCGGGCTCGAACTCTCCAGCCTGTCGAGCTACGTCCTCGCCTCCTACCGCCGCCACGACGCGCGCTCGGCCGAGGCGGGGCTGAAGTATTTCGTCCTCGGCGCGCTCGCCAGCGGCATCCTGCTCTACGGCATCAGCCTGCTTTACGGCTTCTCGGGCAGCACGAGTTTCACCGGCCTCGGCGCGGCCTTCGCCGCCACGGGCACGAGCAGCCTCGGCCTCACGTTCGGCCTTGTCTTCACCCTCGCCGGGGTCGCGTTCAAGCTGGGCGCGGTGCCGTTCCACATGTGGACACCCGACGTCTACGAGGGCGCGCCGACCCCGGTCACCGCCTTCTTCGCCTCGGCGCCGAAGATCGCCGCCATCCTGATGGGCACGCGCCTGTGCCTCGACGCCATGGGCCCGGCGCTCGAGGCGTGGCGCCAGATCGTCATCTTCGCCGCATTGGCCTCGATCGTGCTCGGCGCGGTTGCGGCTTATGGCCAGACCAATATCAAGCGACTGCTCGCCTATAGCTCGATCAACAATATCGGCTTCGTCCTGGTCGGTCTCGCCGCCGGCGGGGAACAAGGTGCCGCCGCCGTCCTCACGTATGTCGCCGTTTATGCCGTGATGACCCTGGGCGCATTCCTGGTGGTGCTGAGGATGCGCGATGCCGAAGGTCGACCGCTGGAAAGCCTCGAGAGCCTCGCGGGCCTGTCGCAGTCGCGCAAGGGCCTCGCGCTGGCAATGGCTATGTTCATGCTCAGCCTCGCCGGCCTCCCGCC
>JANPKL010000059.1:0-4626 GCA_031425975.1 Sphingomonas sp.
GAACATCTCGCCCACCGCGCCGACCTGCTGCCCGATCACGGCTTTATCGGCTGCGAGCCCTTCCTTAACGGGGTCGCCGCCGCGCTCGTCCACGTCCGCGACGGGCCACTCGCCAACGTGCGGCTGCACATGGGCGATGCCTTGAACGTGCTTGCCCGCGTTCCCGACGGCGCTTTGATGATGCTCTATCTGCTCCATCCCGACCCCTGGCCCAAGCTGCGCCATGCCAAGCGGCGGATGGTCAATGACGGGCCGATCGGGCTGTTCGCCGACAAGCTCCGGCCCGGCGGCGAATTGCGGATCGCGACTGATCACCCGGTCTATCTCGACTGGACCCTGATGGTGATGCAGCGCCACGCCGACAGCTTCGAATGGCTGGCCGAGAGCCCCGGCGACTTCCTTGATCCCCCCTCGGGCTGGATCGAGACCCGCTACGGGGCCAAGAGCCGCCGCGAGGGCCGCCGGCCTTATTATCTCCGCTTCCGCCGCCGCTAGGAGCGCCCGCATGGCCAAGCTCTATTTCTATTATGCCGCGATGAATGCGGGCAAATCGACCACCCTGCTGCAGGCCGACTTCAATTATCGCGAGCGCGGGATGGAGACCATGCTGTGGACCGCCCGGCTCGACCAGCGGGCGGGCGCCGGCCGGATCGCCTCGCGGCTCGACATCGGCGCCGACGCGCATGGTTTCGACCCCGCGACCGACCTGTTCGAGCAGGTCGGGGCCGAACTTGCCCGCCGCCGCCTCCACTGCATCCTGCTGGACGAGGCGCAATTCCTGACCGAGAGCCAGGTCCATCAAGCGTGCCGCCTGGCCGACGAACTCGACCTGCCAGTGCTCTGCTATGGTCTGCGGACCGACTTCCAGGGTCGGCTGTTTCCCGGCAGCGCCGCCTTGCTTGCGCTGGCCGATGCGCTGGTCGAACTCAAGGCCGTCTGCGAATGCGGGCGCAAGGCGACGATGAACCTGCGCGTCGATGCCGAGGGCCATGCGGTGGCCGAGGGCGCGCAGACCGAGATCGGCGGCAACGACCGCTATGTCGCGCTCTGCCGCCGCCATTTCTTCGCTCGCCTGCGCGCTGGCGAAGCGGCTCAGTCCTCGTCGTCTTCGTCGTCGGTCGCGCTTGATCCGTAATTCCACCACAGCAAGGCAGATCCGCCCGATGCCGCGATCCGCGCCGCAACCGAGGCCAGCACCAATGTCGACGGCTCGGTCGCGACCAGCAGGAAGAAGATCATCACCCCCGCCGCGACCAGCGTCAGCAGCGCCATGCCGCCGCGGTGGCGCGGGATCATCCGGCTGATCCGCGCATCCATCCGCGCCCCGCGCCCGGTCCGTGCGATCACCGTTCCGACCGGCCCGAGCAGCCCGCCGAGCACGGACTTTGCCATGCGGTAGGTCAGCCTCCGCCGCGCCGCCGCTTCGGTCCGCATCGCCAGTTCGGCAAAGGTGATCGGGCGCTCCTGCGGCTCCTCGTGCAGCGCGCGACGATTGCCGAACAGCGCGGTCAGCAGCATCCCGCCCCAGTCGCGCAGGCCCAGCACCAGTGCCGCCGCCAGCCAGTCCCCGCCCAGCCACCAGACCAGTGCCGCGCCGCTTACCCCGACCAGCGCCGCCCCCATCCGCCACGGCACGTCGCGGTCGCGGCGGACCACCAACACACCGCCGGGGTGCCGCGCCGGCAGCCCTACCGCGACCAGCAGCACCATCAAGGCCGCGACCGTCATCCCTCGCCAGTCGAGAAAGGCGGCCAAAACGCCCACCACCGCGAACGTGGCCAGCAGCACTACCAGGTCGAGCTTCAGCGCGAGCCGCCGCGACGGGCGCAATGCGGACTGGCCGATGCGTCGGCTCAACGTCCCGACCATCTCCAGCGCGGTCAGGCCGCGGGCTGACTGGACGAAGGTGTTGGCGGCAAACAGGCGCACCGCATCGGCGGGCCCGATCGCCCAACCGAGCAGGCCCCAGGTCGCCAGCCAGGCCCCCAGCGGGATGAACTCCCGCAACACCAGCCGCCGGGCCAGCGGATGGGTGACCGCGCGTCTCAGCATCTGGCCGCCCCTCCCCTTCCGCACGCCATCGCGCTAGGCGGCCCTATGACCGTCTCCACCCCGCCCGTCCACCGTCCGTCCGGGCGCTCCGGCTGGATCATCCTCGACAAGCCGCTCGGCCTCGGCTCGACCCAGGCGGTCGGCGCGGTCAAGCGCGCGCTGCGTGAGGCGGGGGAGCCCAAGACCAAGGTCGGCCACGGCGGCACCCTCGATCCGCTCGCCACCGGCGTGCTCCCGATCGCGCTCGGCGAGGCGACCAAGCTGGCCGGGCGCATGCTCGATGCGGTCAAGGGCTATGAGTTCACGATATCCTTCGGGATGCAAACCGACACGCTCGACCTCGAAGGCGCGGCGATCACCGAGAGCGCGCACCGTCCGACGCTGGCGGAAATCGAGGCCGTTCTGCCCCGCTTCACCGGCCCGATCGAGCAGGTCCCGCCGGCCTATTCGGCGCTGATGGTAGACGGCAAACGGGCCTACGACCTCGCGCGGGCGGGCGAGGTCGTTGTCCTCAACAGCCGCGCCGTGACGGTGCATTCGCTTGAAATCCTTCCCGTCGGCACCCCCGATGGGGAGGTGGTGGGCAGCATCACCCTCGCTGCCACCGTCTCCAAGGGCACCTATATCCGCAGTCTCGCCCGTGACCTCGCCCTGGCGCTCGGCACCGTCGGCCATGTCACCATGTTGCGCCGCACCCGCGCGGGTCCGTTCACCCTGGAACAGGTGATATCGCTGGACTTCCTGCACCAATGCGCTAAGGGCGGCGCGCTTGATGGGGCGGTTCTGCCGCTTGCAAAAGGACTGGACGACATCCCGGCCTTTCCCGTCACTTCCGAGGAAGCCCGACTGCTCCGCCAGGGGCAGCGTCTTTCCCGGATCCCGCGACACGGCGGTCTGCATCTTGCCATCGACGGGGATATTCCGGTCGCTCTGGTCGAGGAGGATCGCATCGTGCGCGGGTTCAACCTTTGAACCTACAGGAGTAACAACGATGTCGATCACTGCCGAAAAGAAGGCCGAAGTCATCCAGGAATATCGCCGCGACGACAACGACACGGGCTCGCCCGAGGTCCAGGTCGCGATCCTGACCAACCGCATCCTCACGCTGACCGAGCATTTCAAGGGTCACGCCAAGGACAATCACAGCCGCCGCGGCCTCCTTATGATGGTCAACAAGCGGCGCAGCCTGCTCGCCTACCTCAAGAAGGAAGACGCGCAGCGCTACACCACGCTCATCGGCCGCCTCGGCCTCCGCAAGTAATCCGGAAGGGCGCCGATCACGGCGCCCTTCGTTCATCCGGACCCTCCGCAATCCGGCGGGGCGTCCTGGGGCCCAAACCCGCGCCCCGAACCGCTGGCAGACCGGCTCGTCGGCCAAGCTGCACCCGTTCGCATCCGGCGGCGGGAAAAAGGAATTAAGATGTTCAATATCTCCACCGTTGAAGTCGACCTGGGCGGACGCACGCTCAAGCTCGAGACCGGCCGCATCGCCCGCCAGGCCGACGGCGCCGTCCTCGCCACCATGGGCGAGACTGTCGTGCTCTGCGCCGTCACCGCCGCCAAGTCGGTCAAGCCCGGCCAGGACTTCTTCCCGCTCACCGTCCACTACCAGGAGAAGTTCTCCGCTGCCGGGCGCATTCCGGGCGGCTTTTTCAAGCGTGAGCGCGGCGCGACCGAAAAGGAAACGCTGACCAGTCGCCTGATCGATCGCCCGATCCGTCCGCTGTTCCCCGAAGGCTTCTACAACGAAGTCCTCGTGATCGCGCAGGTCCTCTCCTACGACGGCGAGAATGAGCCCGACATGGTCGCCATGTGCGCCGCCTCGGCCGCTCTGACCATCAGCGGCGTGCCCTTCATGGGCCCGATCGGCGCCGCCCGCGTCGGCTACATCGACGGCGAATATATCCTCAATCCGACCAACCAGCAGGTCAAGGACGGCGAGCTCGACCTCGTCGTCGCCGCCACCGGCGGGGCCGTGATGATGGTCGAATCCGAAGCCAAGGAGCTGTCGGAAGAGATCATGCTCGGCGCCGTCAAGTTCGCGCACGAGGCCTCAAAGAAGGTCGTCAACGCGATCTGCGACCTCGCCGAGCAGGCCGCCAAGGATCCGTGGGATCTGGCCAAGGCCGACGACAAGGCCGCCACCAAGGCCAAGCTCAAGGACCTGATCGGTAGCGACATTGCCGCTGCCTACAAGATCACGGCCAAGTCCGAGCGTTCGGCGCTGATCAACGTCGCCCGCGACAAGGCCAAGCTTGCCTTCGCCGACGCCGATGCGCAGGAGCAGATGGTCGCGTCCAAGCTGGTCAAGAAGCTCGAGGCCGAGATCGTGCGTGGCGCGATCCTGACCGACGGCCGCCGCATCGACGGCCGCGACACCAAGACCGTGCGCCCGATCGAGGCGATCGTCGGCTTCCTGCCGCGGACCCACGGCTCGGCCCTGTTCACCCGCGGCGAGACGCAGGCGATCTGCACCACCACGCTCGGCACCAAGGACGCCGAGCAGATGATCGACGGGCTGGAGGGTCTCTCCTACTCGCGCTTCATGGTCCATTATAACTTCCCGCCCTATTC
>JANPKL010000060.1:0-6192 GCA_031425975.1 Sphingomonas sp.
GTCGAAGAAGCGGGTGCAGCTGTTCTGGAAGCTGATCGGGGCCTTGGCGGTGCCGAAGCCATAGACCGGGATCCCGGCCTCGCGGATGCGCTGGGCAAGCGGCAGGAAGTCGCTGTCGCTCGACATGATACCCAAGCCGTCGATCTCGTCGCGATAGAGCATGTCCATCGCGTCGATCACCATCCGCATGTCGGTCGCGCTCTTGCCCTTGACCACGTCGAACTGCTGGATCGGACGGATCGAATGCTGGGTGGTCAGCAGGCCCCAGTTCCTGAGCGCGGGCTTGGACCAATTGCCATATGCGCGGCGCACGTTGATCGCGCCCAATTCGCCCAGCACCAGCAGCACCTCGTCGAGGTGATCGGGCGAGGCATTGTCGGCGTCGATCAGCAAGGCGATATTCTTGTCGCGATCCATGCGGCTCAGGCCTCGGCTACGGGGTGGAACGTCCCGCTGGGCTCGTCGAGCTCGTGCAGCAGCCCCTCGGCGATGGCGAACCAGCAACCGTGGAGCTTGAGCGTCCCCGCGGCCTCGCGCTCCGCCACGAACGGAAAGCTGCGCAGATTGGCGAGGCTTGTGCTGACGCCTTCGAGCTCGAGCTGTCGCTGCGGATCTTCGGTGGGCTTCGCCAGAACGCGCTTGCGGGCGGGGTCGAGCAGGGCAATCCAGTCGTCGATGAACTCGGCATCGCCGCCGACCGAGCCCGACAGCGCGGCGGCGACGCCCCCGCAGGCGCCGTGCCCCATCACCACCACGTGCTTGACCTCGAGCTTGGTCACCGCGAACTCGAGCGCGGCCGAGACGCCGTGTAGCCCGCCGCCCTGCTGATAGGGCGGGACGAGATTGGCGACGTTGCGCAGGATGAAGGCCTGGCCGGGCCGCGTGTCGAAGATGGTCGCCGGATCGACCCGGCTGTCGCAGCAGCCGATGATCATCACCGGCGGTTCCTGGCCGGTGGCGAGCTCGGCCCAGCGGCGATGCTGCGCCTGGTAGCCGTGGTCGCGGAATCGGTGATAGCCCGACAGGAGCGCGCGGAATTCCGGCATCGCTAGAAGCGATCTCCGCGGACCACGGCGACGTCGGCGATGGTCAGCAGCAGGCGATGGCTGTCGAGCAGGGGGCCGATCGCGTCGACCAGCGCCCGGGCATGGTCGTCCGAAGCGATGGCGATGACAAGCAATTTGTTCGCGCCGGTCAGTCGCTCCTCGCTCCATTCGCCGGTGCGGCCCGCGCCCGACAAGGCGGGGACGATCGTATGCCCGCCGATCCCGGCCTGTTTGAGGGCCGCGACCACGCGTGGGACGAGCGGCGCATCGGCGAGAATTTCCAGGCGCTTGCGAGTGACGGTTTCCATGACTTCCTAACTCAGCATTCCGGCGAGCCACGCGAACAGGCTGATCCCGACGATGAGGTTGAAGGGAAAGGTGAGACCGAGGCTCATCGACAGATAGATGCCCGGATCGGCCTGGGGAAGCGCCAGCCGCATCGCCGCCGGGACCGCGATGTAGGAGGCGCTTGCAGCCAGGATGCCGAGCGTGGCGGTGCTCGCCACGTCGAGGCCAAGGCCAGCACCGACCAACGTGCCGATCGTGCCGTTGATCAGCGGCAGCAGGAAGGCAAGGGCCACCAGCCTCCGGTTGAGCGCGCGCGTCTGGGTCAGCCGCCGCGCCGCGATCAGCCCCATGTCGAGCAGGAACAGGCACAAGACGCCGCGATAGCCCCCTTCGAATACCGGCGCGATCGGGGCGAAACCGTCCTTGCCCGCGACGAGGCCGATCAGGAACGCGCCCACCAGCAGGACGACGGACGCGTTGAGGAAGACCTCGTGGATCAGGCTCGATCCGCCCGCGTCATTGCCCAAGGCGGGCGCCTTTGCGGCGGTGCGGCGCGCCAGCCACAAGCCGGTGATGATCGCGGGCGTTTCCATCAGGGCCAGTACCGCGGCCATGTAGCCGGGAACGATCAGGCCGAGTGATTTCAGCATCTCGGTCGCAGTGACGTAGGTGACCAGACTGACCGAGCCATAATGGGCTGCGACCGCGGCGGCGTTGATCCCGTCGAGCTTGCCCGCGCGGCGCAGCAGCCAATAAGCGGGGAAGGGCAGCAGGAAGGACAGGATCACCCCGCCCAGCGCCGCCAGGCCGAGCTCGGCGGTGAGGCCGCTGGTCGCGACCGACACCCCGCCCTTGAGCCCGATCGCGGCCATCAGGTAAATCGCCAGCCCCTTGGCCACCGCCTCGGGCACCGCGAGGTCCGAGCGCGCGAACCCCGCCAGCAGTCCCAATGCGAAGAACAGGATGATAGGGCTGGTCAGCGTATCGATGATCAAGTGAATTCCCCCGTTACCGCGCCGCTAGCGGGACCGCCGCGGCTTGGCAATCGACCGGTCGAGGGAACGAAACGGCCACGCTTCGCGCTGTATCGGCCTGAACGATTGGAGACGGACAATGAACAAGGTCATGATGGCAGCGATTCTGGCCGCCGGCGTAACGATTAGCGGCTGCGCCACTACCGGCTACGGCAACGATGGCTATAACGACGGTCGCCAGTCGCAGGCCGGGCGCGCGGCGACGGGCGCTGCGGTCGGTGCGGCGGTTGGCGCGGGCGTCGGCGCGGTGGTGCCGGGCGTCAAGGTCGGCACCGGCGCAATCGTCGGCGGGATCGCCGGCGCGGTGCTCGGCGCGGTGGTCAACGGCCGCCAATATTACCGCGATACCCGCGGCGCCTGCTATTACGTCGATCGCAACGGCCAGCCGGTCTACGACTATAATGCCCGCTGCTAGTCGATAAGATGCGCCGGGGGTGGCGATTGCCTCCCCCGGTCGCTATCTGGCGGGCATGAACGCGCCCGTCGAACTTCCAAAGCCGCCGCGCCAGCGGAAGCCCGACTGGATTCGGGTCAAGGCCCCGACCAGCGAAGGCTACGCCTCGACCAAGAAACTGATGCGCGACCTTGGCCTCGTCACGGTGTGCGAGGAGGCGGCCTGCCCCAATATCGGGGAGTGCTGGACCAAGAAGCACGCCACGGTGATGATCCTTGGCGACACCTGCACGCGCGCCTGCGCCTTTTGCAACGTCAAGACCGGTATGCCGCGAGCGGTCGATTTGATGGAACCGCAAAATACCGCCATTGCTGCGGCCAAGCTGGGCCTTACCCACATCGTCGTCACCAGCGTCGACCGCGACGATCTTTCCGACGGCGGGGCGAGCCAGTTCGTCAAGGTGATCGAGGCATTGCGCCGCGAGACCCCCGCAACCACGATCGAAATCCTCACTCCCGATTTCCGCAACAAAAGCGAGGATGCGGTGGCGCGGATCGTCGATGCCGGGCCCGACGTCTACAATCACAATCTCGAGACCGTGCCGCGCCTCTACCCGACCATCCGCCCGGGCGCGCGTTACTATGCCTCGCTGCGGCTGCTGGAGAGCGTCAAGCGGCGCAACCCGGCGATCTTCACCAAGTCTGGGGTCATGGTGGGCCTCGGCGAACAGCGGCTCGAGGTGCACCAGGTGATGGACGACATGCGCTCGGCCGACGTCGATTTCCTGACCATGGGTCAATATCTCCAGCCGACCCCGCGCCATGCGACAGTCGAGGAATTCGTCACCCCGCAGGCGTTTGGCGCCTATGCTGCCATCGCCCGCGCCAAGGGCTTCCTGCTGGTCGCCGCCAGCCCGCTGACCCGCTCCAGCTATCATGCGGGCGACGATTTTCGAAAGATGCAAGCGGCGCGAAACGCTCGTCATCCCGGCGCAGGCCGGGATCCCGTCACGACGACGCCGCAAACCAAGGCCTGAGGTTCCGGCCTCCGCCGGGACGACGCACTCATGCCCCGCCACACCGAGCATCGTAACCTGCCCTACACACCCGAGCAATTGTTCGACCTCGTCGCCGACGTGAAGCGCTACGACGAGTTCCTGCCGTGGGTCAGCGCGGTGCGGGTGCGCTCGTCGAGCGCGACCGAGATGGTGGCCGACCTGATCGTCGGTTTCGGCGCCTTCCGCGAGCGCTTCACCAGCCGCATCGCCAAGCAGCGCGCCACCGCGATCACGGTTGATTACGTCGAGGGACCGCTCAAGTTCCTGCACAACGAATGGCGTTTCGAGGGCGACGGGGAGGGGGGTACGAACCTCCATTTCACGGTCGACTTCGCCTTCCGGAACCGGATCTTCGAGGCGGTCGCGGGGCAGGTGTTCGATCGCGCCCTGCGCAAGATGACCGGCGCGTTCGAGGAGCGGGCGGCGGTTTTATATGGGCCCGCCGAAAAGACGTGACGTCAAGGCTCCAGCAACTCCAGCGCGCACAGCAAGGCCTGCCGCCTGATTCCCGACCGCCCCTCGGCGGCGTCGAACAGCCTTGTGTCGGCGATGATCGCGTCGGGGTCCTCGCCCTTGATTGCGCGCGCGAAGACGACGGTGCCGACGGGCTTTCCCTCCGACCCACCGCCCGGCCCGGCGATCCCGGTGATCGCCACCGCAACATCGGCGCCGCTGCGGGCCAGCGCGCCCTTGGCCATTGCCCAGGCGGCCGCGATGCTGACCGCGCCGAAGGTCTCGAGCACGTCGGCGCTGACCCCGAGCGCGGCGATCTTCGCGCCATTCCCGTAAGTGACGTAGCCGGCCTCGAACACGTCGGACGACCCCGCGACCTCGGTCAAGGCGGCACTGACGAGGCCGCCGGTGCAGCTTTCGGCAACGGCGATGCGGCGACCCGCGGCACGATTCTTGTCAATTACATCGGCCGCCTTGGCGACGAGATCGGCGGGCAGCAGCGAGTCCATCAGGCGGGCAGGCGGATGGTGGCGATCGCTTGCGCGGCTATGCCCTCGCCGCGCCCGGTGAAGCCCATGCGTTCAGTGGTGGTGGCTTTGATGCTGACGCGGTCAACGGGCAGCGCGAGGATCTGCGCCACGCGGCCTTGAATCGCCGCCCGGTGGGGCCCGACCTTGGGCGCCTCGCAGATCACGGTGCAGTCGACATGATCGATGATCCCGCCCTTTTCGCGCACGAGATCTGCGGCGTGGACCAGGAAAAGGTCGCTGGCCGCGCCCTTCCATTGCGGGTCAGACGGCGGGAAATGCATCCCGATATCCCCCAGCGCCGCCGCGCCCAGCAAAGCGTCGGTGATCGCGTGGAGGACGACGTCGGCGTCGCTGTGTCCGGCGAGGCCCCGGGGATGATCGATCGTGGTCCCGCCCATGATCAGCGGCCCCGGCCCCTCGAAGGCATGGACATCGAAGCCCGTGCCCGAGCGGCTGATCATGTGTGAAGCGAGCATCATTTCCGCACGTTCCCAGTCTCTTGCCGTGGTCAGCTTATGCAGGCTCTCATCCCCAACGACGGTCGCCACCTTGAGGCCGGCAAGCTGCATGACGGTCGATTCGTCGGTCGGCGCGCCGCCGCTGCCCGCTTCCTTGTAAGCGAACAGCAAGTCGTCGCGATGAAAGGCCTGCGGGGTCTGGACGCGCAGATACTGCGTGCGGTTGACCGTGCCGCGCAACTCGCGGTCGCCCTTGGCCAGCGTGTCGGACACCGGCAGCACCGGCACCGCGCCATCGGCAGCCTCCAGCGCATCGAGCAGCCGGTCGATGACGTCGGGCGGGCAAAAGGGGCGGGCGGCGTCGTGGACGAGCACGATGCTCTCCTCCGGCAGCGCCTCGAGCCCGGCGCGAACGCTGTCGGCGCGTTCCTTGCCGCCGGCGATAAGCGAGCCGACGTCGAGCCCGGCCAGTGCCTCCCGCGCAAAGTCATCTTGGCCCGCTCCGATCACCACGCGCACATCGTCGATGCGGGGGTGCCCGATCAGCGCCGCGACCGCGTGGCGGAGCAGCGGCTTACCCCCGAGGCCGCAATATTGCTTGGGCCTGTCCCCGCCCATGCGAGTGCCCGCTCCGGCGGCGACGATGAGGGCGATGACGGTCACCCTCGGCGCCTTGCCCGCAAGGGGCGGCTCCTGTAAAGGCGCGCCTTCCCATGAGCATCACGCAGCCCATCACGATCGGACCGGTCCGGATCGACGCGCCGGTCATCCTCGCGCCGATGACGGGGGTGACCGATTTGCCGTTCCGCAAGGCCGTCAAGAGCTATGGCTGCGGGCTGACGGTGAGCGAGATGATCGCCAGCCAGGCCGCGATCCGCGAGACCCGGCAAAGCCTGCAAAAGGCATTGTGGGACCCGAGTGAGGAGCCGGTC
>JANPKL010000061.1:0-12966 GCA_031425975.1 Sphingomonas sp.
GTCATAGGCCTCGAAACGGGCGGTTGCTTCTACCTCAGCCTCGGTCACCCTGGCCAACAAGGCGAGGTCGTCGGCCGCTTCACCCACAGCCGCAAGATCGCCATTCAAATTCTTGACGATCATCGAGAAACTGCGCTGCGCCAGATTACCGAAGCTGTTCGCCAGTTCGGCATTGCAGCGGGTGACGATCGCCTCGTCGGAAAAGCTACCGTCCTGACCGAAGCTGACTTCGCGCATCAGGAAATAGCGTAGGGAGTCGACACCATAGGTCTGCGCCAGCACCATCGGATCGACGACATTGCCAAGGCTCTTCGACATCTTCTCGCCGCGCGCGAGGAGGAAGCCGTGGCCAAACACCGAGCGCGGCAGCGGCAGGCCCGCGCTCATCAGCATTGCCGGCCAATAGACCGCGTGGAAGCGCACAATGTCCTTGCCGATCAAATGCAGGTCGGCCGGCCAGAATCGGGCGAAGTCGCCCTCGCGATCGGGGAAGCCGACCCCGGTCATGTAAGTGGTCAGCGCGTCAACCCAGACATACATGACATGCCCGGGCGAGCCCGGCACCGGCACGCCCCAGTCGAAACTGGTGCGCGACACGCTCAAGTCGCGCAAACCGCCCTCGACGAAGCGGATCGTCTCGTTGCGGCGGCTATCGGGGCGGATGAAGTCAGGCTGCGCGGCGTAAAGCGCCAGCAGGGGCTCGGCGTAGCGCGAGAGGCGGAAGAACCAGCTCTCCTCGACAGTCCATTCGACCGGCGTACCCTGCGGCGAGCGTTTTTCTCCATCCTCGCCCACAAGTAGTTCGCTGTCGTCGTAATAGGCCTCGTCGCGGACCGAATACCAGCCTTCGTAGCGGTCGAGGTAGAGGTCGCCCCTGGCCTCCATCGCCTTCCACAGAGCGATGCTGGCGGCGTGGTGGCGCTCCTCGCTGGTCCGCACGAACGCATCATAACTGATCGCAAGACCGTCGCACATAGCCCGGAAATACCCGGACATTTCATCGGCAAACTCGAGCGTGTCCCGACCTTCCGCCCGGGCAGTCTGGACCATCTTCAGCCCATGTTCGTCGGTCCCGGTGACCAGCCGCACGTCATAGCCCTGCCCGCGCTTGAAGCGGGCGATGACGTCTGCGGCGATCGCTTCATAAGCATGGCCGATATGCGGTCGGCCATTGGGATAGGCGATGGCGGTGGTGATGTAGAAAGGCTCGGACATGGACCGGGCCTTAGTGGCAAAGAGGTCGCCCCGTCACCCCTCCCCAACCGCTGCCATGATCGATCCGAGAGCAAAGACGGTCGAGGCCGCGTCGAGGGTCAGGCGCGGGGCAAGGGTCGCGGTCTCGCGCGCCTTTGCATAGGCCTCGGCGGCGCGGGCGGCGCGTGCGCCCGTCGCAGCGCGCGCCTCAGCTGCGATCAGCGGAGGCAGCAGGTCGAGAAACGCGGCGTAGCGCGGCGCCGCGGCCTTGAGCGCAAGACTGCTGGCAAGCCGCGAGCGGCGACCATTGTCGCGGTCGCCCTGGCGCATGATCGCCAACGCTTCCTCTGCCAAAGGAGCAAGGTCGAGGTCGGCAAAGGCGAGCGCCCGCCCAGCCGACCCGCCAGCCAGCGGGATCAGGCGCTGCCGCTGTGCCGCCGGCACGTCGGGCCGCTCGGCAGCGAGGATGCGGTCGATCACCTCAGGCCCGAGCAGGTCGAACTCCAGCCGCCGGCAGCGCGAGCGGATGGTCGGGAGCAAGCGGCCGGGCGCATGGCTGACCAGCAGGAACAGGCTTTGCCCCGGCGGCTCCTCGAGCAATTTGAGCAGCGCGTTGGCGGCGCCCGGCTCGAGCTCGTCAATCGAGTCGATCACTACCACCCGCCACGCGCTGAGCGCGGGCTGGAGCTCGAACAGGCCGTGCAATTTGCGGACTTGATGGACGGTGATATTGCGGCGTAGCGCGTCCTTCTTGTCATTAAGTTCGCGCTCGAGCAGTCGAAAATCGGGGTGGCTGTCGGCACGGAAGAGACTGGCGATGCGATGCTCGGGCGGCATGTCGAACCCGGGCAAAGCGACCCGCGGGCCCGCGGCATCGCTCAACAGGCGCAGCGCCGCGGCGCGGGCGAAGGCCCCCTTCCCCACGCCGCGCGGGCCAGCCAGCAGCCAGGCATGGTGCAGCGCGCCGCCATCGAGCGCCGCGCGGAAAGCGGCGACCGCGCGATCCTGCCCGAGCAAGGTCACAGGAGGTCACCTAGCGCGGCGAGCAGCCGGGCCGTTACTTCCTGCGGGCTGCCAGCGGCATCGATGGTCCGGATCCGCTCGGGCTCGGCTGCGGCGAGCGCGCGGAAGGCGGCCTCGACCCCCGAATGATAAGCGGCGGGGCGGCCGCCGATCCGGTCGGCTCCGTCGCCATCGCGCTGGCGGGCCCGCTCGGCGCCTTCCGAGTGGAGCAGCAGCAATGTCCGGTCGGGCAGGCAATCGCCCAGCCCAAAGGCGTTGATCGCGCGCACCGGTGCGACACCGAGGCCCCCCGCCCCGCCCTGATAGGCAAGGCTGCTGTCGAGAAAACGGTCGCACAGGACCCAGGCGCCGCGATTCAGCGCCGGGCGGATGGTCTTGTCGACATGGTCGGTCCGGGCGGCGGCGAACAGCAGGGCTTCGGCGGGTGCGCTCCAGCGATCGTCGTCGCCGCCGAGCAGCAGGGCACGGATCGCCTCGGCCCCCTCGCTGCCGCCGGGCTCTCGGGTGGTGACCACCTCATGGCCAAGCCCGCGCAGGGCCTCGGCGAGCGCCGCAAGCTGGGTGGTCTTGCCAACCCCCTCGCCGCCTTCCAGGGTGATGAAGCGTCCGGCAGTCATGCGCAGGAGAGAATATCGTCGTCCCCGCGCAGGCTGGGGCCTCGGGAGATTTGAGCGACGAACCCGAAGGTCCCCAACTGCGCGGGGACGACGCCCGTTGCAGGGCTCACGCCATCCCCACGAGCTGCTTCAATCCAAGCCAGAAACGGCCGAAGAAGCCGGCTTCCCCGACCGCCTCGCCCGCGACCAGCGGCATGCGCTGGACGGTCCCGTCGGGGGTGGTGACGATAAGCTGCGCCACCTCAACCCCTTTCGCGATCGGGGCCTTTAACGGGCCATTGTAAGCGATCCGCATCCTGGGTTCGCCGCCGAGCAGCCCGGCCGGATAGGTGACGGCAATGGCGCGCGGGGCGACCAGCGGCACCGCTGCCGCGTCGCCCAGCTGCACCTGCGCCTCGCCGACCGTTGCGTTGGCGGCAAACAAGGGCCGCGACTGCCAGGCGGCAAAGCCCCAGTTCATCAGCTTGCCCGACTGATCGATGCGTTCGTTCATGCTGCCGAGGCCGGCCAGTACCATGACCAGCCGCCGCCCGCTCTGCTCGGCCGAGCCGGTGAAGCCGTAGCCCGCTTCCTCGGTATGGCCGGTCTTGAGCCCGTCGGCGCCCTGCACCTTGCCCAAGATCGGATTGCGATTGCCCTGCGTGATGGCCTGGCCCGAGCCCAGGGTCTTGCCCCAGGTGAAGCTCGGCTGGCCATAAAATTGCTTATAAAGCTTGGGGTGATTCTCGATCGACGCGCGGGCAAGGATGGCGAGGTCGCGTCCGGTGGTGCGCGTGCAGCCTTCGTCGGGCCAGCCGGTCGAATTGCAGAAATTACTGTTCTTCATGCCCAGCTGCCTGGCGAGCCGGTTCATCTGCGCCGCAAAGGCCGCCTCGGTGCCCGCAATGCATTCGGCCAGCACTACGCTGGCGTCATTGCCCGAGAGAGTGACGATGCCGTGGAGGAGATTCTCAACGCTGACGCTTTCGTTGGGGCTGAGGAACATGGTCGAGCCCGCGCTGGTCCATTGCTTCCACGTTTCGGGCCGGACGCTGCACATCTTGGTCAGCGGCAACTGCCCGGCCTTGATCAGCTCGAAGGCGACCTCGGTGGTCATCATCTTGGCCATGGAGGCCGGCGGCATCGGGGTGTCGGCGTTCTTGGCGAGCAGTTCGGCGCCCGAGGACAGGTCGATCAGATAGGCGACGCGAGCCGGTGTGTCGAACGGCGGGACAGCAGCGGCGAGGCCGGTCGAGGTCAGGAGCAGCGCGGCGGTGAGGGCGGGAAAATGATTCATGCCCCCTCGTAGCCGCGCCCGCTCCAGGCTTGAAGGGCCTATCCGCCCGCCGCGATGCGATCGGCCAGCAGGCCCACCGACAGCGCGTAGAAATTCGAGCAATTATAATCGAGGATCGCGCGATAATTGCTCGTCAGCAGATAAGCCGTTGTGCCGGCGCCATCGGGTTCGATCAGGGTCGCCATCTCGGTTTCGGCAAGCGCCTGGCCGAGCGGCTGGACCCCCAGAGCGCGCCATTCACGCATGGTCAGCCAGCGGCTGTGGCGGCGGAACACAGCCGGGCAGCGCGGCGGGACAAGCGTCGTGCGGATGGCGGCGCGGTTGAGGGTTGCGGGCACCGCCACCGGCACGCCCCAATCGGTATTCGCCTTCCACCCCGCATCGCGCAGATAGGCCGCGATCGAGGCGAGGCCGTCCATCTCGCTGCCCCAGATATTGACCTGCCCGTCACCGTCGCCGTCGGTGGCCAGACGAAGCACGTTGGACGGCATGAACTGCGGATATCCGGTCGCACCGGCATAGCTGCCCTTCAACCGGCTGCGCGGCGTGCCCCGATCCATCAATTGCAGGACCGCGACGAATTCCTCTTCGAAGAATTGCCGGCGGCGACCCTCGTAGGCGAGGCTGGCAAGCGCTTCGGGGAGGTCGAAACTGCCCGTCACCCGGCCGTAGCTGGTCTCGTGGCCGAAGATCGCCATGACGACCCCCGGATCGACCCCGAAGCGCTGCTCGATCCAGGCGAGCTGCGGGCGATAGGCGCGGAAGCGGGCGGCGCCGCGGGTGATGAGATCGGGGGTGACGTGGCGCGCGCGATAGGGCGCGAAGGGCGGAATGACATTGCTGTTCGGCGGCCCGCCCGGTTGCTGGCGATCGAGCGCAATCGCCCGCGAATTGAGCTGAAGATAGGGAATGACGTTGGCGATGGTCGCCTCGCGCACCCCGGCGGTTCGGGCGCGCGCGGCGAGCACAACCTTATAAGCCGCGAAGGATCCGGCGCCTGAGACGGGCGACGCAGCGGTCCGGATTGGCGTCAGCGGTTCGGCGGAACGCGGGATGAGCATTGACGGCGCGGTGACCGGGCGCGGGGCGGGCGCGGGGCGATCGGGCAAGGGCGCAAGCGGATCCGACTGCTGGATCGCGCTTGCCGGAGTCAGGGCGATCGCCACCAGGCAGAGAAGGGATGAGCTCCACCGAAATGCCACGCGTTGTCGTTCCTCTCGGTCCATGAGCCCATAACGCACCGCCTGAGCGCTTCGTTCAGCGCCTTGCGCCAAGCCGTGCGCCCGGTCTAGGCGGGCGATGCTGAACGGCAACCGACCCGCGATGGACGGTCGTCGCCACGGGATGGGTGGCCGAGTGGTTTAAGGCAGCGGTCTTGAAAACCGCCGTGGGTGGAAGCCCACCGTGGGTTCGAATCCCACCCCATCCGCCATTTCTGCGACATTATGGCGCAAAAGAACCTAGAATCAGGTTGCGGTCATGAAGTCCATTGAAAAAAATAAAGCATCGTCACGAACCGGATCAACGGCAAGTTGGGGAACCCCGTTCACTAGTCCCTGCCAGGATGCCGCAGTAGCGGGGTTTCGATCCGGGCCAGACCGCGTTATGGCGAGCCATGCTCATGACCCCCGATCCCGCGCTCGCCCACGAGCCCCGCCTGCTGCCCTTCGACTGGACCGACCCGTTCGGCCTCGACGATCAATTGACCGAGGAAGAGCGGCTCGTCCGCGATACTGCCGAGGGCTATGCCCAGGACAAGCTCCAGCCGCGCGTGACGCAGGCCTATCTCGACGAGGACTTCGACCGGGAAATCCTGCGGGAGATGGGCGAATTGGGGCTGCTCGGCGCGACCATCTCGCCGCAATATGGCGGGGCCGGGCTCGGCTATGTCGCCTACGGCCTGATTTCCCGCGCGGTCGAGCGCGTCGACAGCGGCTATCGCAGCGCGATGAGCGTCCAGAGCTCGCTCGTCATGTATCCGATCTTCGCCTATGGCTCCGAGGAACAGCGCCGCAAATATCTGCCGGGCCTCGCAAAAGGCGAGCTGGTCGGCTGTTTCGGCCTGACCGAGCCCGATGCCGGCAGTGACCCCGGCGGGATGCGTACCCGGGCCGAAAAGACCGCCACCGGCTACCGCATCTCGGGCGCCAAGATGTGGATTACCAACGCGCCGATCGCCGACGTATTCGTGGTCTGGGCCAAGTCCGACGCGCATGGCGGCAAGATCCGCGGGTTTGTCCTCGAAAAAGGCATGGCCGGGCTCAGCGCGCCGACCATCAAGCAGAAGCTCAGCTTGCGCGCCTCGATCACCGGCGAGATCGTGATGGACGGGGTCGAGGTCGGCGAGGACGCCCTGCTCCCCAACGTCGAAGGACTGAAAGGGCCGTTCGGCTGCCTCAACCGCGCCCGCTACGGCATCGGCTGGGGCAGCATGGGCGCAGCCGAGGCCTGCTTTGCCGCCGCGCGTGGCTACACGCTGGAGCGACATCAGTTCGGGCGCCCGCTGGCGGCGACGCAATTGGTGCAGCTGAAGCTCGCCAACATGGTGACCGAGATCACGCTCGGCCTGCAGGCGGCGCTGCGCGTCGGCCGGCGGCTCGAAGCGGGTGAGCTGGTTCCCGAGATAATCAGCCTGATCAAGCGCAACAATGTCGGCAAGGCGCTCGACATCGCGCGGGTCGCCCGCGACATGCACGGTGGCAACGGCATCAGCGCCGAATATCAGGTGATCCGCCATGCGCTGAACCTGGAGACGGTCAACACCTACGAGGGCACGCACGACGTCCACGCACTGATCCTAGGACGCGCGATCACGGGGTTGAGCGCTTTCTGATTCATTCTCCGGCGAAAGCCGGAGACCAGTGTTCTTAGTTCAGCAGAAGAGAACTAATGTGCCCCGGCTTTGGCCGGGGCACATTAGCCTCAGCTCGGCGCGCCGCCGCTGCCCAGGCCGAGCTGCTCCATGTCGCCGGCGTCCGGGCGCTTGTCGAACACCGCGTCGATCAGGCCGAATTCCTTGGCCTCGTCGGCCTCGAGGAAGCTGTCGCGGTCCATCGCCTTCTCGATCACCTCGAGCGGCTTGCCGGTATATTTGGCGTAGAGCGAATTGAGGCGCGCGCGCATGCGCAGAATTTCGCGCGCCTGAATCTCGATGTCCGCCGCCATGCCCTGCGCCCCGCCCGAGGGCTGATGGACCATGATCCGGCTGTTGGTCAGTGCGACCCGCATCCCGGGCTCGCCCGCCGCCAGCAGGAAACTGCCCATCGACGCGGCCTGGCCGATGCAGACGGTGCCGACGCGCGGGCGGATGTAGGCCATGGTGTCGTGGATCGCGAGGCCGCTCGTCACCACGCCGCCGGGCGAGTTGATATACAGGAAGATGTCCTTCTTCGGGTTTTCGGACTCGAGGAATAGCAATTGGGCGACGATCAGCGAAGACGTCTGATCCTCGATCGGGCCGGTGATGAACACGATCCGCTCCCGCAGCAGCCGCGAAAAGATGTCGAAGCTGCGCTCGCCCCGGTTCGACTGCTCGATGACGATCGGCACGAGGCCGGAAACGATGTCCTGATGGTCCATGGGGTGCGCTTAGTCCTGTCGTTACGTGTCACGACTACATCGCGGGTGACGCGCCCGAGTTCAAGGCCGCAGCTGTCCGCTTCCCCGCACGACATATTTGAAGCTGGTCAATTGTTCGGGGCCGACCGGGCCGCGGGCGTGGAGCTTGCCGGTGGCGATGCCGATCTCGGCCCCGAAGCCGAACTCGCCACCGTCGGCGAACTGGGTCGAGGCGTTCCACAACAGGATCGCGCTGTCGACTTCGGCCATGAAGGCCTCGGCCACCGCCCGATCCTGCGTAACGATCGCCTCGGTATGCCCGGTGCCGTAAGTGGCGATGTGTAAAGCCGCTTCCTGCCAATCGCTTACGGTGCGAATGCTGAGGATCGGAGCGAGATATTCGGCATGCCAGTCGGCCTCGTTGGCGAGGACCATCGGCACCATAGCGCGGGCCTCCTCGTCGCCGCGCAACTCGCAGCCTTGCAGCGCGGCGGCGATCGCGGGCAATCTCGAAAGCGCAGCGCGGTCGATCAGCAGCGTTTCGGTCGACCCGCAGATGCCGACCCGCCGCAGCTTGGCGTTGGCGACGATCGCGGCGGCCATGTCGGGGTCGGCGGCGGCGTGGACATACGTGTGGCAGACACCCTCGAGATGGCCGAGCACCGGCACCCGCGCCTCGGCCTGAACACGCTCGACCAAGCCTCGCCCGCCCCGCGGGATGAGCAGGTCGATCGCGCCGCCCAGCCCGCCAAGCAACCAGCCAACCGCCGCGCGGTCGCTGGTCGGAACGATCTGCACCGCCTGCGCAAAGCCGGAACCGACCAGCCCCCGGACCAGCGCCGCATGGATCGCGATCGCGCTTTGAAAGCAATCCGAGCCCGGGCGCAGGATCACCGAATTGCCCGAGCGCAAGCAGATGGCGGCGGCGTCGGCGGTGACGTTGGGCCGTGCCTCGTAAATCATGCCGATCACCCCGATGGGCGTGCGGACGCGGGCGATGTCGAGGCCGTTGGGCCGGGTCCAGCGCGCCATTTCCTCGCCGAGGGGGTCGGGGAGATCAGCCACCGCCTCGATTGCGGCGGCAATGTCCTCGAGCCGCGCCTCGTCGAGCATCAGCCGGTCGTACTGGCGCGTCGCCTTGGCAAGGTCTCCCGCATTGGCGGCAAGGATCGCTTGCTCATCCTCGCGCAGGGCGGCGGCCATAAGGCGGATCGCATCGCTGCGCTGTTCGGCGCTAGCCCGGCGCAGCGATGCGGCCCCGTCGCGGGCAGCGCGCCCGAGCGCCAGCATGTCATGCTCAAGGGTCATCGCAGCACCAGATCGTCGCGGTGGATGGCTTCATCGCCGCGACTGTAGCCGAGCGCAGCGGCGATGTCCGCACTGCGCCTGCCGATCAGCCGCTGCATTTCCGCGGCATCGTATCGGCTGAGCCCGCGCGCGACCTCCGCGCCGTCGTCGGCAAGCACGGCGAGACAGTCGCCGCGGGCGAAATTGCCGCCGATGGCGGTGATGCCTGCGGGCAGGAGGCTGCCGCCCCGCACCAGCGCCGCCGCCGCGCCGGCATCGACCATGACGCTCCCCGCGGGCTCCAGCGTGCCCGCGATCCACGCCTTATAGGCCCGCGCGGGCGATCCTTGCGCGGCAATCAGCGTGCTTCGTGCCGAGCCGTCGAGCAGCCGGGCGAGCGCCCCCTCGCCCGCCCCGCTGCCGATCAGCGTCGCGCAGCCCGCGGTCACAGCGATGCGCGCCGCCTCGAGCTTGGTGCGCATACCCCCGGTGCCGGGCCCCGCGCTGTCCGCACCGCCCGCCAGCGCCATGATCGCGGGCGTGACCGCCGCCACCTCCGCGATATGGCGCGCAGCAGGATCGGTCCGTGGATCGGCCTCGTATAACCCGTCGATGTCGCTCAGCAGGACGAGCAGATCCGCCCCCGCCAGCTGCGCGACGCGCGCTGACAGTCGATCATTGTCCCCAACCCGCAGCTCGGCAGTGGCGGTGCTGTCATTTTCGTTGATGATCGGCACCGCGCCCGCCTTGAGCAGGGCTGCGATGGTGCCGCGCGCGTTGAGGAAGGAGCGGCGCTGCTCGGTATCGGCGGCGGTCAGCAGCAATTGCGCGGCGGTCATGCCGTGGCCGAGAAGAGCTTCGTTCCACGCCTGCATCAGCAGGGGCTGACCGACCGCGGCTGCGGCCTGCTTGAGATCGAGCCGGGGCGATCGCTCCAGCGCCAGGCGCCGACGGCCGAGTGCAACCGCGCCCGAACTCACCAGGATGATTTCGTGGCCCGTGACCCGCAGCGCGGCGATGTCGGCGGCGATCCCGGCCATGAAGCCGCCGCACGGCCCGTCGTCGCCCGCGACCAGCGCGGAGCCGAGCTTGACCACCAGCCGCCTGGCGGCCGGCACGCGCATCAGCCCTGCACCCCCGGCGCGGGCAGCGCGAGATAGGCCAGCCGGCGCATCTCGCGGCGACCGCGGGTGACGGTGTCGAGGATCATCCCGGTAAAGCCGCACAGCACGGCGACAATCGCCATGCCGGTGACCAGGATCGCGGTCGGCACGCGCGGGACCAGGCCGGTGTCGATGTAGGTCAGCACCAAAGGCACCGACAGCAGAACCGCCGCGACCAGCAGCGCCAGACCGACGGAGCCGAAGAACAGGGCCGGTTTCTCGGTGCGAAACAAGGCGATCATTGCGTTCAGGATGCGCCAGCCGTCGCGATAGGTCGACAGCTTGGAGGCGCTGCCCTCGGGACGGGCGGCGTAGGCGGTCGCGATCTCGCCGACCGGCATGTTGAGCTCGAGCGCGTGAACGCTGATCTCGGTCTCGATTTCGAAGCCGGCGGAAAGCACCGGAAAGCTCTTGACGAATCGTCTCGAGAACAGGCGGTAACCACTGAAAACATCAGTGAAACTGCGCCCGAACATGCGCGCCAGCAGGCCGGTGAACAAACGGTTGCCGAGCACGTGGCCGCCGCGATAGGCCTGCTTTTCCTCATGGCTCCGGGTGCCCACCACCATGTCGAGCTGCTCGGCCAGCAGCAGTTCGACCATCGCCGGCGCGGCCGCGGGATCGTAGGTCAGGTCGCCGTCGGCCATCAGAGAGAGATCGGCCTCCACGTCGGCGCACATGCGGCGGACAACACGGCCCTTGCCTTGCCCGCGTTCGGTTCGGACGATCGCGCCCGCCGCGCGCGCTACCTCGACTGTGCGGTCGCGGCTGTTGTTGTCGTAGACGTAGATGATCGCGGTCGGCAGCGCGGCGCGGAACCCCGCCACCGTCTGGGCGATCGCGGCTTCCTCATTATAGCAGGGCAGCAGTACGGCGATGCGGGGCTGGTCGCTGGACACGCTCAAATTCTCCCCGTCATTCCGGGCTTGGCCCGAAATCCCGCTTCTTGCCTTCGACCGTGAACAGAAAAGAAGCGGAACCCCGGGTCAAGTCCGGGGTGACGACCCGCACAGCAGCGTAGTTCAGTCGCCCGCCTTCTTGGCCTTCTTAGCCGGCGCCTTGGCCGCGGCGGCATCCTTAACCGGCTCGGCCGGCTCGGGCTTGGTCGGCTCGGCTTCGACCGCACCCTTGGCAGGCTTAGCCGGCTTGGCCTTCTTCGCCGGCTTGACCTCGTCAGCAGTCACGACAGCCGCGGCGTTCGGAGCCTCCTCGGTTACCGCAGTGGCTTTCTTGCCCTTCTTGGCCTTGGCGGCCGGAGCCGCGGCGGCGGCATGGTCATGCCCGCAGCCCGGACCGTGAACATGGCCCTCTTCCGCTTCGAGATCGGCTTCGATCTCGGCGCGGCTGGCCTTGCGCTCGGTCACTTCGGCCTGCGCGAACAGATGGTCGACGACCTTGTCCTCATAGAGCGGCGCACGCAACTGGGCGGCAGCCATCGGTTCCTGCTGGATATACTGGACGAAGCGATCGCGATCCGCCGGCGGATATTGCTGCGCGGCCTGCGCGACCAGCCTGCTCATCTCCTGCTGGCTGACCTCGATGCCGGCGGCCTGGCCGATGTCCGAAAGCAACAGCCCGAGACGCACGCGGCGCTCCGCGATCTTGCGATATTCGGCCTTGTCGCCCTCGATTTCCGCCTTGGCGGCCTCGGGGTCGACTTCGTTGCCGGCCTCATGCTCCAGCTGGCGCATGATGTTGTCATATTCGGCCTCGACCATCGAGAGCGGAACCTCGAAATCATGGCTTGCGGCAAGCTGGTCGAGCAAGCGACGCTTCATGTGCGTGCGGGTGAGGCCGTTCAGCTCCTGCTCCTGCTGATCTCGGAGCAGCTTCTTGAGCTGATCGAGATCCTGGAGCCCGAGGCTCTTGGCGAAATCGTCGTCAATCTTCGTCTCGCGAGTTACTTTCACCGCCTTGACGTCGATGTCGAAGGTCGCGGGCTGGCCCTTGAGATTGGCGGCCGGATACTCCTCGGGGAAGGTGACCGAAATGGTCCGCTGCTCACCCGCCTTGAGGCCGACCAATTGCTCTTCGAAGCCGGGGATGAGCGAGCCCGACCCCAGTTCGATCGCCATGTCGCTGCCGGTGCCGCCTTCGAAGGCGACGCCATCCTTGGTCTTGCCGACGAAATCGATGATCAGCTGGTCGCCGGTCTCGGCGGCCTTGCCCGCGGGCGCATCCTCGAAACGCTTGTTACCCTTGGCGAACTGCTCGACCTGCGCGTCCACCGCGGCCTCGTCGACCTCGGCCATCAGCCGCTCGAGCTTCAGTCCTTCGATCTTCGGCTTGGGTACCTGCGGCAGGGTTTCGAGGCGGACGGTGACCTCGGCGTTCTTGCCGGGCTCATAGCCTTCGCCAAGCTCGACCTGCGGCTGCATCGCCGGGCGGATCTGCTTCTCGCCCATCAGCTGCTGGACACCAGTCTGGATGGTGGTCGACAGCGCGTCCTGATGCAGCGCCTCGCCATGCATCTTGCGGATGAGGTTGGCGGGGACCTTACCCGGTCGGAAGCCCGGCATCTTCACCTGGGGAGCGATGCGCTTGACTTCGTCGGCGATGCGGGCGTCGATCTCGGCTGCCGTGAAGGTCAGCGTGTAGGCCCGCTTCAGGCCCTCATTTTCGATCTCGACGTGCTGCATGATGACGACAAATCCTGGACTTGATTGGACGAAAAGGGTGAAGCTTGCGCTCGCCCACCCGGACTGAAGAGTGGCGGGCTGGTGCGGGCGAAGGGACTCGAACCCCCACATCTTGCGATACTGGTACCTAAAACCAGCGCGTCTACCAATTCCGCCACGCCCGCGTGAGCGCTTGGGGACGGGCCTATAGCAGGCCTGCGACGCGCGGC
>JANPKL010000062.1:0-2930 GCA_031425975.1 Sphingomonas sp.
CATGCGCGTTGAAGCCCAGCGCCGCATCGTCATTGCCCGACAGCTGGCAAAAGTCCTCTCCGCAGGTGAGCCGCTGCGCCGTGACCCGCCCGAGGTTGCCGGTCGCATCCTTGATCCCGACCACCGACGGCAGCCGCGCCACCTCGGCCAGCGTCTCGACTGAAATGTCGGCGACGGTTCGGCTGGGCACATTGTAGACGATAATCGGCAAGTCGCAGCCTTGCGCCAGCGCGTGGAAATGGGCGGCGATGCCGGCCTGGCTGGGCCGGTTGTAATAGGGAACGACGACCAGGGCGGCATCGGCGCCCAGGTCGCGCGCGACCTTCATCATGCGCAGGCTCTGCGCGGTCGAGTAATTGCCGCAGCCGGCGATGATCGGGACCCGGCCCGCCGCAACCTCGACCGCCGCGCCGATTACCGCGGCATGTTCGTCCGCGCTCAGCGTTGGCACTTCGCCGGTCGTCCCGCACGGCACCAGCCCGCTCGACCCTTCAGCAATCTGCCAATCGACAAAGTCGCGAAAGGCGGCGAGATCGACCTCGCCTGCGGTGAACGGAGTGACCAACGCGGGGATTGAACCGGAAAACATGACTTCGCCTCTATGCCCAGGAGTCGCGGCCGGTCTAAAAGAAATCTTCCGGCGTTCAGCGGCTGATAATGACAGGGAAGCAATCATGTCCAGCATGAGAAAAGCGAGCTTCCTCCTGCCTTTCGTTCTGGCGACCGCGACCGGGGCGTCAGCCCAGCTGATCCCTGTCAACACAGCGCCTCCGGTTTCGTCCTTCGCGCCCGTTGCCGGGGGCGACGTCGGCTATGCGTTGAACGACTGGCGACGGCTCCGGCAAGGCGCCAATTGGGCCTTTGCCGACTATGCTCGCTTCCTCACCGCTTATCCGGGCTGGCCCGGCGAGGCGACCATGCGCCGCGCGGCCGAACGCGCGATGCGCCCGGGCGAGGCGGCGGCGAGCGTGATCGCCTTCTTTCGCGCCGACCCACCCGCCAGCGCCAACGGCTTTGTCCGGCTCGCCGACTCCTATGCCGCAACCGGTCGCCAGGCCGAGGCCCTTGCCGCCGCGCGCGCGGCGTGGCGCGGCAGCGGTCTCGATGCGATGGACGAGATCGCGCTTTTCCAGCGCTTCGGATCGGCCTTCACTGCCGCCGACCATGATGCGCGGGTCGACCGCCTGCTGATCGACCGCGATCCCGCCGACGCGCTGCGCATGCTGCCTTCGACTAGTGCCGCGCGCCGCGCCGCCTTTGCCGCGCGCATTGCGATGCAGCAGCGCAGCGTCGACACGGAGGCACTTTACGCGCCGGTGATGGCGCAGGTGACCAGCGACGCCGGACTGATGCAGGACCGCGTCCGTTACCTGCGCGAGGCCGGGTCGAGCGCCGCCGCGCGGCAGTTGCTCGCCCGCCCGCACCGTTTCACCTATCTGCCGGTCGATCCCGGAAAGTGGCTCGAGCTGAAGCGGATCGTCGCGCAGGAAGCCTCGGCCGACCGCCAGTATAGCCTCGCCTATAATATCGCCCGCCAGGTCGACGATACGCTGCCCGCCGGCACCGCGCTGACCGCGCAGTCGCTCCAGGTGCGCGACGAATACACCAATTTGACCTGGCTCGCGGGGACGCTGGCGATCCGCGCGCTCGGGCGTCCGGCCGACGCAGTGCCGATGTTCGACCGTTATTCACAGGGCGGCCGCTCGCTTCAGGTGATGACCAAGGGCGCTTATTGGGCGGGCCGGGCGGCGGCGCAGGCGGGGCAATTGCAAGGCGCGACCGCTTATTTCGCGCGCGCCGCTGTGCATCCCGACCTCTTCTACGGGCAACTCGCGCACGAGCGGCTTGGCCGCGCCATCCCTGCTCCGCTTGCCGCGCCCGCAGTGCTCGTCACGCCCGCCCAGCGTAGCGCCTTTGCCAACAAGCCTTTGACCCGCGCGATGCGCCTGCTCGGCAGCCAGAATCGCCGCGACGAGCAAGCCCTGTTCGTCCGCGCCTTGTCCGAGAGCCTCGACACCGAATCCGACCGCCAGATCGCGACGGAGACCTCGGTCCAGATCGGCCGCCAGGACCTCGCCGTCTGGACCGCGCGCAGCTCGCGCAATGAGGGCGCACCCTTTTACTATCGCGGCGCCTTCCCGACCTTGAACGTCAATACCAGCGAGGAATATCTGTGGAGCATCGCCCACGGCATCACCCGCCAGGAAAGCTCATTCGATCGCACGGCGGTCAGCGGCGCGGGCGCGCGCGGGCTGATGCAGCTGATGCCCGGCACGGCGCAGGAGCAGGCCGGGAAATTGGGCTACGGCTATGACTATGGCCGGCTGACACAGGACCCGGCCTATAATGTCATGCTCGGCTCCTCCTACTTCCGGCGGCTGCTCGACCAGTGGGGCGGCAATTACGTGTTGGCGGTCGCCAGCTACAATGCGGGCGCGGGCAATGTCCGAAAATGGGTCCGCAACAATGGCGATCCCCGCGCTTCCGGGGCCGACATCGTCGCCTGGATCGAGGACATTCCGTTCAGCGAGACCCGCGGCTACGTCCAGCGCGTGCTGGAGAATACCGTGGTCTATGACCGGATGAACCCGCGCGCGACCGCCCCGCGCCAGCTCAGCCACTTCCTCGGCAAGCCCCGCCTCGGCTAAGCCGAGCCGGTGACCGACCGCCCGCGCTTCATCACTCCCGAGGGCATCGCCCGCATCCGCGCCGAATATGGCCAGTTGTTCGGCGAGGAGCGGCCCAAATTGGTCGAGGTGATCAGCTGGGCGGCGGGCAATGGCGACCGATCCGAGAATGGCGACTATATCTACGGTCGCAAGCGCCTGCGCGAGATCGACCGCCGGCTGGGTTATCTCTCCAAGGTGATGAAGAACGCCAAGGTCGTCGACCCCGCCGCCACCCCCGACCGCGACGTGGTCCGCTTCGGC
>JANPKL010000063.1:0-7977 GCA_031425975.1 Sphingomonas sp.
GTCGTCGGCGTGGCCTAGCGGCTGATGAAATGCCGATGATGCGCCGGTGAAAGGCCGATTTTCGCGATTTGCCTTATTGCGCCGCTGTTGGAGGTGGCACGACATAGGGCTTGAACGCGCCTCCCGGCACCGCGCTGGCGACCGGGCTTTCCCAGCCGTCCTTGCTGACGGAGGAGACGCCGAACACCCAGTCATCGACGCGGATGCCTTTGAGGACGAAGGTGCAACTCCGCATCGCTAATGCGGGCACATGATGATCTAAGTCGTCTTTGCAGAAAACGCCTGGAACCGGTAAATCTTGCTCGAGACTAGCTCTACCTGCGATCAATGTTTGCATTTGCCAAACTGAGGCGTCCGTTCTCCGCCACAGAATACGATATGATTGCGGGGACTTGCCTGGCCAGCGGTGGGTTATCCATTGAACCCGTGTGTCCGTGCTGACCGCTCCCTCGGCCGTGGCTTCGGGCGGTGGCGGGGCCATGGCCAGCGCCATCAGCGCGGCGACGTTGAGGCGGGTCACCTTGGCGAGATAGGGGAAGTTCATCTCGTCGATCGTGTCGCCGAATTTCACCCCGTTCTCGACTCGAAGATCCTGGTGCTGGTGATCGTAATCCTCGACCGCGACCGAGAAGCGGATGGCGGGGTAGCCGGCGTTCAGGAACTCGGTGTGGTCGCCGCCGCGGCCGAAGCGGTCGTTGCGCCAGATCGGGCGGACGTCGAGGCCGATCGCGGGCAGGCGCTCGGCCAGGCGATCGAGGAAGCGCGACAGGTTGCGGCTTGGGCTGTCATTCTCCCCGCCGAGGCTGCGCTGCGCCGCTGAGAGCGCCTCGCGCCCCTGCCAGCGCGGGCCTTCGGAGAAGATGCGCACGGTCTTGGCGTCGCACACCCCGTCCGACCCACAGCTGTTGCCGATGATGTCGTTGTTGAGATTGGCGACGACGTTCCAGCCTTGCGCCTTGGCGTAATTGGCCATGATCCGCCCTCCGTAGAGCCCCTGCTCCTCGCCCGAGAGCGCGGCATAGACGATGGTGCCGGGGAATTTTCGGCGGCCCAGCACGCGGGCAGCCTCGAGCACGGCGGCGGTGCCCGAGGCATCGTCGTTGGCTCCCGGTGCATCCTTCGAAAAGTCCATCACGTCGGAGCCGCGGCTGTCGATGTGGCCGGTGATGATCACGACGTCATTGGGCCGCTCGGTCCCACGCTGGATCGCGACCGCGTTGCAGATGCGGGTGGGCGCGGGCAATCGTCGGCCCTCGATCGTCTCGCACACCTGGCTGGTCGGGATACCGTTCCTGCCCAGCTCCGCTTCCGCCCAGCCCACCGCCGCGCCAATGCCGCGCTTCGGATCGGTTTGCGACGAGAGGGTGTGGCGGGTGCCGAAATCGACCATCCGCTGGACGTCGGCCTTGAGCCGGACGGCGCTGACCTGCTGCGCGGCGGCCATCATCTGCTGCTCGGGCGTGGGCGGGCGCGTCGCTCCGATCAACGCCACGGCGGACAGCGCCAGCACCAACGTTCTCATCCATCTGCTCCGGAAAAAGGGGCCTGGAAAATGGGGTAGGTGTTTGACCGGCCCGGGTCTAGGCTGCCGCTTTCCGAGGGGGAAATCAGCATGAAGACTGTGCGGTTTGTGTGGCTTGCGGGGGCAGCCGTGGCGGTGGTGGCGAGTTCGGGCCACGCCCAGGGGATCGGCCCGGTCCCGACCGGCGCGCCGAGCGCAGCCGCGACCGAGCAGCGTTGCAACGCCATCGTCACGCAAGCTGCGGCGCTTCGCACGCAGCTCGAGGCCCCCGGTGCGGGGCGGCGCAGTGCACCCTCCAGCCTCAAGCAATATGATCGGCTGCTTCAGGTCCTCGGCGAAGGCAATGCCGAAGCGGGATTGATGCGCGAAGTGCTGGACGATGCGGCGGCGCGCACCGCCGCGCAGGCGTGCGAGGTCAGGCTCGATTCCGAAGCCAACGCCCTCGGGCTGTCGCGCCCCATCTTCGACAAGTTGAAGGTGCTTCCTCCCCCTGCCGATGCCCCGACCCGCCTCTATCTGACGCGCATCCTCGCTGGGTTCGAGCGCAATGGCGTGGCGCTCGACCCCGCCGGCCGGGCCGAGGCGCGGCGCCTGTCGGATCGCATCTCGGAACTGTCCAACGCCTTCACTGCCAATATCCCCAAGGGACAGCGCAGCATCACCGTGACCCCGGCGGAGCTCGATGGGCTGCCCGCCGACTTCATCGTCGCGCGCAAAGTCGGTCCCGACGGCCGCATCACCCTCAGGACCGACAGCGCCGAATATGGCCCGGTGATGACCTATGCCAAGGATCGCGCGCTGCGTGAGCGGTTCATGCGGGAATATAGCCTGCGCGCCTGGCCTGGCAATGACGCGGTGCTACGCGAGTTGATCGACTCGCGGCTCGCCATGGCCCGACTGGTTGGCCGGAAGGATTATGCCAGCCTCGAATTCGAGAATCGGATGCTCAACACGCCGGCAAAGGTCGAAGCGCTGCTGGCCGAGATGGCTGTCGCTGCAAGGCCGGTAGCCAAGGGCGATTATGCCAAGAAGCTCGCGGTACTGCGTCAGATCGATCCGCAGGCAAGCGAAATCCAGCCGTGGGACAATGGCTTTCTGACCCCGATCGTCCAGAAGCAATCCTACGGCTTCGACCGTCAGGAAGCGCGGCGCTATTTCAGCTTTCCCAAGGTGCGCGACGGCATCTTGCGGCTGAGCGAGGACATGTTCGGGGTCGACATTCGGCCGTGGAATACGCCGCTGTGGAACGCCAAGGCCGAAGCCTATGAGATGGTTGAAAATGGCAAGGTGATCGGCCGCTTCTACCTCGACATGCACCCTCGGCCCGGCAAATACGAGCATGCCAATGTCATCCCCCTGCGCTCGGGGGTCGGTGGCGGCGTTCCGCTGGCGGCACTGGTGATGAACTCGCCCGACGGGCTGATGGAGCATAACGACGTCGTCACCTTCCTCCACGAATATGGGCATCTGCTGCACGTCATCTTCGCCGGGCAGAACCAGCGCTGGGCGGGTTTGGGCGGGATCTCGACCGAATGGGACTTCGTCGAAGCGCCATCGCAGATGCTCGAGGAATGGGTCTATGACTATGACACACTGAAGCGGTTCGCGACCGACGAGGCAGGCAAGCCAATCCCGCAGGAACTGGTCGCGCAGATGAACCGGGCGCGCTATTTCAACATCGGCATGAGCGACATGCGCCAGCTGGGGCTGAGCGAAATCGCGCTGCGTTACTATCAGGGGCCGGCACCAGCCGACCTTGGCGCGGCCTTCCGCAAGCATTGGTCGACCTACGACCTCATCCCGCAGCCCGAGTGGTCACAGGGCCAGGCGAGTTTTGGTCACCTGGCGGGCTATGGCGCGGCTTATTACACCTATCGTTGGTCCAAGGTGATTGCCGACGATCTGTTCACGCGCTTCGCAAAGGAGGGCCTCCGCAATCCGAAGACGGCGGCGGATTACCGTCGGCTGGTGCTTGCGCCGGGCGGAACCAAGCCGGCGGCGACGCTGGTGCAGGACTTCCTCGGGCGCCCGATCAGCATCGACGCCTATAAGGCGGAAATGGCCAAGGGCCTGTAGACAAGCCAGGATTGGCAAGCGGGCGGGGGCGCGTCTAGGAGGCTGGCAGGTCTTCCATCAGTCAGGACGCGTCCCATGCTTCGCAACATCGACCATTTCATCGGCGGCCAGAGCGTCGCCGCGGGTGACCGCTCGGGTGAGGTGTTCAACCCGTCGGCGGGCGAGGTGCAGGCGATTGTCCGGCTGGGCAGCGCGAGCGACCTGCAGGCCGCGGTCGATGCCGCCAATGCCGCCCTCCCCGGCTGGGCCGCGACCAACCCGCAGCGCCGCGCGCGGGTCATGTTCAACTTCAAGGCGCTGATCGAACAGCATATGGACGAGCTCGCCGGCATCCTCGCCAGCGAGCATGGCAAGGTCGTCGCCGACGCCAGGGGCGACATCCAGCGCGGGCTGGAAGTGATCGAGTTCGCCTGCGGCATTCCTCATGCCCTGAAGGGCGAATATACGCAGGGCGCGGGGCCGGGAATCGACGTCTATTCGATGCGCCAGCCGCTCGGTATCTGCGTCGGGATCACTCCGTTCAACTTCCCGGCGATGATCCCGATGTGGATGTTCGGGGTCGCCATCGCCTGCGGCAATGCCTTCATTCTCAAGCCCAGCGAGCGCGATCCGACGGTGCCAGTGCGGCTGGCCGAGCTGATGAAGGAAGCTGGGCTTCCCGACGGCATCCTCAATGTCGTCCACGGCGACAAGGAGATGGTCGACGCGATCCTCGACCATGCCGACATCAAGGCGATCAGCTTCGTCGGGTCGAGCGACATCGCGCAATATATCTACAGCCGGGGCACCGCCAACGGCAAGCGCGTGCAGGCGTTTGGCGGGGCCAAGAACCACGGCATCGTCATGCCCGACGCCGACCTCGACCAGGTGGTCAGCGACCTCACCGGTGCGGCCTTCGGGAGCGCGGGCGAGCGCTGCATGGCGCTGCCGGTGGTGGTGCCGGTCGGCGACAAGACCGCCGAAGCGCTGCGGGCCAAGCTTATCCCCGCCATCGAGGCGCTGCGGGTCGGGGTCTCGACCGATCCCGACGCGCATTATGGGCCGGTGGTCAACGCCGCGCACAAAGCGCGGGTCGAGGAATGGATACAGACCTGCGCCGACGAGGGCGGCGAGCTGGTGGTCGACGGGCGTGGGTTCAGCCTGCAGGGCTCGGAAAAGGGCTTCTTCGTCGGGCCGACATTGTTCGACCATGTGAAGCCGCATTTCCGCAGCTATCAGGAGGAAATCTTCGGCCCCGTCCTGCAGATCGTCCGCGCGGCCGACTTCAACGAGGCGGTGCGGCTGCCGAGCGAGCACCAGTATGGCAACGGCGTCGCCATCTTCACTCGCAACGGTCATGCGGCGCGCGAATTCGCGGCGCGGGTGAATGTTGGCATGGTCGGGATCAACGTGCCGATCCCCGTGCCGGTCGCCTATCACACTTTCGGCGGGTGGAAGCGGTCGGGGTTTGGCGACACCAACCAGCATGGCATGGAGGGGGTCAAATTCTGGACCAAGGTCAAGACCGTCACCGCCCGCTGGCCCGACGGGGCGGGACTGGTCGAGGAGAATGCGTTCGTCATTCCGACCATGGGGTGAGGCGATGAGGCAGCTGATCCTGTGGGGACTGGTGTTGCTGCTGGCCGGGAGCCCGGCATATGCGGCGGCGGACAAGCGCATTGCCTTGTCGTTCGACGACGTTCCGCGGCAGCGCGGCGCCTTTTTCACGCCCGACCAGCGCGGCGCAAAGCTGATCGCGGAGCTGAAGCGCGCGCGCGTCCGCCAAGCGGTTTTCTTCGTCACGCCGGGCAATCTGGCCAAGCCCGACGGTGCCGGCGGCGAACGCAGGATCGCGGCTTATGCCGAAGCGGGGCATCTGCTCGCCAACCACAGCTTCGCGCATCGCCCGCTGAGCCAGACCCCGACCGAGGATTATCTCGCCGACATCGACCGGGCTGAGGCCTGGCTGAAGGGACGTCGGGGATATCGCCCGTGGTTTCGCTTTCCCTTTCTCAACGAGGGGCGCGGCGACAAGGCGAGGCGTGATGCGGTGCGGGCCGGGCTTGCGTCGCGCGGCCTGCGCAACGGCACGGTGACCGCCGACGGGGCCGACTGGCACCTCGAAACCCTGACCATCGAGGCGGCGCGCGCGGGCGAGCCGATGGACATGGCGGCGCTGCGCGACCTTTATGTCGAGACGATGGTCGGCGCGGCCGACTATAATGACGCCCTGGCGCGGCGCACGCTCGGGCGCCCCATCCCGCATATGCTGCTGCTGCACGAGACCGATCTGGCGGCGCTGTTCATCGGCGATCTCGCGGCTGGGCTGCGCCGTGCCGGCTGGCAAATCGTCGGCGCCGACGCGGTCTATCGCGACGAGGTCTTTGCCCGCGCGCCCGACGTCCCTTCGGCGCAGGGCACGCTGACCGAGGCGCTGGCCTGGGAGAAAGGCCTGCCCGCGCCGCGCTGGTTTGACCGGGTCGACCCCAGGGTAACCACGCCCTTGTTCCGCGCGCGGGTTTTGAAGGAGGCTGCGAAATGAGGCGCCAGGTGTCGGGCTGCTCGCCCTATGAGACTGCGTTCGGATTTACCCGTGCGTTGCGGATCGGTGACCGGATCGAGGTGGCGGGGACCGCGCCAATCGAGCCCGACGGTTCGTCGACGCCGGGCGATGCGGGCGCGCAGGCGCGGCGATGCCTGGCGATCATCATCGCTGCGATCAAGGAACTGGGCGGCAGTGCGGCCGATGTGGTGCGGACGCGCATGTATCTCGTCGATGCCGCAGATGCCGACGCGGTTGGCACTGCGCATGGCGAGATCTTCGGCGAGACCCGCCCGGTCTCGACCATGATCGTCGTAAGGGCGCTGCTGCGCGACGAA
The DNA here is from genome assembly GCA_031425975.1 of Sphingomonas sp. GTDB lineage: Bacteria > Pseudomonadota > Alphaproteobacteria > Sphingomonadales > Sphingomonadaceae > Sphingomicrobium. Next base: position 6,458 of record JANPKL010000063.1, read on the forward strand.
TGGCGGGTCGAGATCGAGGCCGAGGCGTTGGTTGGCCATGACTAGAGCCCTGCTGTGTACCGCCGCCTTCCTTTCGCTCATTGCGTGCCGCCCGGCGGGGGATTCCGCCAAGTCGGGCGAAGCCGTAGCCAAAAGCGGCGCGCCCGGCGGCGGACCGACCGGCAAGAGCGGCGATCCCGTGTCCGACGACGTCGAGAATGTGACCCTGCCCCCGGACGGATCGCGACAGGAGGGCGTGCCGCCGGCGACCCCCACTGTGGCCAAGCCAACCAGTATCCCCGCGCAATTCCATGGGCGCTGGGGGATCAATGCCGCCGACTGCGAGCGCGGGCGGAGCGATGCCAAGGGGCTGATGGTGGTCGACGATGCCCGGCTGGTTTTTTACGAGAGCCGGGGGGTGCTCGACCGGATCGACAGCTACACCCCCGCCAATCGCCTGGTCGCCAATTACGGTTTCCGCGGCGAGGGACAGGAGTGGGAGCGGGTCGAGACGCTGACTGTGCGCGGGCAGAAGCTCGACCGGCTCAGCAGTCCGGTTGCCGACCAGTCCGAGCCGATCGTGCCACTGACCTACACCCGCTGCCCGGGCTGATCGCCGCGGGCTGGCAAGACTGCGGTGGCGAGGCTAGGGCTGCGCCCATGTCCCAGTTCGACCTCACCGACGACCAGCGCCAGATCCAGGAAATGGCGCGCCAATTCACCGCCGCCGAAATTACGCCCAATGCGGCGGAGTGGGACGAACGGCACCACTTCCCGCGCGACACGATCATCAAGGCGGCCGAGCTTGGCTTCGGCGCGATCTACGTCAGCGAGGAGAGTGGCGGGATCGGGCTCGGGCGGCTCGAATCGGCGCTGATCTTCGAGGCGATGAGTTACGGCTGCCCCTCGACCAGCGCGTTCATCTCGATCCACAACATGGCCGCGTGGATGATCGACCACTTCGGCTCGGAGGCGGTGAAGCACAAATATTTACCGAGCATGATTCCGATGGAGCGGCTGGGCAGCTATTGCCTGACCGAGCCGGCGAGTGGCTCGGACGCGGCAGCGCTCAAGACGCGGGCGGTCCGGGACGGCGATCATTATGTAGTCTCCGGGTCCAAAGCGTTCATTTCCGGCGGCGGCGAGAACGAAATCTACGTCACCATGGTCCGCACCGGCGAAGACGGGCCGAAGGGAATCAGCGCGCTGGTGATCGAGAAGGACATGCCCGGCGTCAGCTTCGGCGCGCAGGAGCGCAAGCTTGGCTGGCACAGCCAACCCACGTGCCAGGTCAATTTCGACGAGGTCCGGGTGCCGGTCGAGAACCGCGTCGGCGGCGAGGGCGAGGGTTTCCGGATCGCGATGATGGGCCTCGACGGGGGACGGCTCAACATCGGCGCGTGCAGCCTGGGCGGAGGGCAGCGCTGCCTCGACGAGGCGGTCGCATATACCAAGGACCGCAAGCAGTTCGGGACCGCGATCGCCGATTTTCAGAATACCCAATTCATGCTGGCCGACATGGCGACCGAGCTCGAGGCGGC
>JANPKL010000064.1:0-54675 GCA_031425975.1 Sphingomonas sp.
TAGTCAACCTCGACGCGGCGGCGATCACGCAGGGCGATCTCGCCTGCATGGAGGAAGCGCTGGCGGCGCGAGGTGATGATCCCGAACATGCCGGCAATCTCCATTTCGCAATCGGCGCGGTGCGCCAGAAAATGGCCGAGCACGACGCCGCCTTCGACCATTATGCCAAGGGCAACGCCCTTCGCCGCGTCGCCCAGCCCTATGACCGGACAACGCTGACGGCGCGGGTCAACGAGGCGCTGGCGCAGGCGAAGACGACCACGATCCCGCCGCGCCGCCGCCCACAGGGGGGCGGGTTCACACCCCTGTTCATCGTCGGCATGCCGCGGTCGGGCTCGACCCTGATCGAGCGGGTGCTCGGGCGTCATAGCCGGGTCGAGGCGGCGGGCGAGCTGGCGATCATGCCCTGGCTGGTCGAACGGCTGGGAAGGGACCATCCTGGGGTCTCGATCGAGGCGGCCATTGCGGGCCTGTCGCGGTCGCAGTTGAGCGCCATCGGACGCACTTATGTCGAGCGCGCGGCGGAGCATCGCCGGCTGGGTCGCCCGGTGCTGATCGACAAATTGCACATGAATTGGCAGCATCTCTCGCTCATCCTGCGCGCGCTTCCGGAGGCACGGGTGATCGACATCCGCCGCGACGCGATGGACTGCTGCTGGTCCAATTACCGGACGCTCTTTTCGCGTGGGCATCCGGCGGCGAGCGACCAGCGCGACCTCGGGAGCTTTTACGTCGATTATGTCCGCCAGCTCGACGGCCTTGCCGCCCTGGCACCGGGCGCCATCCTGCAGATAGACTATGCCGAAGTGCTCGACGACCTCGAGGGGCAGACCCGGCGGATGCTCGAATTCCTGGGGCTGGCGTTCGAGCCCGACTGCCTCGATTTCCACCTGTCCTCGGCCCCAGTCGCGACCGCCAGCAGCGAGCAGGTGCGCCGCCCGCTCAACCGCGAAGGGGTGGGAACGTGGAAGCCCTATGCGAAATGGCTGGGGCCCCTGCGCGATGCACTGAGGCCCCTCGCCGACGCTCAGTAGCGGTAATGCTCGGGCTTGAACGGTCCCGCCGGCTTCACGCCAATGTAGGCAGCCTGCTTGTCGGACAGCGTGCTGAGCTTGACGCTCAGCTTGTCGAGGTGGAGCGCGGCGACCTTTTCGTCGAGATGCTTGGGGAGGACATAGACGTCCTTGCCGTACTTCGTCCCGCCCTGCCACAGTTCGATCTGCGCCAGCACCTGGTTGGTGAAGCTGGCCGACATGACGAAGCTCGGGTGGCCAGTGGCGCAGCCCAGGTTCACCAGGCGGCCTTTGGCCAGCACGATGATCTTCTTGCCGTCGGGGAACTGGACCTCGTCGACCTGCGGCTTGATCTCGGTCCACTTCATGTTGTTCAGCGCGACGATCTGGATCTCGCTGTCGAAGTGGCCAATGTTCGAGACGATCGCCATGTTCTTCATCGCGCGCATGTGATCGAGCGTGATGACGTCCATGTTGCCAGTCGCGGTCACGAAGATGTCGGCGCGCGGGGCGGCCTCCTCCATCGTTACGACTTCATAGCCCTCCATCGCCGCCTGCAGCGCACAGATCGGGTCGACTTCAGTCACCAAGACGCGCGCGCCACCGTTGCGGAGCGAGGCGGCCGAGCCCTTGCCGACATCGCCGAAGCCCGCGACCACGGCAACCTTGCCGGCCAGCATGACGTCGGTGGCGCGGCGGATGGCGTCGACCAGTGATTCCTTGCAGCCGTAGAGGTTGTCGAACTTCGACTTGGTCACGCTGTCGTTGACGTTGATCGCGGGGAAGGGGAGCTTGCCCTGCTTGGCCAGCTCATAGAGGCGGTGGACTCCGGTGGTGGTCTCTTCGCTGACGCCCTTGATCGCGGCGACGGTCTTGGTGAGGTAGCCGGGACGCTCCTTGAGGAAGCGGCCGAGGGTGGCGACGAACACCTCCTCTTCCTCGTTGGTCGGTTCGAACAGGGTCTCGCCCGCCTCGACCCGCGCGCCCCACAGCGCGAACATGGTGGCATCGCCGCCGTCGTCGAGGATCAGGTTGCAGGTCTCGTCTTGATCGCCTTCGTGCGCCCAATCGAAGATGCGGGCCGCATAATCCCAATATTCCTCAAGCGTCTCGCCCTTGGTCGCGAACACCGGCACGCCGGTTACGGCGATGGCGGCGGCGGCATGGTCCTGCGTCGAGAAGATGTTGCAGCTTGCCCAGCGGACCTTGGCGCCGAGGTGGGTGAGGGTCTCGATCAGCACCGCGGTCTGGATTGTCATGTGGAGCGAGCCGGTGATGCGCGCGCCGGCGAGCGGCTTGGACGCACCAAACTCCTCGCGCAGGGCCATCAGGCCGGGCATCTCGGTCTCGGCGATCTCGATCTCCTTGCGACCGAAGTCGGCGAGGGAGAGATCCTTGACGAAGTAATCACGGTTCAGGGTGTCGGCGGCAGTGGCCACGGGGAAGCTCCAGCGTTGTTGAGACTGGCGGGGAAACGCCCCCGCGAAACGAGGCAGCCGCTAGCCGCAGCGCTACCGAAAGGCAAATATAAAGCTTTCTTTATATGTAGCGCGCCAAGATGGCGAGGCCGCCATTCCGCCGTTAGTCGAATCCAGCCGTCGCTCGAGCGACGCCAGCTGCCTGTTGGTCCATCCAATTCTACTTGTGTCTGTTTTGTCACATAGGACCGCTGTCGTGTTCAACGATGCGGGTTAACCGTTTGCAACCAAAGCGCGGTCGGGCATGCCGCGCAATCTTCTATTCGATATGCAGGATTCGAGCCTCATGCGCTTTCAGCCCACCCTGACCGTTTCCGCGTCCGCTTTTGCGATCGCCCTTGGCCTCTCCGCCCCTGCCTTCGCGCAGACCGCCACCCCGGTGACCCCGAGCGAGGCCGAGCAATGCGCCAAGCTCGCCACCGAGCAAGAGCGTGCCGACTGCCTCAAGGGCCAAAGCGTCGAGGCCGAAGGCACCGCTGAAGCGGCCGGCGATCCCGCGACGATCACGCCGGAAGCCAACGCCGCTCGAGACGCCAGCAGCAGCGACATCGTCGTGACCGGCTCGCGCCTCAAGCGTAGCGCATTTAATAGCCCCGATCCAATTACGGTTATCGACCCCAATCTCGAGCAGAAGGGCGGAGCGACCAACACGGCCGAAATTCTTCAGGGCTCGCCGATCGCGTCGGGCTCGTTCCAGATTACCTCGCTGATTTCGGCCGGTGGCTTCGTCACCAACGGCGGCGTCGGCGCACAGACCTTGTCGCTGCGTGGTCTTGGTGCCGAGCGCACCCTGGTCCTCATCAACGGCCGCCGTGCCGGTCCGGCCGGTACCCGCGGTTCGATCGCCGGCTTCGACCTGAACGTCATTCCTTCCTCGATCATCCAGACGGTCGAGATCCTCAAGACCGGCGCGTCGTCGATCTATGGGTCGGACGCCATCGCGGGCGTCGCCAACATCAAGACCAAGCGCGCCACCGACGGTCTCGAGATCCGCGGCCAGCTGTCGCGGCCGTTTGAGAGCGGCGCCGAGCAATATAACGTCAATGCTGCCTGGGGGAAGGAATTCGATCGCGGGCACATCATCGTCGGCGTCGACTTCTTCAAGCGCAACGACATGAGCCGCGGCGACCGCGACTATCTGCTGTGCTCCGAGGAGTATCTGTTCAACACCGCCGGCACCCGCGTCGACGTCCTCGATCCGCGCACCGGCCGGCCGCGCTGCAACACCACGCAGACCAACTATCTTTCGCTGTCGGGCGCTCGCGCAACCGCAGCCGATCCGGCCGTGACCTTCTCAGTGATCGGCTTCGGCAATCCCGAAAATCGCTACTCCGAATTCCTGCCCGGCATTCCTCAGACCGCGACGTTCCAGACCCCGACGGGTTTCTTCCCGCTGGCGCTGGCCTGCACCCCGGCGACGACGGGCAGCTTCGAGGTCTGCCGCAACAGTCTTGCGCTGCTCAATCAGCAGTCGCCGCTGCTGGCCGGTGTCGACATCTTCCCAAGCCTGAAACGCTACACTGCGACGCTCGACGCCAGCTACGAGATCACTGACGGCGTCGAACTGGTCGGCGAATTTTTGTTTAATCGCCGCGAGTCTGAGACCGACGGCCTCCGGCAGCTGTTCTTCAACCAGTTCAGCGGCGGCACGCTCGGTACCGTCACCGCCCTCAGCCAGGTCCCGGTAAACATCTGCTCGGCAACCCAGCGGCTTCTGAATGCCAATTGTAATCCTTTGACCGGCGGTGACCCGTTCAATGCGGGCTTCGCCGGCAACTTCCTCATCCAACCGGTCATCGGCATCCCGACCTTCGTTTCCACCAAGGTCGATTACGCGCGCGGCGTGGTTGGCGCGAAGTGGGACATCAACAGCAACTGGGCGCTCGACAGCTTCGTGCAGTACAGCCGCTCGAACGGTGACTACACCAACAGCCGGGTGTTCCAGGACGCCGTCGAGCTGCAGGAACTGCGCTCGCAGGCCTGCCAGCCGGGCCAGCTGACCCGCATCCGGCGCATCGCCTGCGTCGACATCGACTTCACCGATCCGCGCGTCATTGCCGGCAACTTCAATGCCGCCGAGAGCGCTTTCCTGTTTGGCGAAGAAACCGGCAACACCAAATATACGCAGCTGACGGGTGAAGTCAGTGTTGCCGGTACGGTGTTCCGCATGCCGGCCGGTCCGGTCGGCCTGGCGACCGGTGTTCAGTGGCGCCGCGACGAGATTGACGACACCCCGGGCAACATCGCCCTGTCGGTCAACCCGCTCTTCGATGCGAGCATCGCAGCGACCGACCTGCGCTGCCGTCAACCCGACCAGCCCTGCCAGCGCCTGATCAGCAACGTCTTTGGTCAGTCGGTCGCGGGTCGCACCGCTGGCTATTCGGTCAGCAAGGAAGCCTTTGCCGAAGTCGACTTCCCGCTGGTTCACAATACGCCGTTCATCAAGTATCTCGGCCTGTCGGGCGCGGCCCGCTTGACCAACGTCTATTCCGAGCGTGACCCGGACGGCGCGAACGATACCAACAACGGCAACTGGACCTACAAGCTGGGCGTCAACTGGCAGGTCAACGACTGGCTGCGGTTCCGTGCCACCCGCGGCACCTCGTTCCGCGCTCCGGCGCTGTTCGAGCAGTTCCTCGCCAACCAGACCGGTTTCCAGGGGCAGGGCGCGATCGATCCTTGCATCAACTATGGACCTCGTTCGCTGGCCGGCACGCTCGACACCCGCATCGCGGGCCGCTGTGCTGCCCTGGGTCTCGAGCCGACCTATCCGGGCCGCGGCTCTTCGGCCACGATCACCACGGGTGGCGGCGTTGGCGTGCTTGAGCCGGAGACGTCCGAGGCCAAGACCTTCAGCGTCGTCCTGACGCCGACGGTCGGGCTGTGGGAAGGAATGCGCTTCAGCGTTGCGGTCGATTATTTCGACATCGACGTGAAGGGTCAGATTACGACCCTTGGTGCAAACAACATCATCTTCCAGTGCCTGAATAGCGAGAGCTTCCCGACCGATCCGGCCTGCTCGCTCTTCGTTCGGAACACTGATCCCAACACGTCGGACTTCGGCGCGATCATCTCGGTTTCGAACCCTTATCTGAATATCAACTCGCAGCGGAACCGCGGCGTCGATCTGACCGCCCGGATCAGCCAGGATCTGGGCCGTTACGGCAAGCTGTCGATCCTCGGTCAGAGCACGTGGCAGCTTGAGGATCGATTCGAGCTGTTCCGCGGCGTAATCGCGGACGACAATGGTGAAATCGGCGAACCGAAGTTCACCGGCAACGTGCGCACCACCTACGACATCGGCGATTGGTCGATCTTCTACGGTCTCGATATCGTCGGCGCCGTGTCGAACGAGCAGGACGTCCGTAACCTTGCGAATCGCGGCTTCGACACCTGCCTGCGCGGAACCGCAGGCGCCGCCATCCGTGGCGGTGAATATTGCTCGATCTACAAGCTCGATCCGGTCTTCTACCACAGCGCGTCGGTGACGCGGTCGTTCTCTAACGATCGCTTCATCATCACGGCCGGCATCAACAATTTGTTCGATACCAATCCTCCGCGCGTGTCGGGCTCCTTCAACCCGGCGTCCATCAGTGCGACGGGCAAGTCTCCGACGTTCGGGACCCAATATGACCTGATCGGTCGCCGGGCCTTCATCAGCGGCCGTGCCCGCTTCTAGTCGCGGCGACAGAGACAAAAGAAAGGTTTGATTATGAAGGCTTTCCTCACTGCACTGCCGCTGCTTGCGACCATTGCCATGGCCACTCCAGCCGTGGCCCAGGATTCGACGGCTTCGATCGATCGCGCGGTCAATCTGCGCGGCGAGCTCAACTTTGGTTACGATGAGCTTCGCACCGCCTACATCCAGGCCCGCAGCCAGGAGCGGGATATCGGAACCAGCGGCTTCACTTTCGGCGCCGAAGTGGGCGTCGATGCCCGCGTCGGTTCGAACCTGATCGTCGGGGCTTATGCCGGGCTGCTCAACAGCCAGCTTGAGCAGTGCCGCGGCAATGTCTTTACCGCGCCGCCCGTCGCCAGCGACGAATTCTGCTTCGATGCCGGTAACAACCTGCGTGCCGGCGTTCGGGCGGGCCTCAAGACCGGCGATGGCGGGATGATCTACATCAAGGGCGGCATCAGCCGCGCCAAGATCGACGCGACCTATCGGAGCCGTCCGGGCTCGACCGCCACGGTGACCACGCCGATCGTCAATCGCATCGATCAGAGCGAAACCGCCAACGGTTTCCACGGCGGTGCCGGCGTCGAGCTCGACCTCGGCCGCAGCACCTACATCAAGGCCGAGTATAATTACGAACGCTACAAGAACCTCTACGAGGGCAAACTGCCGGTCGGCGACAATATCGACGCCAGCCGTCACATGATCCTCGCCGGGTTCGGCATCCGCTTCGGCCGCTGATCCTTCGATCTGGTTTGCATCCGGGCCGGGCAGGGTTTCTTCGCGGGAACCTTGCCCGGCCCTTTTGTTTGGCTTGGGGCTCGACGCTTCCCCGGCTAAGCCCATCGGCATGACAGAAATCGGCGGGGCGGGGCCTCGATGATCGGGGAGGGTCAGGCTTCGGGGCTATTGCTAGCGCTGGCCGCGCTGTGGCTCCCGCTGGCTATGCTGCTGACCCTGCTCGCCGCCCGCCGCATGGCCGCCGCGCGTCGGCAGATCGTCCGCGCGCGGGAGATCGGCGCGTTGCTCGCCGCCGCGCCCTCGCGCCCGCTGATCGTACGCCCCGACCGTAGTCTGGAGGCCGATCCTTCGCTGCTCCGCCTGCTCGGCTCCGAGGGCGTCTCCTGTTTCGACGATTTATTCGGGCCCGAGGGGATCGCCGAGGACGAGCGCCTGCCGCTTGCCGCCGACCTCGCCGCCGCCGCCGTCGGATCGCGGCGGATCGATCGCTCGATCAGGATTCGCGGTTCCGGGCGGTTGCTCGACCTGCGTGGAGGGCCGGCACCTGCACCAGCCCCCGCCGGCGCGGTGCTGCTGTGGATCGCCGACAGCAGCAGCGCGGAACGCGAGCGGGCCGGGACCGCCGAGCGGCTCCAGGGCACGCAGCAGGCGCTGGGCGCGCTGACGCAATTGATCGAGGCCGCGCCTTTCCCGATGTGGGTGCGCGGGACCGACCTTAACCTCGCCCTCGTCAATCGCGCGTTCGTCCGCGCGGTCGAGGCGAGCGACGCCGGGGAAGTGGTCGCGCGGGGGATCGAACTGGTCGAGGAGACCGGCGATAGCGACAGCCCGCGCTCGGGCGCCGCGCGCGCGGTCGCGGACGGCGTCACGATAGAGCGCACCCATCCGGCGACGATCGGCGGTGAGCGGCGGCTGCTGCGGCTGGTCGATGTGCCTTTGCCCGGCGGAACGGTCGCCGGCTATGCGATCGATATCCAGGAGCTGGACGACACCCGGGCCGAGCTTGACCGCTACATCCAGAGCCAGCGCGAGCTGTCCGACCGGATGACCGCGGGCGCGGTCCAGTTCGACAGCGAACGTCGTTTGTCATCCTATAACCGCCCGTTCGCGATCCTGGCGCAGATGGAGCCCGAATGGCTCGACGAAAAGCCCGAGTTCGACCGCCTGCTGGAACGCATGCGCGAGCACCATCGACTGCCGGAAACGCGCGATTTTCCCCTGTGGAAGGCCGAACGACGGGCATGGTTCACCAGTGCGACCGAAGTTCAGGAGGATGAGTGGATCCTCGCCAATGGCGACCACGTGCGGGTCGTCGGACAGCCGCTGCCCGACGGCGGCCTGCGGCTGATCTTCGAGGATCGGACCGAACAGGTTCGGCTCGCCAGCGCCCGCGACACGCTGCTGCGGGTGCACAGCGCCACCTTCGACAATCTGTTCGAGGGAATTGCGGTGTTCGCCTCGGACGGTCGGTTGTATCTGTGGAACCGGCGCTTCGGCAACTTCTGGAACCTCGACGAAGCCTGGCTGGCCGAGCATCCGCGCGTCGACGAGCTGGTCCCGGCCTTTGCTCAGCGGCTGGTCAATCCGACCGCCGCCGCAACGCTGCGCGAACTGATCCGCGCCGCGACGTCCGAGCGGCGGGCGGAGCGCGGGCGGTTAAGCCTCGCCGATGGTCGCCAGTTCGAATTTGCAGCGGTCCCGCTGCCCGACGGCAATGCGCTTTTCACGATGATCGACGTGACCGACTCAAGCCGGATCGAAGCCGCGCTGCGCGAACGGGCCGAAGCGCTGGAGAAGGCGGACCGGGTGCGGACCGAGTTCGTCGCCAACATGAGCTACGAACTGCGTACCCCGCTGACCTCGATCGGTGGCTTCGCGGAGATGTTGAAGGGCGGTTATGCGGGCGATTTGACCGGGTCCGCCCAAGAATATGTCGCCGCGATCCTCGAATCGGTCGCGCGCCTGTCGCGGCTGATCGACGACGTGCTCGACCTCACCCAGGGCGAGAAGGGCGAGGTGCCGCTGGAGCGCGAGCGGGTCGATCTGGCAGGACTGGTGCGCAGCGTCGCGGAGGGGATGGAGCCGGCCGCGGCGGCGAAGCGCCTGCGCTTCCGGCTGGTTGTCGGCGAGGGCACGGGCTCGGTCCAGGGCGATTCGCGGCGATTGCGCGAAAGCCTCGAGCATATCCTGCGCAACGCCATCGCCTACACCGACAAGGGCGAGGTGCGGGTGATTACCCGGGGCGACCAGGGCCATGCGGAAATTCTGGTCGCCGATACCGGTCCGGGCCTCGCGCCCGAATTGCAGGCGGTTGTGTTCGAGCGATTCACCCGGCTCGGCGAGGGCCGCGGGGACGCCGCCCTTGGCCTCGGCCTGCCCTTGTCACGCCAGTTCATCGAGGCGCATGGCGGGACGGTCGCGCTGACGAGCGTGGAGGGCAAGGGCACCAGCCTGCTGGTCACGCTGCCGCGCGAAGGGCGCTGACGATGTGGACCCTCGCCGAGCCCGAGATGGCCACCGCGGGGGCCGCGCTGGCGGATGTGCTGAAGCCCGGCGATGTCGTCACGCTCGACGGACCGCTTGGCGCTGGCAAGACCAGCCTTGCACGGTCCGTGCTGATTGCGCTCGGCCACCTCGGCGAAGTGCCGTCGCCCACCTTTGCGATCGTCCAGCCCTATGAAGCGCTGCGGCTGCCCGTCTTCCACGCCGACCTCTATCGCATCGAGGAGCCGAGCGACCTCCTCGAACTCGGGCTCGACGAGATCTTGAGCGAAGGCGCGCTGCTGGTCGAATGGCCCGAGCGCGCGGGTGCGGCAGCCTGGCCACAGGCGCTGCGCCTCCGCCTCGAGCCGCTGGGCGAGGACCGCCGCGCCTTGACTTGGCAGGTGCCGCCGCCATGGGAGGGGCGATGGCCGCCGCACCCTCCCAGCCCATGATTCCGCCCGCCAACGCCCCCGCCTTCCTTGCCGCCGCTGGTTGGCCCGGTGCGCGGATCGAGCCGCTAGCCGGCGATGCGAGCTTTCGCCGCTATTTCCGGGTCCACGGTAGCCAGGGCCAGGCGGTGCTGATGGACGCGCCCCCGCCGCATGAGGATCCGCGACCGTTCGTCGCGGTCGCCGAATGGCTGACGGGCAAGGGACTGAGCGCCCCCGATATCCTTGCCCGCGACCTCGAGGCGGGACTTCTGCTGCTGGGCGATTTCGGCGATTGCCGGCTGCGCGAGACGCTCGACGACGACCCTTCGCGCGAAGGCGAGCTTTATGCGCTGGCGGTCGACCTGCTGGGCGAATTACACCGGCACCCGCCGATGCCGGGGCTGAAAGCACACGGGCTCGACGAATGGCTGGCCGAGCTTGACCTGTTCCCCGAATGGTATGCGCCGGCGGTAGGCATGGAGGTCGATCGCGCAGGCTATCGCGCCGCTTGGCGTGAGGTGCTGGCGCCGATCGCGAACGACGGTCTTGCCCCGGTCACCGTGCTGCGCGACTTCCATGCCGAGAATATCATGCTGGTCGGCGGGCGCAGCGGGGTCGCGCACCTTGGCCTGCTCGACTTCCAGGATGCGCTGGCCGGGCACCCCGCCTATGATCTTGCCTCGGTGCTGGAGGATGCGCGGCGCGACGTCTCGCCAACCATCGAGCGCGCGATGATCGATCGCTACCTCGCCACCATCGCCGAGCGCGAGGTCTTCGAGCGCGCTTATTGGGCGCTTGCGGCGCAGCGCAACACGCGCATCCTCGGGGTGTTCTGCCGGCTGTGGAAGCGCGACGGCAAGCTCGGCTATCGGCGTTTCCAGCCGCGCATGTGGGGCCTGCTCGAACGCGACCTGGTCGCGCCCGGCCTTGCCCCGGTCAGGGCCTGGTTCGACGCCAATGTGCCGGCCGCCGCCCGCGCCGCCGCATGGGTAGCGGCGTGACCGAGCTCAAGGTCCGCCGCGCGCTGCGCCTTCGTCCCGACATTCCCGCTGCGGTCCCGCGCACCGCGATGGTCATGGCGGCGGGGCTCGGCAAGCGCATGCGCCCGCTGACCGCCACCCGGCCCAAGCCGTTGGTCGAGGTGGCCGGCAAGGCGTTGCTCGACCATGTCCTCGACCGGCTTCGCGCCGCCGGGGTCAGCCGCGTGGTGGTCAACGTTCATTACCTCGCCGATTCTCTCGAAGCGCATCTGGCCGCGCGGCACACCGACCTCGATGTCGTGATCAGCGACGAGCGCGAGTTGCTGCTGGAGACGGGCGGCGGCCTCGTCCGGGCGCGGCCGCTCATCGATTGCGACCCGTTCCTGGCGATCAACAGCGACAATTTCTGGGTCGACGGGCCGAGCGACACGGTCAAATTGCTCGCCAGCCAATGGGACGCCAAGCGCATGGACGCGCTGCTGCTGCTCGTCCCGCTGGCCCGCGCGGGCAATCACAATGGCGTCGGCGATTTCCACCTCGACCGCGACGGACGGGTCCGCCGCCGCGCCAAGAGCCGGGTCGCGCCGTTCGTCTACACGGGTATCCAGCTGATGGCGCAGCGCCTGCTCGACGATGCGCCCGAGGGGCCTTTCTCGACCAACGTCCTGTGGGACAAGGCGATCGCCGCCGACCGCTGCTTCGGCGTGGTCCACCAGGGCCTGTGGTTCGATGTCGGCACGCCGGGTGCGATCCGCGCCACCGAGGATGCGCTTGCCCGCGACTGAGCAGCGCCGCCCGGCGGTCTTTTCGATCCCGGCCGAAGCGAGCTTCGCCGACGCACTCGCGGCCGAACTTGTTCGCCGGCACGCCGGCGATCCGCTCGGCCTCGCCAGCGGGCGGATCCTCCTGCCCAACGCCCGAGCGGTGCGTACACTAACCGAGGCCTTCGTCCGGGTGAGCAGCGACGGCCTGCTGCTGCCCCGGCTGATCCCCGTCGGCGACCCGGCGCTCGACGACCGCATCGGCGGCGCATTCGAGCAACCGGGCGGCGCGCCGATTCCGCCCGCGGTCGATCCGCTGACCCGCCGCGCCGAGCTAGCGCTCGCCATCCAGGCGCGACAGGAGACCGGGCCGGCCGAATGTTGGCGGCTGGCGGGCGAATTGGCGCGCACGCTGGACCAGTTGCTGGTGGAAGAAGTGCCAGTGGCTTCGGTGCGCGCGCTCGAGCCCGAGGACGCCGAGCTTGCCGAGCACCATGCCCGCGCGCTGCACTCGCTCGGCATCCTGCTCGACGACTGGCCGCTGCGGCTGGCCGCGCTCGGGCGGATCGACCTTGCCGATCGCCGCAACCGGCTGCTTCGTGCGACCGCGCGGCGGTGGAAAGCCAATCCGCCGGCCGGCTTCACCATCGCCGCTGGGATCACCACCGCCGCGCCCGCCATCGCCGAGCTTCTGGCGGTCATCGCGCGCATGCCCGACGGCGCGGTCATCCTTCCCGGCCTTGCGCCCGCGGCGCACCTGCCCGAGGACCAGTGGCAGGCGCTGGGCCTCGAAGGTGAGGACGGGCCACGCCCCGAGCCGACCCACCCGCAATATCATCTGAAATTGCTGCTTGAGCGGATCAGCGTCAACCGCGCCGAGGTCGTTCCGTGGCCGACCAAGCCCGACCGTGCTCTCGTCAGGCGCAGCTGCGTGGCCGCGCGCGCCCTTACCGCCGCCGCCTTCAGTCACGAATGGAGCGAGTTATCGTTTCGCGAGCGCAGCCTCGCCGGGGTGCGCCTCGCCATCCTGCCCGATCCCGCCGCCGAGGCCATGGCCATCGCGCTGGCCTTGCGCGAAGCGATCCAGACCCCCGGTCGGCGCGCCGCCCTGGTCACCCCAGACCGGATGCTTGCCCGCCGGGTTGCGGCGCAGCTGAAGCGCTGGGGGATCGTCGCCGACGACAGCGCCGGTACGCCGCTGTCGATGATGCCGCCCGGCAGCCTGCTGCTTGGAATGATCGAGGCTGCCGCAGAGCACTTGTCACCGGTCGCCTTGCTCGGCCTGCTCGGCCATCCGCTGGTCGGCGAGGGCGAGGCGCGCGGTCCGTTGCGGGACGATGTCCGGACGCTCGACCTCGCGCTGCGCGGCCCGCGGCCTCCCGCTGGAATCGAGGGGCTCGACCGGGCGATCGCTGCCACCCGCACCAAGGGCGCGGCCGAGGCTTGGGAGCGTCTGCGCCCATTGGCGGGGGCGGTCGCAGAGCTGCTCGAGGGCCCTCTGACGCTCGCCACGCTTGCCGCGCGCCTGCGCGAAACCGCCAACTTGCTGGCTGGCGACAAATTGTGGAGCGGGCCTGCCGGACGCGCCGCCGCCGAACTGCTCGCCGAGCTGGAATCATCCCCCGGCTGCGCCCAATTCGCCTTGCGCGAAGAGGATGCAGCGCCACTGCTGCGCGACCTGCTGGAGGGCCAGGCGATCCGCCCGCCCTTCGGCCAGCATCCCCGCGTTCAGATCCTCGGCCTCTTGGAAGCACGGCTGCTGCGGACCGACCTGATGGTGCTGGGGGGGCTGAACGAGGGCAGCTGGCCCGCGACGCCGATCCCCGATCCGTGGCTTGCTCCGCAAATCCGCCGGGCGCTCGGATTGCCGGGCAGCGAGACCCGGATCGGGCTTGCCGCGCATGATTTCGCCGGGCTCCTCTGTGCGCCCGAAGTGCTGCTGACGCGGTCGCGCCGCGATGCCCGCTCGCCGACCATCGGCTCGCGGCTGTTGCTGCGGCTCCAGGCGCTGACCGGCGGGCTGCCGCGCCACCGCCGGCTCGAGCGGCTGGCGCTCGCGCTCGACGAGCCTGTCGGTCCCGAGACTCCCGCCAATCGCCCACGCCCGCGCCCGCCCGCTGACGAGCGCCCGCGGCTGATCCGGGTAACCGACCTCGACCGGCTCAAGGCCGACCCCTATTCCTTTTACGCCCGGGCGATGCTCAAGCTGATGCCGCTGTCGCCGCTTGGTGCCGAGCAGGATGCGGCGTGGCGCGGGATCCTCGTCCATCGCCTGTTCGAAACCTGGTATGAGGAGGACCAATGCGCGCCCGCGCAATTGCTTCCGCGCGCCCGCACATTGCTGGAAGCGGACGACATCCATCCGCTGCTGCGCAGCCTGTGGGGGCCGCGGCTGCTCGACGCGATCGCGCGGCTGGCGCAGATCGAGACCGACAATCAGGCTGCCGGGCGGCGTCCCGCCGGGGCCGAGGTCGACGGAAAGACGGAAATCGCGGGCATTCGCCTGATCGGCCGTGCGGATCGCATCGACCGGTTGGCTGACGGCAGCCTCGCCATCCTCGACTATAAGAGCGGGAATCCGCCCGCCAGGAAGCAAGTCGAGGCGGGGTTCGCGCTGCAATTGGGGCTGCTCGGGCTGATTGCCGACGCTGGCGGGTTCGAGGGGATGAAGGGCCGATCCAGTGCGCTCGAATATTGGTCGCTCGCCAAGGAAGCCAAGGGCGACAAGCGCGGTTTCGTACAGAAAATGCCCGATCCCGGTGGGCTGCTCGACGCGGCGCAGGAGCATTTCTGCACCGCTGCGGCGCGCTGGCTGACGGGGAACGATCCCTTCACCGCCAAGCTCCAGCCGCGCTTTGCGGTCGGCAGCGATTACGATCAGCTGATGCGGCTCGAGGAGTGGCTCGGCCGCGACTGAGGGCTTATTTCTTCTTCTTGGGCCCCGAGCGCGCGTAGAGCAAAGCTGCCACGATCGCCGCCGAGCCGATCCCCACCGCGACCCCTGCCTTGAATTTGCGATCGGGCGCGGAAGGCTTGGGTTCGTTCTTTTTCGGCGCTTCGGTCACTGTCAGGTTCCTCATGTCGGCTTTGCCGGGCTCATAAACCGATGGCGGCGGGGGAGGGAAGCGTTAAGAGCGGTGAGCCATGTCGCGAATGACCATCTTGAAGGCGCTGCAGGCCGATCAGGCCGAGGCCGCCGATCCGGCGATCCATGCCGCGTTGTCGGCCAGCGCGGGGACGGGCAAGACGCAGGTACTGACCGCGCGCGTGCTGCGGCTACTGCTCGGCGGGGCAGGGCCCGAGACGATCCTGTGCCTGACCTTCACCAAGGCCGCAGCGGCGGAGATGGCGGAGCGGGTCGGGGGCAGGCTGGCACGCTGGGTGCGGCTCGACGATCGCCTGCTGACCGCCGAGCTCGGCGCGCTCGGGCTAACCTCGACCCCGGCGCTACTGGCCCGCGCCCGCGCCCTGTTCGCGACCGTGCTCGACTGTCCCGGCGGCCTGCGGATCCAGACTATCCACAGTTTCTGCCAGACAATCCTCGCCGCATTCCCGGCCGAAGCGGGGATCACGCCCGGCTTCCGCCCGATCGAGGGCCGCGAGGAGGAGGCGCTGGTCGAGCGAACGCTCGCTGCACTGGCCGAGCAATCGGCGGCGGGCGACGGGGCGTTCCTCGCCGACCTCGAAATCCTCGCCGGGCGACTCGATGAGCGGGCGGTGGTCGGCTATCTGCGCCGCTGCGCGGGTGCACGCGAGGTCATGGCGGCGTTCCGAAATCCGGACGCGGTCGAGCCGGGGCTGCGGAAGCAGCTCGACCTCCCAGAGGGCGACATTGCAGCCTTGGTCGCGGAACGGTGCCACGACGACAGATTCGACTGCGGCGCGCTGCAGCAATTGGCGGCGGCGTATCGCGCCTGGGGCAAGTCATCGGGAGAGCCGGTTATTGCCGGGATCGAACAATGGCTCGCGCTCGATCACGAGGTGCGTTGCCGAAATCTCGAGATTTTTGCAAAGGCCACGGTGCTGACCGGGACGGCTTCGCGCCGATCGGTCCGGTATATTATCAAGCATTGGCCCGACGCGCAGGAAGAAACCGATCGGCTGTGTGAGGAAGTCGAGGAACTGCTCGGCCTGCTTCGCTCCGACGCCCTTCTCCGGCTGATGGCGGCGGGGCTGCGCGCGGGTTCGCGCTTTGCCGAGGCATATGCGCGCGCCAAACGCGCCGCGGGGGTGGCCGATTTCAACGACCTAATCCGCTGGACCCGCGACCTCTTCGCGCAAGGCGGGATCGCGGCCTGGGTGCGCTACAAGCTCGACCGGCGAACCGATCATTTGCTGGTCGACGAGGCGCAGGATACCAACGCCGCGCAATGGGCGATCGTCGAGGCGTTGGCGGAGGAATATTTCGCCGGCGACGGGGCGGGCCCGGAAGGCCGAACTTTGTTCATGGTCGGCGATTTCAAGCAGGCGATCTACGGTTTCCAGGGCACCGACCCAGCTGAGTTCGAGGCGGCGCTGGGCCGCTTCCGGGCCAAGGCGGAGGACGGTGAGCGGCCACTGCTCGACCTGTCGATCAGCCGCAGCTTCCGTTCGTCGCAAACCATATTGGACCTGGTCGACTGGGTGCTGGAGGATCTCGGGCCCGCGCAGATCGGGCTGCCATCGCCCGCGCCGCGTCACATCGCCTTCCACGCCGACCGCTTCGGCACGGTCGAACATTGGCCCGCATTCGCCCTGCCTGACGCCGAGGAGAGTGACGGCGACGTGGCCGAGGAGGCGTGGGAAAAGGAGAACAAGCGCGAATATGCCAGGCAGCTGGCCGACTGGATCGCCGCCGAGCTTCGCCGCGCGCCATTGCTCGCCGCGACCGGACGGCCACTGACGGCGGGCGATATCCTGATCCTGGTTCGCAGCCGCGCCAACGGCATCGCCGCCTTGCTGGTCGCACGGCTGTTCGAACGCGGGGTGCGTACGGCGGGGATCGACCGGCTGATCCTGTCGGAGCCGCTGGCGGTGCAGGATCTGCTCGCGGCCATGGCCTTTGCGGTTCAGCCGCTCGACGATCTGACCCTGGCGTCGCTGCTGGTCTCGCCGCTGGTCGGCTTCAACCAGGACGATCTCTACGAAGTGGCGGGCAATGGCCGGGGGCGGCCCTTGTGGATCGAACTCAAGTCCCGCGCCGACGACAATGCCTTGTTCCGCAATGCCCGCGACGCGTTGCAGAGCCTGCTCGACATGGCCGATTATGGCGGGCCGCACGACTTCCTCGAGACGATCCTGTCCGGCCCGCTCGATGGACGGCGCAAGCTGATGACGCGGCTTGGGCGGGCGGCGCGCGACCCGATCAACGAACTGGTCGCCGCCGCGCTGCAGTTCGAGGCGACCGAGACCGCTTCGCTGCAGCATTTCCTCGCCTGGTTCCGGCGCGGCGAGGTAGAGATCAAGCGCGATCCCGAGGGGCGCGGCAATGCGGTGCGGATCATGACCGTGCACGGCGCCAAGGGGCTGGAGGCACCGCTGGTGATCCTGGCCGACGCGACCACCAATCCCAAGGATCTGGGCGGCATCCGCTCCAGCCTTGACGTGCCCGGCCCGGACGGCGGCTTTCCGGTCCTGCGGCCGCGCAAGGCCGAGCTTTGCCCGCCCTTCGACGGCATCGTCGCCGACGAGGAAGCACGCGACCTGCGCGAACATTTCCGCCTGGGCTATGTCGCCATGACCCGCGCCGCCGAACGATTGATCGTTGCGGGAATTCAACCCATGAAGGGCATTTCGGACGATAGCTGGCATGCCCGCGTCGGTGCTGCACTCGAAGGGCATGGCGTCGCCGAGGACGCCGAGGGCAAGCGCATCCTCAGCGGTGGCGACCCGCCCGAGGCTCGGCCCGCGCGCATCGTCCGCGTCCTCGCATTACCGACCATTCCGACCTGGGCCCGCCAGCCCGCACCGCAGGAGGAGCGCCCGCCGCGCCCGCTCGCGCCCTCCCAGATGGTGGGCGACAGTGACGCCATGCCGCCACCAGGCCCCGAATTGCACGCCGCGGCTGAGCGCGGACGCCTGCTTCACGCCCTGTTCGAGCGGCTGCCCGCGACCCGCCCGGCCGAGCGCCGCGCCGCCGCGCTCGAATGGCTGGCACGCGGGGCAGGGGTGGCCGATGCGGCCGAGCGGCTCGCGCTGGTAGACGCCGCCCTGCTGATCGTCGAGGCGCCCGATTATGCCGATCTGTTCGCCGACGACGCGCTGACCGAAGCCCCGCTCGCGGCGACCCTGCCCGATGGCAATGTCGTCACCGGCACCGTCGACCGGCTGCGGGTTACGGCAGAACGGATCCAGCTGCTCGATTTCAAGACCGGCAGCCGGGTGCCGCGCGATGCGGCAGCCGTGCCCGAAAGCCACCGCCGCCAGATGGCTGCTTATGGCGCGGCGTTGCGGGTGATCTTCCCCGATCGCCCGGTCGAGGTCGCGCTCCTATATACGGCCGGACCACGGCTGATCCGACTGGCGCTTGAGGATGTCGGCCAGGCGACCCATATGGCCTCAAACCCGAATCAGGAGCGATCATGACCAAGTCCGTCACCGACCAGAGCTTCGCCGCCGACGTCCTCGAAGCCGACAAGCCGGTGCTGGTCGATTTCTGGGCCGAATGGTGCGGCCCGTGCAAGATGATCGCCCCGGCGCTCGACGAACTCAGCCAGTCGATGGCCGACCGACTGACCATCACCAAGCTCAACATCGACGAAAACCCCGACACGCCGACCAAATATGGGGTGCGCGGCATTCCGACCATGCTGCTGTTCAAGAATGGCGAGATCGTCGCCCAGAAGGTCGGCGCCCTGCCCAAGAGCCAGCTGGCGGCGTGGATCGAAGGCGCTCTGTAAACTTCCTCCCCACAGCGTCGGAAGGTGGCAGCGCGCAGCGCTGACGGAGGGGGCTTGGCAAGCGGTCAAGCCCGCCCGGTGCCGGCGGCACCTGCCCTCCACAGGGTGGAGGACGAAGGCGAAGTCGTTGACTAGCCACCCCCCCGAACCTACATCGCCCGGCTCTTGAGCACGCTCGCGCGCGGGCGCGTTTCTTCATGTCCTGCGCGTCACCAAGGAAGTTTCATGCTGCAATCGCTGGCCAAGTCGCTGTTCGGGTCGAGCAACGACCGTTATGTCGCCAAGCTCCGCAAGATCGTCGACACCATCAATGCGTTTGAGCCGACCATCGCCGCCTTGACCGATGAGGAACTGGCTCACCAGACCATCCTTTTCCGCCAGCGGCTCGAAGCGGGCGCGAAGATCGACGACCTGCTTCCCGAGGCCTTCGCCACGGTCCGCGAGGCGGCCAGCCGGACGCTCGGCCAGCGCCATTATGACGTGCAGATGATCGGCGGCATCGCGCTGCATCGCGGTGAGATCGCCGAGATGCGCACCGGCGAGGGCAAGACCCTGGTGGCGACGCTCGCCACCTATCTGAACGCGCTGCCGGGCAAGGGCGTCCATGTCGTCACCGTCAACGACTATCTCGCCCGCCGCGATGCCGAATGGATGGGACAGGTCCACAATTTCCTCGGCCTCAGCGTCGGCGTGATCGTCCCCAATCTGGGCGAGGAGGAGCGTCGCGCGGCTTATGGCGCCGACATCACCTACGCGACCAACAATGAGCTCGGCTTCGATTATCTGCGCGACAACATGAAGTTCAGCCGCGACGCGATGGTCCAGCGGCCGTTCCACTTCGCGGTGGTCGACGAGGTCGACTCGATCCTGATCGACGAAGCCCGCACGCCGCTGATCATCTCCGGCCCGACCGACGACAAGTCCGACCTCTACATCGCCGTCGACGCGCTGGTGAAGCAGTTCGAGGAAGGCGATTACGACAAGGACGAGAAGCAGCGCAGCGTCGTCCTGACCGAGGATGGGACTGAAAAGGCCGAGCGATTGCTCGAGCAGGCCGGTTTGATCGAGGGCCAGAACCTCTACGACATCGCCAATACGCAGGTGGTCCACCACCTCAATCAGGCGCTCAAGGCGAACACCATGTTCCGCCGCGACATCGACTATATCGTCAAGGACGAGAAGGTCATCATCATCGATGAATTCACCGGCCGGATGATGGACGGGCGGCGCTGGTCGGACGGACTTCACCAGGCGGTGGAGGCCAAGGAGGGGGTCAATATCGAGCCCGAGAACCAGACCCTCGCCTCGATCACCTTCCAGAATTATTTCCGAATGTATCCCAAGCTGTCGGGGATGACCGGGACCGCGCTGACCGAAGCGCCCGAATTCTACGACATCTACCGCATGAACGTGGTCACCATTCCGACCCACAAGGATGTGTCACGGGTCGATGAGGACGATGAATTCTACAAGAATATCAACGACAAGTTCGCAGCTATTGCCAAGTCGTTGAAGGAGAAGCAGGACCTTGGCCAACCGGTGCTGGTCGGCACTGTCTCGATCGAGAAATCCGAATTGCTCAGTGAGTATCTGGAAAAGGAAGGCGTCCGCCATTCGGTCCTGAATGCCCGCTTCCACGAAAGCGAGGCGCATATCGTCGCGCAGGCCGGGCGCATGGGCGCGGTGACCATCGCCACCAACATGGCCGGGCGCGGGACCGACATCCAGCTCGGTGGGAATATCGAGTTCCGGATGGAAGACGAGCTCAAGGATGTGCCCGCCGGGCCCGAGCGCGATGCCGCGATCGCCAAGATCCGCGAGGAAGTGCTGACCGAGCGCGACCGCGTGCGCGAGGTCGGCGGGCTGTTCGTGCTCGGCACTGAGCGACACGAAAGCCGCCGCATCGACAACCAGCTGCGCGGTCGTTCGGGCCGTCAGGGCGATCCGGGCCTCAGCCGCTTCTATCTCAGCCTCGACGACGACCTGCTGCGCATCTTCGGGCCGCAAACGGCCTTTGCGCGACTGATGGAAAAGAACCTCGAGGATGGCGAGGCGATCGTTTCCCCGTGGATTTCCAAGGCAATCGAGACCGCGCAGAAGAAGGTCGAGGCGCGCAACTACGACATTCGCAAGCAGGTGGTCGAGTTCGACGACGTGATGAACGACCAGCGCAAGGTGGTCTATGAACAGCGCGCCGAGATCATGGACGCGGAGAATGTCTCCGACGTCGTGACCGACATGCGCGCCGAGACTGTCAGTAGCCTGGTCGCCGCCCATTGCCCGCCGGGCACCTATCCCGAGCAATGGGATATCGCGGGCTTCAAGGAGAGCCTCGACGTCGTGCTCGGCCTTCAGCCCCCGGTCGAGGAGTGGCTGAAGGAGGAAGCGGTCGATCAGGATTTGCTGGTCGAGCGGATCGGGACGCAGGCCGATGCGGTGATGCTCGACAAGATCGGCGAGGTCGAGCCCGACCGCTGGGAAGAGGTCGAGAAGAACGTCCTCATCCAGACTCTGGACCATCATTGGAAGGAGCATCTGTCGACCTTGGACGCGCTGCGCCAGGTCATCCACCTGCGGTCCTATGCGCAGAAGAAGCCGATCGACGAATATAAGCAGGAGGCCTTCCTGCTGTTCGAGCGGCTGCTGGTCGCGATCCGCGAAGACGTCACCAAGACGCTGATGCGCGCGCAGATCGACTTCGCGCCGCCGCCGCTGCCCGAATTGCCGGCCTTCCTGACGCAGCATCTCGACCCGCTGTCGGGCTATGACGACACAATGGACCTCGATGCTGCCGCGCGGGGCTTGAGTGGCGACGACGGCCAGATGCTCAACATCCCGCAGCCCGACCTGCCGGAAGGAGCGTTGGACGAGCCGATCAGTCGCAATGCACTTTGCCCGTGCGGTAGCGGCAAGAAGTTCAAGCATTGCCATGGGCAGTTGGCGTAAATTCCGACGGAGCCCTCCTTCGTCATTCGCGAGTACGGGAATCCATCTCCCGAGGTTGGCGCGCGTGAAGATGGCAGGAGATGGGCTCCCGCGTGCGCGGGAGGTGACGAGATGAACCTTTTGACCAGTGTCGGTACCGCTCCCCTCGACCGCACCGCCGTCCGCCGCGACACCCGCCGCGACGAGGAGCAGGTCGTCGTCGAGCGTATAGAGCAGGCCCGGCTCGGCCCGGTTGCGGAGCGCGAGGGGCAGGCGATCGCCCGCTTGTTGGTCACCCACGTCCGCGGCGCCAGGCCTGCCGGGCTCGACGCCTTCCTCCACGCTTATGACTTGGGGTCGGAGGAGGGCGTGGCGCTGATGTGCCTGGCCGAGGCGTTGCTCCGCATCCCCGACGCGCGCACCGCCGACGAGCTGATCCACGACAAATTATCCGGTCCCGACTGGTCGGACAAATTGGGCGACAGCCATTCGCCGTTCGTCAACGCCGCGACCTTTTCGCTGCTGATGACCGGCAAGGTGCTTGATGGCGCCAAGGATCGCTCGGCCAGCTGGAGCGGGGCGCTGGGCCGGGCGGTAGGACGACTGGGTGAGCCCGTCATCCGCACCGCGGTCGGCCAGGCGATGAAGATTTTGGGCGGGCAATTCGTGTTCGGCCGGTCGATCGACGAAGCGCTCGAACGTGCTGCCCCGGAACGCAATCGCGGGCTCAGCCACAGCTTCGATATGCTGGGCGAGGCCGCTCGGACGATGGCCGACGCCGACCGCTATGCCGAGGCCTACCGCGGCGCAATTCGCCGGATTGCCAGTGAGGCCGGGGAAGGGGTCGTTCGCTCCCCCGGCATATCGGTCAAATTGTCCGCGCTCCACCCGCGCTACGAGGCGCTTCACGCGGCCGAGGCCACCGCGCATATTCTGCCGATCTTGCGCGAGCTCGCGGGCATGGCGGCAGCGGCCGACGTGCATCTCACCATCGATGCCGAGGAATCCGATCGGCTCGAGCTGCAGATGGACTTGCTTGAGGCTCTGGTTGCCGACGACAGCCTTTTCGAACGCGGCTGGACCGGGCTCGGCATCGCGCTCCAGGCTTATGCCAAGCGCGCCCTGCCGCTGACCCAGTGGGTGATCGACCTTGCCCGGACGCACGGGCGCACGCTGATGGTGCGCCTGGTGAAGGGCGCTTATTGGGATAGCGAGATCAAGGCCGCGCAGGTTGGCGGCTATGAGGATTATCCGGTCTTCACCCGCAAGGTCGCGACCGATGTTTCGTACCTAGCCTGCGCTCGGCTGCTGTTGGGCGCGAGCGATTGCATCTACCCCGCCTTCGCGACGCATAACGCTACCAGCATCGGGGCAATCAAGGCGCTGGCCGCCGGGCCGTTCGAGTTTCAGCGTCTCCACGGCATGGGCGAAGGCTTGTACGAAGGGCTGGCGAAGCTGGAGGCTGAGCTGGGCCAGCTGCAGACCCCGGTGCGCATCTATGCGCCGGTCGGCAGCCATAAGGAATTGCTCGCCTATCTGGTCCGCCGCCTGCTCGAGAACGGGGCGAACAGCTCTTTCGTCAACCGCATCGCCGATGCCGATATCGGCCTTGAGGAACTGACCCGCGACCCGGTCGCGCAGCTCGAAGCGCTGCAACCGCGGCGCAACCCGGCCATTGCCTTGCCCGGCGACCTGTTCGGTCGCGCCCGGCGCAACAGCAGCGGCTGCGACCTGACCGATCCGGCGGTGCGCGAACCCTTGCTGCGCCGCTTGGCAGCGCTGGAGGGCAAAAGCTGGTCGGCCGGGTCAGGCAATGGTCCGCGCCAGTCGATCACCGCCCCGTTCGACCGCGCGCACGTGATTGGCGAAGCGATCGAGACCAGTCCGGTCGCCCTCGACGCGATGTTACGCCGCGCCGCAGCCGCGCAGCCCGCCTGGGATGCATTCGGCGGCGAGGGGCGCGGCGAAGTGCTCGATCGCGCCGCCGACCTGTTCGAGGAGCAGCGCGAGGCGCTTTATTCGCTCTGCATCCGCGAGGCGGGCAAGACCCTTCCCGATGCGGTTCTGGAAGTGCGCGAGGCGGTCGATTTCCTGCGCTTCTATGCCTCCGAGGCCCGCCGTCTGGCCCGGCCGACCGCGCTTCCCGGACCCACCGGCGAGATCAACGAGCTGCGCCATCATGGCCGCGGCACCTGGGCCTGCATCTCGCCGTGGAATTTCCCGCTCGCCATCTTCATCGGCCCGGTCGCCGCCGCCCTGGCCGCGGGCAATGCGGCGATTGCCAAGCCGGCCGAGCAGACCCCACTGATCGGCGCACTGGCCGTCGAACTCATGCATTGCGCGGGCATCCCCGTAGATTTGCTCGGCCTGGCGGTCGGAGACGGCAAGCTCGGCGCGGCGCTGACCGCGCATCCGCTGATCTCCGGGGTCGCCTTCACGGGATCGACCGCCGTCGCCCGCGCGATCAACCGCAGCTTGGCCGCGCGCGAAGGGCCGATCTTGCCCCTGATCGCCGAGACCGGCGGGCAGAATGCGATGATCGTCGACAGCTCGGCCCTGCCCGAGCAAGTCACCCGCGACGTTATCGCCTCCTCCTTCCAGTCGGCCGGCCAGCGTTGCTCGGCGCTGCGCGTGCTGTTCGTGCAGGAAGATGTTGCCGATACCATACTGGCGATGATCGCGGGCGCGATGGAGGCGCTGGTGATCGGCGATCCGCGCGACCCCGCGACCGATGTGGGCCCGGTGATCGACGACGAGGCCAAGGCCGCGCTCGACGCGTATGTCGCGGAGCTCCGTGCCGCCGGGCAGATCGTCGCCGAACGCAGCTTGCCCGCCAATGGTGGCAGCTTCGTCGCCCCGGTGATTGCCGAATTACCGAGCCTAGCTGCGCTGAAGGACGAGCATTTCGGCCCAATCCTCCATGTCATCCGCTGGAAATCGGGCCAGCTCGACGCCGTCATCGACCAAATCAACGCCACCGGCTTCGGCCTCACCCTAGGAGTGCAGAGCCGGATCGACAATGTCCACGCTCATGTTGCGTCGCGGGCCCGGGTCGGCAATCTCTACGTCAACCGCAATCAGATCGGCGCGGTGGTCGAAAGCCAGCCGTTCGGCGGTGAAGGGCTGTCGGGCACCGGTCCCAAGGCCGGCGGCCCGCATTATGTCGCTCGCTTCGCGACCGAGCGGGTGATCACCATCGACACCACCGCGGCCGGCGGCAACGCCAGTTTGATGGCGGCGATCGAAAGTTAGCCCGCGGCGGCGCGACGGACGGGTGACGGAGGCTTGGCGAAAACTTCGCAAAAGCCCGCGATCTGGGCACGCAGGCGCGGGTCGGGGATCCTCCCGACCAATTGCTCCAGCAATTCATCGAAGCTTTCCTCGGGCTCGCGGCGATATTGCATGCTCCACTCGGGGAAGCTGCGGCGTGGAATCTGGCGGCGCTGCACGAGTATGACGGGGGAGTGGCGCGGATCGACGCAAATCGACTGCCAGACGGGATCGAGACTGGAAGCTTCACCCTCCAGCACCTGCATCCACCAGGCCGCGCCGCCGATCAGCAGCCCCGTTATCCCGCAAGCGCCGTTGCGGCTGCGCGAGATGTCGAGAATGCGCTCGACCGATTCCTCGGTCTGCGGCTCCACCGATTCACTGATATAGACGATCCGATTCAACATTCCCGACTCTCCACCCCAGCGCCCGCATGGGGAGGGGGTGGCATAGGCGGAAAAGACAACCGAAGGTTGACGATCTAATCCGTTTCGGATGCTGGAAAAGTGGCTCCCCGAGTTGGATTCGAACCAACGACCAAGTGATTAACAGTCACCTACTCTACCGCTGAGCTATCGGGGAACGATGCCGTGCACGGACGAGCGGGCCTATGACCGAGCGTCCGGCGCTTTGCAACCCTCAAGTGGCGAACTGCTCGGCCGCAATGCGTTCGTCGAGTGCCTGGTCGGGATCGAACAGCAAGGTGAGGGGCCGGCTGCGGTCGAGCCCGATCTCGACCTGCCTGACATCGCGCACCTCGAACTGGTCGGCGACCGCCGCGACCAGCCGGTCGGTCGGCTCATGCACCCGGAAGGTGATGATCGTGTCGTCAGGCAGGAGCGCGCCCGACCAGCGGCGCGGACGAAAGGGCGCGATCGGGGTCAGTGCCAGCAACGGCGCCGACAGCGGCAGGATCGGGCCCCGGGCGGAGAAATTATAGGCGGTCGACCCGGCCGGCGATGCGACCAGGACGCCGTCCGCGACCAGTTCGGGCAGCACCACCCGGCCGTTGACCGAGACCTCGATCTTGGCCGCCTGACGGGTCTGGCGCAGCAGCGACACCTCGTTGATCGCGGCATGGGTCCAGATATCGCCATGGACGGTCTCGGCGCGCATCGTCAGTGGCATCACTTCGACCGCCTTGGCCGCCGCGATCCGCTCACCCAGGCAATCGAGCCGCCATTCGTTCATGAGGAAGCCGACGGTGCCGCGATTGATCCCGAACACCGGGCGCGCTTCGCCCCCGTCGAGCATCTGGTGCAATGTGTGGAGCATGAAACCGTCGCCGCCCAAGGCCACCAGCACCTTCGCCGCGCGCTCCTCGGCGAAGACATAGCGTCGGCGCAGCATCGCCGCGGCAGCCTGCGCGCTCTCGTTGCGGCTGGCGACCAGGGCGATGCCGTGCGCCGTCAGGTCCTGGCGGCCGATAGGGGAGCCCGGGGGCAAGGGAGCGCTCAACAAGTCAGGTCCTCGGGTGGCGGCGCGGTGACGCGAAGCTTAGCCCGAATGCCGCCCGCCCGCCACCGTCCCGTTTCGGACCAGGCGGCAAGGCGACCGATGCGCGCTTTCCTGCTATCGTGCAAAGCGTGAAGATGACCGCGGCCCTCGCCACCCTGTCCCGCCGCGCGCGCCGCGCCAGCGATCGTCTGCCCGAACCGGTGGCGCTGCATCCCTCGTCCGACCCGGCGCTTCTCGCCCTACTCGCCGGCGACGCCATCCAGCTCGCCTATCAGCCGCAATGGAAAGTCGAGAGCGGGGCGATGTTCGGGGTCGAGGCGCTGGTCCGCGGGCCCGACGGGATCGCGCCCGACATATTGTTTGCGCGCGCCGCCGCCGCCGGGCTGGACGAACGCCTGTCGCGCACGATCCAGCGCAAGGCGCTGCGCAGCTTCGCCGAATGGACCGGAGCGATGGCCGATCTCCATCTATCGCTCAACCTCCTGCCCGAAGACCTCGCCCGGCCCGGCTTCGAGCGTTGGCTGCTCGACGAGATTGCCGAGGTCGGAATCGACCCGACCCGGATCACCGCCGAAATCACCGAAAGCAGCCTGATCATCGACCCCGCCGCCGCCGCCGGACGGCTTGCGTCGCTGCGTGCCGCCGGGGTCCGCATCGCGATCGACGATTTCGGGACCGGCTATGCCAGCCTTGCCTGGCTGACGACGTTGCCGCTGGACCTCATCAAGATCGATCGCGGGCTGATCCTTGACCTGGTCGGCGAGCGCCGCGCGCAGATTGTGGTCAAGGCCCTGATCGCACTCGCCCGCGAGCTCGACCTGCAGGTGCTGGTCGAAGGCGTCGAAGACCCCGCCCAGCTCGCCTTGCTCAGGGAGTGGGGCTGCGACAGTTACCAGGGCTTCCTCGGCGCCAAGGCGATGAGCGAAGCGGAGCTTGCGGCGTTTCTTGCGGGGTGAGGTTTGCGGGCGGTCTGTTGGGGGGAGGCAGAAGTTACTGGGATCCTGCTTTCGCAGGAGAGCAGTGAAAACGCTCTCGCACTAGCCTGTTCCTCTGCGCACGCGGGGGCCCAGTTTTTTCTTATCGAAGCCTCTAAGCCGCAACCTTCTCCTTCGCGCCCGCCGCCGCCACCCGCGCCAGGCCGCGGCTCAATTGCAACGCGCCATTCAGCCGCTGCGACGGGCTGACCCAGTCGCGGCTGACGACCAGCTTGCTGTCGGGGCGCAGTTTGGCGACGCCCTTCAATCGCTCGATGTAACCGAACAGGCCGGGCAAATCGGGGAAGCCCGAAGGCGAGAAGGTCACCACCGCGCCGCGCGCGCCGACGTCCAGTTTGGCGATGCCCGCCGCGCGGCAGTGGATCTTGGTCTCGACCACCTGCAGCAGATTCTGCGCCTCTTCGGGGATCTTGCCGAAGCGATCGATCATCTCGGCGGCGAATTCCTCGACCTCGCGCGGGGTCTCGAGCTCGCCCAGGCGGCGGTAGAGTCCCATGCGCAAATCGAGATCGGGAACGTAATCCTCGGCGATCATGATCGGCGCTTCGACGTTGATTTGCGGTGAGAATTCGTCGGGCTTGTCGTCGCGGCTGCCGCCCGCCTTCATGTCGAGGATCGCCTCCTCCAGCATCGACTGGTAGAGTTCGAATCCGACCTCCTTGATATGCCCCGACTGTTCGTCGCCGAGCAGATTGCCGGCACCGCGAATGTCGAGGTCGTGGCTGGCAAGCTGGAAGCCCGCGCCCAGCGTGTCGAGATTGGTCAGCACGGTCAGGCGCTTTTCCGCGGTCTCGGTCACCTGCCGGTCGAGCGGGGTGGTCATATAGGCATAAGCGCGCGTTTTCGAGCGGCCGACGCGACCCCGCAGCTGATACAGCTGCGCCAGGCCGAAGCGGTCGGCGCGGTGCACGATCAAGGTATTGGCACTGGGGATGTCGAGGCCACTCTCGACGATGGTCGTGGACAAAAGCACGTCATATTTGCGGTCGTAAAAGGCGCTCATGCGCTCCTCGACCTCAGTCGGGGAGAGCTGGCCGTGGGCGACGATCGGCTTCACCTCGGGCACTTCCTCGCGCAGCCACTCCTCGATGTCGGGGAGGTCGGCGACGCGCGGCACCACGAAATAGCTTTGCCCGCCGCGATAATGTTCGCGCAGCAGCGCCTCGCGGATGACCACCGGATCCCACGGCGTGACATAAGTGCGCACCGCCAGCCGGTCGACCGGCGGGGTCTGGATTACCGACAATTCGCGCAGGCCGCTCATCGCCATCTGCAGCGTGCGCGGGATCGGGGTGGCAGTCAGCGTCAGCACATGGACGTCCGCCTTGAGCGCCTTCAGCCGCTCTTTGTGGGTGACCCCGAAGCGCTGCTCCTCGTCGACGATGACCAGGCCGAGCTTCTTGAATTTGATGCCCTTCGCCAGGATTGCGTGGGTCCCGATCACAATATCCAGATGCCCGCTCTCGAGCGCGTCCTTGGTCCGCTTCGTTTCGGCGGTGGCAACCAGCCGCGACAGGCGCCCGACCTCGATCGGAAAGCCCTTCAGCCGGTCGCAGAAATTGGTGAAATGCTGACGCGCAAGCAGCGTCGTCGGGCAGACTAAAGCGACCTGATAGCCGGCCATGGCGGCGACGAAGGCGGCGCGCATTGCGACCTCGGTCTTGCCGAAGCCGACGTCGCCGCACACCAGCCGGTCCATCGGCCGGCCCGCCTCGAGATCCCCGAGCACGTCGGAAATGGCGCGCGCCTGGTCGTCGGTTTCCTCATAGGGAAAGCGGTCGACCATCGCGGGATAGGCGCTGTCGGGCTCGGCCACGACGCCCTGGCGGGTGGCACGCAGCGCGGCGGTCTTGATCAGCTCACCCGCAATCTCGCGGATTCGCTCCTTCATCCGCGCCTTGCGCCGCTGCCACGCCTCCCCGCCGAGACGGTCGAGCGCGACCCCTTCCTCGCCGCTGCCGTAGCGGGTCAGGACGTCGATATTCTCGACCGGCACGTAGAGCTTGTTGCCCCCCGCGTAGCTGAGCGCGACGCAATCATGCGGCGCTCGGCCGACCTGGACCTGAGTCAGCCCCTCGTAGCGGCCGATGCCATGTTCGGCGTGGACGACCAGGTCGCCCGGCGTCAGTGTGGCGAGTTCGGAGAGAAAGGCATCGGCGCTCTTGCGGCGCTTGCGGCGGCGGACCAGGCGGTCGCCAAGCATGTCCTGCTCGGTGAGGACGGCGACGTCGGGCGTGGTGAAGCCATGATCGAGCGGGAGCACGAGCAGGGCCGCCGCATTGCCGACGCCGAGCGCTTCCTGCCAGCTGCCGGCGAGCTTCTGGGCGGTGAGACCATGATCCTTGAGCAGCCCGGACAGTCGCTCGCGGGCCCCGACCGAATAGCTGGCCATGACCAGCTTTCGACCGTTCTTCCGTAGCTTGGCGGCGTGGGCTGAGACGGCTTCATAGATATTCTCATTGGCCGCGCGCTCGGGCGCGAAGTCGCGCGCCGGGGTTACGCCAAAGTCGATTACGCGGTCGGAGTCGGGCTCAGGGAAGGTGGTTGTGAGATGGATCGGCCGCTCAATGAAACCATCCCATTCCTTGACCGAGAGATAGAGGCTGGAGGCGGCGAGCGGGCGATAGCTGCCGGACCCGGGGACCATCGCGCGTTCGCGGTTCTGGAAATAATCCTGGATCGCCTCGCGCCGCTGGTCGACCGCCTGGGCCACGCCGGGATCGCGCAGCAGGAGGTCGCGGGGCCCGAGATGCTCGAACAGGGTTTCCAGCCGCTCCTCGAACAAGGGCAGCCAATGCTCCATGCCCGCCAGCCGCCTCCCCTCGCTGACCGCCTGGTAGAGCGGATCGCCGGTGGCATTGGCGCCGAATTGCTCGCGATAGCGGGCGCGGAAGCGCTTGATGCTGTCCTCGTCGAGCAGCGCCTCGGAAGCGGGCATGAGCGTGAAGGCGTCGGCCGGACCGATGGTGCGCTGGTCGGCAGGATCGAAGGCGCGGACGGTCTCGACCTCGTCGCCAAAGAAATCGAGGCGGACGGCATGGGCGAAGCCCGAGGGGAACAGGTCGAGCAGGCCGCCGCGCACCGCATATTCGCCGGCTTCGGAGACGCTGTCGGTGCGATGATAGCCGTTGGCGGTGAGCAATTTGATGAGAACGTCGCGCTCGATCCGCTCGCCGGGCGCGATCCGCCGGGTCAGCGCGCGGATGCGGAACGGGGTCAATGTGCGCTGGGCCGCGGCATTGGCGGTCGTGATCAGCAATTGCGGTCGCGTGGGGGTTGCCTGCAGTCGGTGCTAGGTCGCAAGCCGCTCGGCCATCACCCGCAGCGCAGGAGAGGCGCGGTCGTAGGGCAGGCAGTCCCAGGCGGGGTAGGTGAGGATGTCGAGCTCGGGCGCGAAGGCGGGCGCGGTCTCGGCCAACGCGCGCATCGCCGCTTCGTCGGACGCGATCACGATCGCCCGCCCGCCGCCCGCGCGGCCATGCGCGGCGCGCGCAAGGTCGGCCGCGAGCCACGGAAGGAAACCCGTCGGCACGCCCGCAAGCGTCAGCGGCGCGTCGGCCGCAAGGATACGCTGGAGGTCGCTCATCGGTCGATCGGAAGATAGTCGAGGCGCTGGAAGGCGGTCATCAGGTCGCCGCGGAAGCGCTCGGGCACGGCTTGCGTTCCGATCCCCCAGGCCATGATGTCGACATCCTGCTCTTCGAGCAGAGCCGCGAACCAGGCGCGCTCCTCGGGCGTCCAGCGCGGGCCGTGCGCATCGAGGAACCCTCCAATCATCCGATCCGCCTCCCGCGTCCCACGATGGTGCGCGCGCCAGTGGAGGCGCTTATAGTCCGGATCGTCGAGCATGAGGGGCATGTAGGCGAGTAAGCGTAATATTGCAGCCCTCCTTTAGGAGGGTGGCTCAGGCGCAGCCCGAGCGGGAGATTCGCAACCTTGAGGGCGGTGATCCGAACCCCTCCGCGCCCGCCTTGCGGGGGCACCTCCCCTGAAGGGAAGGAGCTTGCTACAGCCAATCCCGACATGCGCCCCGAACTCCTCAACCCGCTGTTTGCCGAAGTCGAACTGCTCAAGGGCGTCGGCCCCGGATTGACCCGCCAGCTGGCCAAGCTGGGCATCACCCGCGTCGTCGATCTCCTGTTCCACTTGCCCACCGGCGCGATCGAGCGGGTGCGGGCGCCGGCCGCAAGCGCCGCCTTGATCGGTCGGCAGATCGTGATCGACGTGCGGGCGACCGAGCTTCGGACCAGCCGTGGGCGCGGGCCGACGCGGGTCTATGCGGTCGACGGGGACGGCAATATGCTCACCCTTGCCTTCTTCGGGCAGGGCGGCTGGGCGGCCAAGCAGCTACCGCTGGGCGAGACTCGCACCGTCACCGGCAAGCTCGAGGCTTATGGCGACCAGTGGCAGATGGTCCACCCCGAGGTGACCGAACCGGGTAAGGCCGAGCCTGCGCTGAAGGAGACCGTCTATCCGCTGACCGAGGGGCTGACGAGCCGGCGCCTACGCGAACTCGTCACCGCCGCAATCGAGCGCGCGCCTGCGCTGGCCGAATGGATCGAGCCCTCCTTGCTGGCGAAAAACGGCTGGCGCGACTGGCGCGGAGCGCTGGCCGAAATCCATGCCGAACCAGCCTCGGAAGAAGCCCGCAAACGCCTCGCCTATGACGAGATTTTCGCCAACCAGCTCGCGTTGTCGCTGGTGCGGCTGGTCAGCCGCCGCAAGCGCGGGGCGGCCTTGCGCGGGGACGGGCGGCTGAGCAATGCACTGCGGCTGCCCTACGAACTCACCGGGGCGCAGGCCCGGGTGGTGCGCGAGATACGCGACGATCTCGGCCAGGAAGCGCCGATGCTGCGCCTGCTCCAGGGCGATGTCGGGTCAGGCAAGACCCTGGTCGCGCTGCTGGCGATGCTCGAGGCGGTCGAGGCGGGGGCGCAGGCGGCCATGCTTGCGCCCACCGAGATCCTTGCCAGGCAACATCATGCGACCCTGCTCAAGCAACTGGATTCTTTAGGCGTCCGGGTCGCGATCCTGACCGGGCGCGAGAAAGGCCGTGTACGCGAGGCGACGTTGATGGGGCTGGCCGACGGGTCGATCGACATCCTGGTTGGCACCCACGCGATCTTCCAGGACAAGGTCGCCTATCGCCGCCTCGGGCTGGTGGTAATCGACGAACAGCATCGCTTCGGTGTGTCCGAGCGGCTGCTCCTCACCAGCAAAGGCTTGGCTACGCCGCATCTGCTGGCGATGACCGCCACCCCGATCCCGCGCACCCTTACGCTCACTCAATATGGCGAGATGGACGTCAGCCGGATCGACGAAATGCCCCCGGGCCGTACCCCGGTCGAGACCCGCGTCATCGCCGACGAACGCCTTGGCGAAGTCGTCGACGGCCTCGCCCGCCACGTTGCCGTGGGGGGACAGGCTTACTGGGTCTGCCCGTTGGTGGCCGAAAGCGAGACTATTGACGCCGCCGCGGCCGAGCAGCGGGCCGAAGCGCTGGCTTTGCGCTTTCCGGGCCAGGTCGGGCTGGTCCACGGGCGGATGAAGGGCGAGGCCAAGGATGCGGTCATGGGCGATTTCGCCGCCGGGCGGATTGCCGTCCTGGTCGCCACCACCGTGATCGAGGTCGGGGTCGATGTCCCCAACGCCGCGCTGATGGTGATCGAGGGGGCCGAGCGCTTTGGGCTCAGCCAGCTCCACCAGCTGCGCGGGCGGGTCGGGCGCGGCGCGGCCAAGTCGACCTGCCTGCTGCTGCGCGGAGCCACGCTGAGCGAGACGGCGCGCGCGCGGCTGGCATTGATGCGGGAGACCAATGACGGCTTCCGGATCGCCGAGGAGGATCTGCGGCTGCGCGGTCCCGGCGAAATGCTCGGGCTTCGGCAGAGCGGGGAAGCGCAATTCCGGCTGGCCTCGCCCGAACTGGTGCAGGAGCTTGCCCCGGTCGCGACGCAGGACGCCCGCCTGCTCCTCGACCGCGACGGCGGCCTCAAGGGCGAGCAGGGGGCGGCGGCACGATTGTGCCTCTATCTGTTCGAGCGCGACCAGGCGGTTGAGTTGCTGGGGGGCGGGTAGGGGCGACGCACGTTGCTACGGAAGAAGCACCCCATGCTTCTTCTTGCCCAGGCTCAGTTTGCGCTCCGATCCCACGGAAATCACAAGCGAAACATCGCTCACAACCGCCCCGTCGAGCCGCACCGCGCCTTCCGCCACCTTGCGCTTGGCCTCGCCGTTTGAGGCACAGAAGCCCAAGGCCACCAGCGCCGCCAAAAGCCCGATCTCGCCCCCCGTGGCACGGCTCGGCAGAGCCTCCCCCGCGCCCCCGCCGGCGAAGATCGACGCCGCGGTCCCAGCCGCTGCTTCTGCCGTCTCGCGCCCATGCAGCAGCGCCGTCGCCTCGGTCGCGAGCACGATCTTGGCGGCGTTGATCCCGGCCCCTTCAAGCGCCTCCAGCCGCGCAATCTCGTCCAGCGGCAGGTCGGTGAACAATTTGAGGAACCGCCCGACATCGGCATCGGCGCTGTTCCGCCAGAATTGCCAGTAATCATAGGTGCTAAGGGCGAAACCCTCGGGTCCGTCGGCGTTGAGCCAGACCGCGCCCGCGGCGGTCTTGCCCATCTTCGCACCGTCGGCGGTGGTGATCAGCGGAGTGGTCACCGCGAACACTTCCGTGCCGTCGGCGCGTCGGCAAAGCTCCACGCCATTGACGATATTGCCCCACTGGTCCGACCCGCCCATCTGCAGCCGGCAACCGGCCCGGCGCGACAGTTCGAGGAAGTCATAGGCCTGCATGATCATGTAGTTGAATTCGAGGAAGCTCAGCGACTGCTCACGCTCCAGCCGCAAGCGCACGCTGTCGAAGCTCAGCATCCGGTTGACCGAGAAATGCCGCCCGACCTCGCGCAGGAAGGGCAGATATTCGAGTCTGCCGAGCCACGCGTCATTATCGACCAGCAGGGCGTCGGTGGGTCCGTCCCCGAACGTCAGGAAACGTCCGAACACCTGGCGGATGCCCGCGATATTGGCGGCGATCGCGTCCCCGTCGAGCATCCGGCGTTCGTCGGACTTGAAGCTCGGGTCGCCGACCTTGGTCGTGCCCCCGCCCATCAGGACGATCGGCCGATGGCCGGCCTGCTGCAATCGCCGCAGCATCATGATCTGCACCAGGCTGCCGACATGGAGGCTCGGTGCGGTCGCGTCGAAGCCGATATAGCCCGTCACGACCTCGCGCGCGGCCAGCGCATCGAGCGCGGCGGCGTCGGTCGTCTGGTGGATATAGCCGCGCTCAGCGAGCAGCCGAAGAAGCGAGGATTGGTGGGTCGTCATGGCCATGCGCTTAGCCGAGGGGCGGGCGGGGCGAAAGAAGGGGCGATGGCGCCTTTCCATCCCCGGGCTTCGCGATCCGACTTCCTTTTGATAGCATGACGTCATGCAGCTCATTCTCTTGCCCCACCCCACCACGCCGCCACTCATCGCCACGAGCGTCTGGGCCAGCGCCGAGCGGTCCGGTGCGTTTGGCGACACGGCGACGCTCAACCTGTGGTTCGGAATTCGAGCGCCCCTGGCTCGGTTCGCGGTGCCGCCGCCGTCCGACAGCCCAGCCCGCCGCGACGAATTATGGCAGTCGACCTGCTTCGAATGCTTCCTCAAGGAAGACGGACAGGAGGCGTATCGGGAATGGAATTTCGCGCCGTCGGGCGACTGGGCAGCCTATGATTTCTGTGCCGAGCGCGAGGATATGAGCCTCGCCGAGGTCGCCAATCCGCCGTACATCCGCGTCGAGGACAATCTTACCTGGTGGGGGCTCGGCGCGACGCTCGCTATCCCGGCCGACGCGCACTTCACCCTGGCGCTGTCGGCGGTGCTGGAGGAGGGGGAGGGCGGCCGCCGCACCTTTTGGGCGCTGCATCACCCCGGCCCGGCGCCCGATTTCCACCATCCCGATTGCTTCAGCGCCCGGCTTGCCTAGAGCGACGCTCATGACTCTCTTCGGTATCGACCGCCTCCTCGCGGACCCCGTTCTGCGCAAGCCCCTCGAAGGCCGGCGCATCTGCCTCGTCGCTCACCCCGCCTCGGTCACCGCCGATCTCACCCACAGCGTCGACGCACTGATCGCCGCGGGGCTGAACGTCACCGCCGCCATGGGGCCGCAGCACGGCCTCAAGGGCGACAAGCAGGACAATCTGGTCGAGACCGCGGACGAGACCGACCCCCGGCTCGGCATCCCGGTGTTCTCGCTTTACGGCGAAGTGCGGCGACCGTCGGGCCAGATGATGAGCAGCGCCGACGTCTTCCTGTTCGACCTGCAGGACCTGGGCTGCCGCATCTACACCTTCGTCACCACCTTGCTCTATCTGCTCGAGGCGGCGGCGGAAGCGGGCAAGGAAGTGTGGGTGCTCGACCGCCCCAATCCCGCCGGGCGCCCGATCGAGGGCACCTTGCTGGAACCGGGCTGGGAGAGCTTCGTCGGGGCCGGGCCGATGCCGATGCGCCACGGCCTGACGATGGGCGAGATGGGACGCTGGTTCATCGACCACTTCAAGCTCGACGTCGCCTATCGCGTGATCGCGATGGAGGGCTGGCGGCCGGACGAGGGTCCGGGCTTCGGCTGGCCGACCGAGCGCGTCTGGATCAATCCCTCGCCCAATGCTGCGACGCTCAACATGGCGCGGGCCTATGCCGGGACGGTGATGCTGGAGGGCGCGACGCTGAGCGAGGGGCGCGGCACGACCCGCGCGCTCGAACTGTTCGCCGCGCCGGGCCTCGACGCGCGGGCCATCCATGCCGAGATGCTGCGCCTTGCGCCGCAATGGCTTGAGGGCTGTCGTTTACGCGAGATCTTCGTCGAGCCGACCTTCCACAAACACGCCGGGAAGCTTTGCTCGGGCCTATTCATCCATGCCGAGGGGTCGTGGTACGACCATGCGCGCTTCCGGCCGTGGCGCGTTCAGGCGCTGGCCTTCAAGGCGATCCGCAACCTCGCGCCCGACACCGACCTGTGGCGCGATTTCCCTTACGAATATGAGTTCGACAAGTTGGCGATCGACGTCATCAACGGCGGGCCCTCGCTGCGATTATGGGTCGACGATCGCGCGGCCGTAGCCGGCGATCTCGACGCGCGGGCGGGGCCGGATGAACGCCGGTGGCTCGAGGAGACGCGTTCATGCCGCATCTATTGAAGAATGCCCTTGGCGTCGCGATGCTGCTGGCCGCGGGTTCGGCCACGGCCAATCCGGTCACCAACCGCATCTACCCCGCACCGCAAGCGCCGCTGACCCTCGAAGGCGCGCCGAAGGGCACGCGCTTCGTTTCGGTCACCACCTCGGACGGCCTGGCGCTCAAGGGGCTGCTCGCGCCCGGCCGCGCCGATCGACCCCTGCTCTTGCTGCTCCACGGCAACGGCTCCTCGGCGGCTACCGCTTTGGCCATGTTCGCGCCGCTGCAAGCCGAAGGATTTGCGATCCTGTCCGCAGAATATCGCGGCTATAGCGGCAACGCCGGCAAACCCGGCGAGGCGGGCCTGCGCGCCGATGCGCAGGCGTTCCTGGCAGCGGCACGGCAAGCGGCGGCCGGGCGGCCAGTGTGGGTGGTCGGGCATAGTCTGGGAGGCGGGGTCGGCCTGTCGCTCGCCCGGACCGAAAAACTCGACCTTCTGGTCACCATCGGAACCTTCACCCGCATCCGCGACATGGCTCCGGCGATGGCTCGCGCTCTGGTCCCCGACGATTATCGCAACTTGTCAGCGGTGCCGCTGCTCGACGAGCCTTATTATCTCGTCCACGGGCTGCGCGACCAGATCGTTCCGTGGCAGCAGGGCGAGGCGCTCCACAAGGTCGCCAAGGGGCGCATCGGCGGCTCCTTCCTGATCACCGACGGACTGCACCATCCGCGTCCCGCCGACCTGACCGCTATCTTCGCCCAGCTCCTCGCCCGCCAGTCAGGCAATAGTCCGCCGCTTCCGGGCAATCTTCGCTTCGTGGCCTTTCCATCCGCCGCGGCAGCGAAACCCAAAAGCTAGCGCTTCCGGCTGAGCGCCCGCATCGCATCCTCCAGCCCCTTGAGGCTGAGCGGGTACATGCGCTCGCTCATCAATTGCCTGAGGATCGAGGTCGAGGCGCTGTGGCCCCAATAGGCTTCAGGGGTCGGGTTGATCCAGGCCGCGCTGGCGTAGGTCTCGGTCAGGCGCCGGATCCACACCGCGCCGGCTTCCTCATTCATATGCTCGATCCCGCCGCCCGGATGCATGATCTCATACGGGCTCATGGCGGCGTCGCCGACGATCACGAGCTTATGATCCGGCCCGTATTTATGAAGAATGTCGAGCGTATTGGTCCGCTCGCTGTGGCGGCGGCGGTTCTCCTTCCACACGCCCTCGTAGATGCAATTGTGGAAGTAATAATGTTCGAGATGCTTGAACTCGCTGCGGGCGGCCGAAAATAACTCCTCGACCAGGCGGACATGCCCGTCCATCGACCCGCCGATATCGAGAAGCAGCAGCAGTTTGACGGCATTGTGCCGCTCGGGCCGCATCTTGACGTCGAGCCAGCCGCGCCGCGCGGTGCCGTCGATCGTGCCGTCGATATCGAGCTCGTCCGCCGCACCCTCGCGGGCGAAGCGGCGCAGGCGGCGCAGCGCGACCTTGATTGCGCGCGTCCCTATCTCGCGGCGGTCGTCGAGGTCCTGGAACTCGCGCTTTTCCCACACCTTGATCGCCCGGCCATGCTTGCCCGGGCCACCGATCCGCACGCCTTCGGGATTATAGCCGCCGTGGCCGAAGGGGGAGGTGCCCCCGGTCCCGATCCACTTGTTGCCGCCCTCGTGGCGCCCCTGCTGCTCCTCGAGCCGCTGCCTGAGCGTCTCCATGATCTCGTCCCACGAGCCGAGCGATTCGATCTTCGCCATCTCCTCCGGCGTCAGATATTTCTCGGCGACCAGCCGCAACCATTGCTCGGGGATGGCCGGCGTCGCTTCACCCGCAGGGGGCTCCAATCCCTTGAACACCTCGCCGAACACCCGGTCGAAGCGGTCGAGCTTGGTCTCGTCGTGGACGAAGACCGCGCGGGCAAGATAATAGAATTGCGTCGGGTCGCGCTCGATCACCTGGGCGTCGAGCGCCTCCAGAAGGAGCAGATGCTCCTTGAGGCTGGCGTTGATGCCGCCCTTGCGCAGCGCCTCGACGAAGGAGATGAACATAGGCAGTGCCGGTAGCACGGCCGGGCCGACTGGCAAGCACTGCAAAACGACTGGCGCGCCTGTGCCGTTGTGGGATGATTAACGCCATTACCCTTGGCGGGAAGTTAATCGCTGGTCCATGCAGCCGGTTGTGTATTGCGCCCGAGAGATTTGACCTTTGCGATTTGACGACCGCCTGGCGACCGTGCTCGACCAGCCTGCCGGGGATGCCCACGGCCGGGCGGTCCAGTGGCGTCAGTTGGTCGAGCTGATTGCACGCGGCGACGAGGGCGATCCCGGCCTGCGCGATCGGGCGCTCGGCCGCGTCGCGACCCTGATGGAAGCCATCGCCCCGCCGGTCCTCGCCGCCACCGCCCGCGCCGTCGCCGGACGCCGGGTCCCGGCCGAGCTGGTGGCGCTGTTCGCCGCGCGCGGCGCCGCTGCCAGCGCGGCGCTGGTGATGGCGGCCGAACTCGACGAGGGGGGATGGGCCGCGGTGCGGGCGGTCGCGGCAGCCGACGTCGAGCCCTTGCTCGCCTCGCTGGCACCGTCGCCTCCAGCGCCGTTTCCTGCAGAACCGCGGGCAGAGATTCCGCCACCGCCGCTTCCGCCCCGCCCTGAACCCCGCGCCGACCCGGTGCCACTTCCGGCCGGGCTATTCCGCTGGGAATGCGGCCCGACGGGCGAGATCGACTGGGTCGAGGGCGCGCCCCGCGCAGCGCTGGTCGGGCGCAGTCTGACCGAGCCCTTCGCCGATCGCTTCGCCGCGCGCCTGCCATTCAGCGACGAGCCGTTGGTGCTGGCCGAAGAGGGCGCCCTCGGCGGCGAATGGCGCTGGAGCGGAAGCCCGGCCTTCTTCCCCGATACCGGCCGTTTCGCCGGCTATCGCGGCATCGCCCGGCGAGAAGGGATTGCGCCGACCGACGGCACGACCGGCCCTTCGCTGCCGCAAGACGACGAATTGCGCGAGCTGATGCACGAATTGCGCACCCCGCTGAATGCGATCATCGGCTTTGGCGAGATCATCGAGGGCCAGTATCTCGGCCCCGCGCACCGCAGCTATCGCACCCGCGCCACGGAAATCGTGCGCCAGGCGCGGCGTCTCGCCGATGCGGTCGACAATCTCGACCTCGGGGCCAAATTGCGCTCGGGCAGGCATGAGGGTGACGCCAGCAGCGCCATCGCGCCGCTGCGCGCCGTCCTTGCCGACGTCGCCGAGGAAGCGCGGACCCGCGACGTCCACCTCGCCATCGACGATCGCGGCGGACCTTTGCGGGTCGCGCTGCCGCCATTGCTGGCCGAGCGACTGATGCGCCAGTTCGTGACCGCGCTCGCCCAGGCCGCCGCGCCCGGAGAGACCTTGGCTTTGGTGCTCGATGCGATCGGGCCGCAATTGGCGGTCGCGGTCGA
Source organism: Sphingomonas sp. (assembly GCA_031425975.1). GTDB lineage: Bacteria > Pseudomonadota > Alphaproteobacteria > Sphingomonadales > Sphingomonadaceae > Sphingomicrobium. The sequence continues at coordinate 39,673 of JANPKL010000064.1, forward strand.
CCGGCCCCGCGCCTTGCGCGCCCTCAGCGAAGACCAGTTGCTCGAAGGAGACGGTGCGCCGGGCACCCGCTTCGACTTGCGCATGGTGCACGGGCTGGCGGCCATGATCGGCGGCCGCGTCGACATTGCCGCAGACCGCCTCGTCCTGCTGCTGCCGCTCTCCGGCGAAACGGAGTGATGGTCGGGGAGACAGGATTCGAACCTGCGACCCTCTGCTCCCAAAGCAGACGCGCTACCAGGCTGCGCCACTCCCCGACCGAGCGCGCCGCCTAGCAGCAGAATTGCAATCGCGCCACCGCCAAGCACAGGTGCTTGGCCACGGTGCCGTCAGGCGATAGAGGCGGCGGGGGGCCTGTAGCTCAACGGTAGAGCCAGCCGCTCATAACGGCCAGGTTGGGGGTTCGAATCCCTCCGGGCCCACCATTTCCCCGATTTATTGCCGATTGGCGGGAGCGGGATTGTCGCGGGTCTCTTCGCGGATTTCGCCGGCGGCGCGCTCGGCGCCATTCTCGACGCTGCGACCGGCGCTGGCGGCGGCATTGCCGAGGTCGCGCGCGCCTTCCTCAAGCGCCGGTGCGGCATTGCGCGCGGCATCCTTGACCTCGCCCGCCGCGCCTTGCAGCGCATTGCCGGCCTGGTCGACACCGGCCTCGACCTTGTTCTCGTCGATGCTGAGGGTAGTGGTGTCGTTGCCCGCGTCGCGCTCGACGTTGCAGGCGGCGAGCGCGAACAGCGCGGGCACGAGCAAAACAGATTTGTAAGTCATGGGGTCACCTCGTTGGTCGTTGGAACGGAACGCTTCGGGTCGGCCGCCGGCTCCGTCCGCACCGCGGCATCGCGCGACGCCTTTTCAGCCGCCACCATCAATCGATTGGCGGTGTCGGCGGTCTGCTCGGGCAAGGGCGGAATTTCGGCGTCGGGCGCGGCCGAGCAGGCGCCGAGCAGCAGGACCAGCAGGATCAGCCGCTTCACCGCCTTGCCTTCCGGCGCGGAGCGGGCCGCGGCGTAATGGGCCCCGCGAGCACCGCCAGCGTCGCCGTCCAGGCCGCGACATTCTGCTGCACCTGAACCTTGTCGACCACCGCAAGCGTGTCGTCGGGCGTATGATGAATATCGAAATAGCGCGTGCCGTCCTGCAGCAAGGCGACGCCGGGCTGGCCGTCGGCAAGCATCGGGCCGATGTCGGGGCCGCCGCTCTTGTCGAGTGCGCCGGGGACGATCCCGAGCGGCTGTAGCGCCCGTTGCAGCCGCTCGGCCTCGGCCTTGCGCGCCGGACCGAGCTTGCTGTCGACCTTCCACACGCGGTCGCCGCCGAAATCGCTCTCGAGCAAGGCGTGATGCGGCTCCCTGCCGTGGCGGGTGCGATAGTCGAGGCCGCCGAACAGCCCGACCTCCTCGGCGCCGAACCAGACGACCCGGATCGGCCGCGCGGGCACCCCCGCGTCCATGATCCGCTTGGCAGCTGCCGCGACGATTCCGCAGCCGACCGCATCGTCGAGCGCGCCGGTGCCTTGGTCCCAGCTATCGAGGTGGCACGACACGAGCACCGGCGCGGCGGCGGGGTCGCGGCCCGGCACTTCGGCGATGACATTGCCCGATGGCTGGTCGGTCTTGCGGCTCGACTCAAGTGTCAGGCGCACCGACGGCAACCGCCCCGACAGCCGGGCGAAAACACGCTCCAACTGGTCGGCATCGGGATTGGACAAGGCGCCGGCGGGAATGGGTGTCGCATTGTCGGAGAAGCTCATCACCCCGGTATGCGGGTTGCGGCGATCGCGGTCGGTTCCGATCGAGCGCACCAAAATGGCGATCGCGCCTTTCTGGCTGGCAAGCGTCGGCCCGGCCCGGCGGGGGTTGCCGAACACGCCATAGCCGCTGCCGTCCTGCGTCCGCGGCATGGCATTGCCGATATAGACGATGCGGCCACGCACTGCGTCGTCGGGCGAAGCGCGCAATGCCTCGACGTCGGGAAAGGAAATAACGTCGCCGGTGAGCCCACCGGGCGGGGTCGAGGCGCTGTTGCCCAGCGCTGCGATGACAAAATGCTGAGGAAAGGGGCCGAGCAATTCGGCGCGCTCGGTGCCGCGCTCCCATACCGGCATGCGGAATTCTTCCACCCGCACATTGACGAAGCCCAGCGCGGTCAGGCGCCGCACCGACCAGTCCCGCGCGCGGGCCTCGGCTTCGGTTCCTGCCAAACGCTGGCCAACCTCGGTGGTAAGATCCTCGGTGATCTGGAAGGCGAGCGTGTCGGACAGGGCCGCGTCGCGCAGCGCTGCGACCTGGTCGTCCAGCGGCTGCGCGAGCGCGGGAAGGGCGGAAGCAGCGGCGAGGAGTGCGGCAGTCAAAATACGCATCCCGGCATGTTTAGGGCTGCAGGCCTGCGGGGCAAGCGCCCTTGTCACAACAGCCGCATCTGCCGACCCTCGGGCGGGCGAAACAGGTCGCGGCGCAGGACTAGCCGGTCGGTGCCGAGCCCGGACTTGCGGCAGGCGGCGGCGAAGCGGGTGCGCAGCAACTCCGCCCACGGCCCAACACCCTGCATCCGGGTGAAGAAATCGGGATCATTGTCGCGTCCGCCGCGCATCGATCGGATGGTCGCCATCACTTTCCCCGCGCGGTCGGGATAATGTTCGTCGAGCCAGGCCCGGAACAGTGGCGCGACCTCGTGCGGCAGGCGAACCGGAAGGTAGAAGCCTGCGCGCGCTCCCGCCTCAGCCCCCGCGGCAACGATCGCCTCCAGCTCATGGTCGGTGATCATCGGGATCACCGGCGCCACCGCAAGCAGGGTCGGCACCCCGGCCGCGTTCAACCGGCGGATCGCGGCGATGCGCTTGGCTCCCGAAGGCGCGCGCGGCTCCAAAGTTCGGCTGATCGCCGGGTCGAGCGCGGTGACCGAAAGCGCCACCGCCGCCAGCCCCTTGTGCGCGGCGGGTGCGATCAGGTCGAGATCGCGCAGCACCCGGTCGGACTTGGTGGTGATGGTGAACGGGTGCCCGGTCTCGGTCAGCAGTTCGATGATCGCCCGGGTGATCCGCCACTTGCCCTCGATCGGCTGATAGGGATCGGTATTGGTCCCGAGCGCGATCGGCGCCACCTCATAGCCAGGGCGTGACAGCGCGGCGTGGAGCAATTTGGCGGCGTCGGGCTTGGCGAACAGCCGGCTCTCGAAATCGGCGCCGGGCGAGAGATCGTGATAGGCGTGGGTCGGCCGCGCGAAGCAGTAGATGCAGCCGTGCTCGCACCCGCGATAGGGATTGACCGAGCGATCGAAGCCGATGTCGGGCGAGCGATTGCGCGTCAGGATCGATTTGGGCCGCTCGACCGCCACCGTCGTTCGCCGCGCCTGGATTCCGTCAAGACCCTCCACTTCGTCCAGCCAGTCGCCCTCGACCAGTCGCTCGGGCAAGGCAAAGCGGGTCGGCACCGCATTGCCAGTGGCCCCGCGGCCTGCGAGCGACTCGACCTTCATCGGAAGAACTTAATCCACCCATAGGAACATAACAAGAACGACTTGAACTCGTCATGGAAGTGATTCGATGACGTCACAAGCACTTGCTATTCCCACGACATGGACCGCTATCCCGTCCTGCCCAAGGAAGGCCCTCCCGTCGCCCGGCTCAGCCTGGCCGAGGAGCAGCAGCTCGCATTCGAGGATGATCGCAAGCGCATCCGCAAGCCGATCCTGTCGCTTCGGTGGACCGGCAACATCTTCCGCAATTAGTTTGCGTTCAGCGCGGCCCCGGAAAACCCGGCCAGCGATGCTGCGCCAGCTCGCTCAGCGTCGGTGTCGGGGCATTGTCGAACCCCTGATAGACCCACAGGTTGCGCAGCACCGCGGGTACATAGAAGCGCGTCTCCCAATAAGGCATGCTCTCGATCCACAGCAGGGGATCGCCGCGCCCGCCATCGGTCCAGCGCCCGACCGGAAGCGGCCCGGCATTGTAGCTGGCAATGATCTTGGGCAGCTGGCCGCCGGTGGCGCTGTGGGTCCGCATCCAGCGGATCCATTCCTGCCCGAACGCCATGTTGACCGCCGGATCCTTGAGGTTGCCAGTCGGCAGGCCCCGATTGCGAGCGATCAGGTCGCGGGTCGAAGGCAGCACCTGCATCAGCCCGACCGCCCCCGCCTGGCTCACCGCCTCGGTCCGGAAACTGCTTTCCTGCAGTGCATGGGCGAGGCCCAGTGCCGGGTCGATCTGCCAGCCGTTGACCGGGCGCCAGCTCGGCCGGGGATAGCGCGCCGCCGGCATCACCCGTGCTCCAGGCTGGCCGAAATGACCGAGGAAATGCTGGGTCGCGGGAAGCTCGAGCTGTTTCGCGATGGCGACCAGGCCGGGCTGGTCGGCGGGCGGGCCGATTCGCGCCTGGTGGCGCAGCAGATTGCCGGCCGAATCGCGCTCGCCGATCGCCACCAAAGCGCGGGCGCGGGCGATATTGGGCAGCGCCGACAGCCGGTCGGCGGCGCGCGTATCGAGCGGTGCGAGCTTGGTCTCCATCCCCAGCGCGCGGCGGGCGAGCAGGCCGTAGAAGGTCTCTTGGTCGCGCGCGGCGGCCCGCAGCAACGGCTGGACCGTGACCGGGCGGCGACAGGCCATTTCCGCGCGCGCCGACCAATAGAAACCGGCCGCGGCGAGGCTTGATTCGGACGAACGCTGCCCGACCTCGCGAAAGGCACGCGCGGCGGCATTGCAGTCGTTCAGCCGCCAGCTGGCGAGGCCAGCGACCCATTCGGCCTGCATCGCCCAAGGGCCCGTCGCGCCCTGACGCCAGAAATCGGCGACGCGCCGCGCCTCGGCGTCCTGGCCGAGTACGTAAAAAATCCAGGCGACCCGCTGGCCTAGCTCCGCGCGGGCTTCGAGGGTCAGCAGTGGACCACGCTGGCTGAGCAGGGCTTCGGCGCCGACGGCGTCGTCGGCCTTGACGAAGGGATCGAGCTCGGCACGGAGCAGATCGGCTTGTGGATCACCAGTCACGGCGGCGGCACGGCCGCGACGCGGGGTCGAGCCGATCGGGATCAGGGCGGCGCGGCGCGGCACGGGCGGCGCGGACATGGCGCCGCGCGCGATCGCCAGCCGCTGCAACTGCTCGGCCTGCGGCAGTTCGGGTGCGTCGGCAAGCAAATCCGCAACCGCATCGGCGGAGACGGCGGGCGATCCCCGGGCGGTGAAAAGCTCGGCCTTGGCGAGCGCGCTTAGCGGCGAGGGGGGCAAAGCGGCGATACCGGCCTGCGCCGAGGCCCATTGCGCACCGCGAATGGCCGCGAACACTCCCGGCCAGTCGCGCGGCACCGCCACGGGAACGGGGGCGGACGGAAGCGCCTCGACCGGCTCGCGCGGCTCCTCCAGTGGGGCGAGCGGGTCATCGGGCGGGGTTGCGGGTTGCGTGGCGGTCAGAGCGGCGGCGAGCAAGAACGAGAGCATCGTCAAATATCGTCCCCCATCAGGGTCAGCAGGTCACGCCAGGCCAGCGCCTTGTCCGCGGGGCGCTCGATCAGCTGGCGTGGGTGGAAAGTGACGACGGCGGGGATCCCGCCGATCCGGTGCAGCCGGCCGCGCGCCTGGGCCAGCGGCTGGCCGATCAGCAGCCGCGCGGGCGCATCGCCAAGCAGCAGCAGGCGCCTGGGCGCGGCGAGCGCAATCTGCGCCAGCATCGTGTCGCGGCAAGCCTCGGTCTCGCCCGGCGTAAAGCGCGTCCCGGTGCCCGAAAAACAGGTCGAGGCAGCGACATAGGCCGCATCTGGCGCAATCCCGATCGCCGCCAACATCCGGGTCGCCAGCCGCCAGGCCGCGCCCCCGATCGGCTTGCCCTCGGCCACATCCTCGGGCGCGGGGATGCCGGTCAGCAGCATCACTTCTGCATCGCGCGGGCCATGCGGCAAGGCGCGCGCGGCACCGGCGCGGAACAGGGGCAAATCGGACGATTGCGCGAGCCACTCGTGAAAAGCCTCGAAACTGTCGGGCCGGGGCCTCTTTTGCTCCCCTCCTGATAACGGGAGCGGCGTGATCTGCTCCCCTCCCGCCTGCGGGAGGGGCTGGGGGTGGGCCTGCGAAGCGAGAACATCGCCCGCACGATCCGGCCCTTCCACCGACCGCCGAACCGCAACCTTGCGCCAGTCGCGCGCCTCCTCGGCCACCGGCACGTCGACCCCGGCCTCGAGCCACCAGCCGAGCAGCGCCGCGGCATCCTTCCGGCTGAGCCCGTTCACATCCACCGCCTGCACCATCGCGCCCCAGCATAGGCCTTGTGGCCATTGACGGAAGGGGCCTCCACCGCCAATCCGCTTGGACACGAAAACGAGGACTGCAAGGCAGCGATGAGCGACCGGGAATCGATGGAATATGACGTCGTGATCGTCGGCGCGGGGCCTGCGGGCCTGAGCGCCGCGATCCGCCTCAAGCAACTGGCCGCCGAGCAAGGCCGTGAAATCGGCGTCTGCGTGCTCGAAAAAGGCTCGGAAGTCGGCGCGCACATCCTGTCCGGCGCGGTGATCGACCCCAAGAGCCTCGACGAATTGCTGCCCGACTGGCGCGAGGACGACAGCTGCTTGCTCGCCCGCGTGCCGGTCACCGACAACCAGCATTGGGTGCTGACCAAGAAGGGCAAATATCGCCTGCCGCACCTGATGATGCCGGGCTTCCTCGACAATAAGGGCACCTTCACCGGCAGCCTCGCCAACCTCTGCCGCTGGCTCGCGGGCAAGGCCGAAGAGCTTGGCGTCGAGATCTTTCCCGGCTTCCCCGCCGCCGAAATCCTTTACGACGACAAAGGCGCGGTGAAGGGCGTCGCGACCGGCGCGATGGGCGTGGCCCGCGACGGCAGCCACAAGGGGGACTATCAGCCGGGCATGGAATTGCATGCGCGCTACACCTTCTTCGCCGAGGGCGCGCGGGGCCATCTGACCAAGCAATTGAAGGCGAAATACGACCTCGAGGCGGAGTGCAGCCCGCAGGTCTATGGCCTCGGCATCAAGGAATTGTGGGACATCGATCCCGCCAAGCACGTTCCCGGCACCGTCATCCACACGCAGGGCTGGCCGCTCGACGAAGCCTGGGGCGGGGGCTGGATCTACCATCAGGACAATCACCAGCTGTCGATCGGCTTCGTGGTCGCCTTGAATTACAAAAACCCGCATCTCTCGCCGTTCGACGAAATGCAGCGCTGGAAGCAGCATCCCGCGATCCGGCCCCTGCTCGAGGGCGGGCGGCGCGTGTCCTATGGCGCGCGCGCGATCAACGAGGGCGGCTGGCAGTCGATTCCCAAGCTCGCCTTCCCGGGCGGCGCGCTGATCGGGTGCTCGGCGGGCTTCGTCAACGTGCCCCGCATCAAGGGCACCCACACCGCGATGAAGTCGGGCATGCTCGCCGCCGATGCGGCCTTTGCGGCAGTCGCAGCCGAACGCCGCGCCGATGTTCTCACCGATTATGAGCCATCGGTCAGAAACGGTTGGATCGGCGAGGAACTGCGCATGGTCAAGAATGCCGAACCGGCGGTAGCCAAACTCGGCGCGACGATCGGGACGCTCGTCGCCGGCACGGACATGTGGCTGCGGCATCTGGGCGTGAAATTGCCGTTCGAGATGAAGCACCATCCCGACCACGAGACCTTGTGGCGGCGCGATATCGCACCGCCGATCGACTATCCGCGTCCCGACGGGGTGATCAGCTTCGACAAATTGTCTAGCGTATTCCTCTCGAACACCAACCATGAAGAAGACCAGCCGGTCCACCTTCAGCTCAAGGATCCGTCGATTCCGACCCGGGTCAATCTGCCCGACTATGACGGACCCGAGCAGCGTTACTGCCCGGCGGGGGTCTATGAATATGTGATCGAGGCGGGGGCGCCGCGGCTTCAGATCAACGCCCAGAATTGCGTCCACTGCAAGACTTGCGACATCAAGGATCCGTGCCAGAACATCAACTGGGTGACCCCGGAGGGTGGCGGTGGCCCCAATTATCCGAACATGTAGTCTGATTGCGGCGGCAGCGCTGGTGCTCGTCCCGGCGAGCGTCGACGCCTCGGTCATCCGCTCGGGCGCGAGCACCTTCGTCGCGGCGCGTGCGGCGGCCAATGCCGGGGACGCCAGGCGGGCTGCGATCCTCTACGCCAGCCTCGCCATGGCTGACCCCAATGACCGGGTGGTCGCCAATCGCGCCCTCGCGCAGGCGATCCTGGCGGGCGACATGCGGCTCGCGCTGCGGCTGGCGCGGGCGCGGCCCCCGGCAGGGCTTGCCGCCGACGCCCGGCTGCTGATGATCGCCGACGATTTGAAGGCGGGCAGGCTCCGCTCGGTAAGCAAGGCCGGGCTGCCGACCGAACTCCTCTTCCTCGCACCCTTTCTCGAGGCCTGGAGCAAAGCCGATCACGGCGATTGGCGCGGTTCGGTCGCCTTGCTGGACAAGGTTCCGGCCGACAGCCCGCTGGCGGTGCAAGTGCCGGAGCAGAAGGTGTTAATCCTCCTGGGCGCCGGACGGATCGCCGAGGCCCGGCCCCTGATCGCCTCGTCCCTGACTAGCGCCGGTGGCCGCGCCGACCGCTTGCGGATCGCTTTTGCGTCGGCCCTCGCGCGGTCTGGGGACCGAGCGGCCGCGGCCGTGCTGCTTCAGGGCCGGGACGTGACCTTGCGAACTGCGGCTGACCGCCTTGCTACCGAGAGCCGCCCGGTCATGACCATCGCGACCCCAGCCCAGCGCTTCGCCGAGACGCTTGCCGGCCTCGCCATCGCGCTCAATGCCGGCGAAGAGACCTCGCTCCCGCTGGCGCTGGCGCAGGTCGCGCGCTTCGCCGATCCGGGCAACGACCAGGCGGCGGTCCTGCTTGGCCTGCTGCTCGGTCGCGCCCGCCGCAGCGACGATGCGCTGGCCGTGCTCCGCGCCGTCCCCGACCATGCCGATTTCGCCAGCGAGGCGCATGACGCCGAGATCCGCGTGTTGCTTCAGGATCAGCGCCGCGACGAAGCGCTCGCCCGCGCTTCGGCTTTCGCTGCCGGCGCTATGGTCACTGCCGACGACTGGAGCCGGCTGGGCGACGTGTATGACGCGATGGCACGGCACGGCGAAGCCGCCGAAGCCTTCGCCCACGCGATCGCCCTGGTCGAGCGTGGTGGCCCGGGTTCGGAATTGTGGAGCTTGCAATTGATGCGCGGTTCCGCGCTCGAACAGGCCGGTCGCTGGGCCGAGGGCGAAAAGGCGCTGGAAGCGGCGCATGCGCTCGCCCCCGACAATCCCCTTGTGCTCAACTATCTCGGCTATGCCCGGCTCGAGCGCGGCGAGCAGCTCGACGAGGCCGAAGCCCTTATCGCCGAGGCCAGTCGCCGCGCCCCCGACGACGCCTCGATCACCGACTCGCTCGGCTGGGCGCAATATAAGCGCGGCAAGTTCGGCGAAGCGATTGCCACTCTCGAACGCGCCGCTGCGGCCGATCCCGGCCAAGCCGAGATCCACGAGCATCTCGGCGACGCGCTCTATGCCGCGGGGCGCAAATATGAGGCGCGATTCGCCTGGAGCGCGGCGCTGGTCGCGGCCGAGGACGAGGTCCGCATACGAGTCGAGGCCAAGCTCGCGAGCGGGCTGAGCAAGGCCTCTGCCGCGCCGTGACCGAGGTCCCGCCGTCGGTCGAAATCGCACCGGCCAAGCTCAATCTTGCGCTGCATGTGCGCGGCCGTCGCGCCGACGGGCGGCACGAGCTCGAGACCCTGTTCGCCTTCTGCACCGATGGCGACCGCCTGACCGCCGAGCCGGCCGACGATCTGTCGTTGACCGTCACCGGCCCGTTTGCGGCGATGCTCGACGATGGGCCGGCCAATCTCGTCACCCGCGCGGCAAGCGCGCTGGCCGCCGAGGCGCGGATCGGCAAGGGCGTCCGCCTGACCCTCGACAAGCGCCTCCCGGTGGCTGCGGGCATCGGCGGCGGATCGGCCGATGCGGGCGCGGCGCTTCGGCTGCTGACCGGCCTGTGGGGCTGCGACCCCGCGCATGCCGCGCGCATCGCCCCGACGCTCGGCGCCGACGTGCCTGCCTGCCTGCTCAGCCTGACCGCACGCGGCACCGGGGCCGGGGACGAGCTGGTGCTGGAGGACGCGGGCGTGTCGGATGTGCCCGCTCTGCTGGTCAATCCGCGCATTCCATTGTCGACCGGCACGGTGTTCGCGCGCTGGGACGGCGTCGATGGCGGCCCGCTCGGCGACTGGCGCAACGGGCGCAACGACCTCGAGGCCCCGGCGCGCGCGCTCGTGCCCGAGATCGGCGCGCTGCTCGATTGGCTTGCAACCCGCGACGGGGTGACGATCGCGCGCATGTCGGGCTCGGGCGCGACCTGCTTTGCCCTGTTTGGCGACGAGCAGGCGCGCGACCGGGCCGCGGCGGTCTGCCCCGGCAAATGGTGGCACCTTGCCACCTTCCTGCGATGACCCGCCCGATCCTTACCGCCGCCGCGATGCGCACCGCGGAGGAGACCGCCAACTGCGGACTCGACATCTTGATGGAGCGGGCCGGGGCCGCGCTGGCCGAAGCCGCGCTGCGCTTCGCCGGACCGTTGCCAACGCTGATCCTGTGCGGGCCGGGCAATAATGGCGGCGACGGCTATGTCGCGGCGCGGATACTCGCCGCGGCCGGGGTCGACGTGCGGGTCGCAGCGCTGGCCACGCCCTCGACCGACCTGGCGACCGCGGCGCGGCAGTCATGGAACGGCGCGGTCGAGCATTATGAGGAAGCCAAGCCCGCGGCCCTGCTGATCGATTGCCTGTTCGGAACGGGCCTCAGGCGCGGCCTCGAACTAACGGTGGCGGAACGGCTTTTGGCCCTGGCTTCCCAATCCCGGCTCAGTATTGCCGCCGATTTGCCGAGCGGAGTCGAGGCCGACAGCGGCGCCTTGCTCTCACCCGTCCCGACCCATGATCTGACAGTGGCGTTGGGTGCGCTCAAGCCCGCGCATCGGCTGATGCCGGCGATGCCGCATGTCGGGCGACTGGTGCTGGCCGACCTCGGAATCGAAACAGACACCGCCTGGACCGAACTCGACCAGCCGATCTTTCCCGTCATTGCGCCCGGCGCGCACAAATATTCGCGCGGGCTCGTTCATGCCTTGGCCGGCACCATGCCCGGTGCGATCACGCTCGCCGCCAATGCCGCCGCGCGGAGCGGTGCGGGGATGGTCCGGGTCTCGACTGCGCGGGGCCTGAATGGCCTGTATCGCAGCATCGTCGAGGTCGGCGACGCGCAGCTCAATGATCGGCGCATCGGCTGCATTCTGGTCGGGCCCGGCATGGGCGATCTGCCGCAATTGCTGACGCTGGCCCTGACCTCCAAGGCGCCCAAGGTGATCGACGCCGACGCCCTGCGCCAAGTCGGCGAGCCCGATCGACTGCAACGCCAGGATGCGATCGTCACCCCGCATGAGGGCGAATTTCGCGCATTGTTCGGCGACTTGCCCGGCACCAAGCCCGAACGTGCGCTCGCCGCCGCTCGGCAAAGCGGTGCGGTGGTGGTGTTCAAGGGCCCCGACACCCTGGTCGCCGCTCCCGACGGGCGAATGGGCTTCGCGCCACCGGCACCGGCCTGGCTGGCAAGCGCGGGCACCGGCGACGTCCTTGCGGGGATGATCGCGGCCCTGCGGGCGAGGGGGATGACGGCATATGACGCGGCCTGCGCCGGGGTCTGGCTGCACGGCCGCGCCGCCGAGCGGGCGGGGCCGGGCATGACCGCCGACGATCTGCTGGCCGCGCTGTGAGCGCACCGATCGTCCGCATCGCCGCACGCGGGGAGGGGGTCACAGCGGACGGCCGCCACGCCGCCTTTGCAGCGCCCGGCGACCTTCTGGCCGAGGACGGCACCGTTACGCCCGGTCCGCACCACCAGCTGCCGCCATGCCGCCACTTTCCGATCTGCGGCGGCTGCCAGCTGCAGCATGTCGACGATGCCGCCTATCGCGACTATCTCGTCGACCGCGTCGCCGGCGCATTGGCGCAGCACGGGATCGAGACCGAGATACGCTCGCCGCACCTCTCGCCGCCGCGCAGTCGCCGGAGGGCGGCGCTGCGAGCGCTGAAGACCGGTGGGCGGGTCCAGATCGGATTCAACGCGGCCAAGTCCAACCAGATCGTCGATCTTGCCGAATGCCATGTACTGCGGCCCGAATTATTCGCCCTTCTGGCTCCGCTGCGCCGCCTGCTCGGCCAGTTGCTGCCGCAAAAGCGCACCGCCGAAATTCAGCTGACCCTCGCCGACCGGGGCGTCGACCTGTGGCTCAGGGGGGTCAAGGCCGAGGGCTATGAGGCGGCGCAGGGGCTGGTCGATTTTGCCGAGCAGCATGGCCTGGCGCGGCTGTCGCTCGACGAAGGCCTTGGCCCCGAGGTGCGCTGGGAGCCGCAGCCGGCCACCATCACCCTGTCGGGTCGCCCGGTGCCACTGCCGATCGGTGCCTTCCTCCAGGCGACGGAGGATGGCGAGGGGGTACTGGTCGCGGCGATGCTCGAAGCGGTCGGAGATCCCACCCGCAGCGCCGATCTGTTCGCGGGCATCGGGACTTTCGCGCTGGCGCTGCCGGGCAGGGTGCTGGGGGCCGAGGCGAGCCGCGACGCGGTCCTCGCCCTGAAACGCGCCGCGCCGCTGATCGCGACCGAGCATCGCGACCTCTATCGACGCCCGCTGATGACGCCCGAGCTCGATGGGCTCGACGCCGTGGTGCTCGACCCGCCGCGCTCGGGCGCCGAGGCGCAAATCGAGCAGCTGGCCGCCTCGACCGTGCCGCGCATCGCCTATGTCAGCTGCAATCCGGCAACTTTCGCCAAGGACGCCGCGACGCTGGTGGCGGGCGGCTACACGCTGTCATGGGTGCGCCCGGTGGGCCAGTTCCGCTGGTCCACGCACATCGAATTGGCCGCCGCCTTCCGTCGCTAACGCCAGAGATAGAGCCCGGCGTGAACGGTCAGGCTGGCGAGTGCGAGGGTCGAGAGCAGGAATAACGGAAAGCGGATGCGCAGGTCGTTGTTGAAGATCTGCACCAGGCTGTGGACGATGCGCAGGATGACATAAGCCCAGGCCAGCCAGACGTTAATCTGGTGGTTGAAGCCCATCAACACCAGCGCGACGACGATCGCGTAGAACAACGTCGGCTGTTCCATCAGATGGGTGTAATTATGCGCCGGCCAATTGGCCCTGGGATCGAGGCGCCCCTCCAGGTCCTGGCCCCGCCCGCCGCTCTTGTAATCGACCTTCATCCCCGCGCGCTTGACCGCCCGTCCGCGCACGAACGCCAGATAAAAAAGGACGAGGATCGACCAGGCAACGAGTGCGACGATCGGTCCGAGCAGGGGCGATGGGGGCATGGAGGGGATCCTTAAAGAACTTGGCAGAAGGCAATGAAGACCAGCCCGGCGAGCATTAGGCTGGCGGCAAAGAAGGCGGCGAAGCGGAAGCGAATGATGTTGACGGTCACCTGGATCAGGCTGTGGACGATGCGAAAGCCGACATAGGCCCAGGCCAGCCAAGTCGCGGCGGGCGACGTGCATTGGGTGACGATCAGGAGCAGGCAGACCGCGTAGAACAGCACCGGCTGCTCGAGCAGGTGATTGTAATTATGCGCCTTCCACTGGACCTGCGGCGGGAGTGTGTCGTCGAGATTGCGCCCGGTCGTGCCGCGCATCGTCTTGATGTCGAAACCCGCGCGGATCATCGCCGGGATGCGCGTCGCATACATCCAGAAGAAGATGACGATCGTCCAGCCGAGAAGGACGGCGACCGGCAGTGCCAGTGGATATTCGGTCATGAAAAAACCCTCCCCCGAGGTTAGGCGGGAGAGGGTAGGGGATTGGTTCGGGAGTGCAACCATTCGTTACCCGGCGAAAGCCAGGGCGCAGTCTCTAATCGAAGAGCTTGGCGAACTGGCGCTTGGCGCGGGTCTTCCAGTGGCCGCGGTGATAGGCGTCCGACGCCAGCAGCGGCAGCACCGAGGTCGCCTCGGCGAACACCATCTGCTCGAGCGCGGTCGAGACCTTGCCCCAACTGGCGGCTTCCTGCAGCGTCGAGCTCGAGCAGGCGCCGTCGCGGACGTCGGCGACCGTGATCTGCACCGCATATTTGTGCACCTCGACATCCTCGTGGCCCAGGATCTCCGCGCAGACGACGGTGTCCTGCGTGAAATTCTTGGGCACGCCGCCGCCGATCATCAGCAGCCCGGTGGTGCCGGCCTTGATCTTGATGTCGGTCAGCTCGCGGAAGTCGGCGATCGAGTCCATTGTCATGTAGCGCCGTCCGGCCTTCATCGCATCGACCTGATGCTTGACCAGCCCGAAGCCCGCCGAGCTGTCGGTGAACGCCGGGCAGAAGATCGGCACATCATGCTCATAGGCGAGCTTGACCAGGCTGTTGTCCTTTTTGCCGTTCTCCATCAGCCACTTGCCCATCTCCTTGATGAACTCGCGCGAGGAATAGGGCCGCGGCTCCAGCGTGTCGGCGATCTTGCCGACGGTGAAGTCGGTGTCCTGCAGCTGGATCTCGTCGATATAGGTATCGTAGATCCGGTCGATGTAGAGCGAGCGCAACGTGTCGTCGTCGGGGATTTCGAGCGCCTGATAATGTTTGTGGCCGAGCGCCTCGAAGAAATCCATGTCGACGATGGCGGCGCCGGTGGCGACGATCGCGTCGACCATGTTGGAGCGGACCATCTCGGCATAGAGGTCCATGCAGCCGCCGGCCGAGGTCGATCCGGCGATTACCAGGATCACCGAACAGTCGGGGTCGGCCAGCATCTGATTGTAGAGATCGGTGGCGCGGGCGAGGTCGCGGCTGGTGAAGCTCATCTTGCCCATCGCCTCGACGATCGGGCGCGCATCGAAGCTGGTGATGTCGATATGCTCGACGGTGGAGGAGAGCAGCTCCGCCTTGCGGGTGTCGTTGATCTTGGTGTCGGTATTCATGTGGTGCTCCAATTGCTCCGAGCGTCCCCCTCCCGCTTGCGGGAGGGGTAAGGGGTGGGCATGCGCCCGCTATTGGCCGTCGTTGATTG
>JANPKL010000065.1:0-6506 GCA_031425975.1 Sphingomonas sp.
CATGTGGTCGAAGCCTATCTCGATCGCGGCCAGCCGATCGGGTCGAAGGCGCTGACGGGTTCGATCAACCTGTCCCCAGCCTCGATCCGCTCGGTGCTGGCCGAGCTGGAAGAGCGCGGGCTGCTCACGCATCCGCATACCTCGGCCGGACGAATTCCGACCGAAATCGGCCTAAGGCTGTTCGTCGACGGGATCATGCAGTCGCATCTGCCGAGCGCCGAGGAGCGCGCCGCAATCGAGGGTCAGCCGCGCGACCTGCCGCTTGAGGAAGCGCTCGGCAATGCCATCTCAGCCTTGTCGGGGCTGTCGGCCTGCGCCGGGGTGGTCATGTCTCCCAAGGTCGAGCGGCGGCTGAAGCAACTGGCGTTCGTGCCGCTGGGCACCGGCCGCGCGCTGGCGGTGCTGGTGGGCGAGGATGGCAGCGTCGAAAATCGCGTGGTCGAGCTGCCGCCTGGGACCACCGCCCCGGCACTTTCCGAGGTTGCCAATTTCGTTACCGCGCACCTGTCGGGCCTCAGCCTAGGCGAGGCGGAAGCGCGCCTTCGGGCAGAAATCGGCGAGCATCGCGTGGCGCTCGACCGCGCTGCCTCCGAACTGGTTGCCAATGGCCTCGCCGAATGGCGCAGCGACGGGCCCGCTCGGCCGGTGCTGATCGTGCGCGGCCAGGCCAACCTCATCGACGATGCCGCTGCCGCCGATCTCGAGCGGGTCCGGCGATTGCTCGATGAGCTGGAGGACCGGCAGGAAATCGTCCGACTGCTCGAAAGCGCGCGCGACGGCGAGGGCTGCCGGATCTTCATCGGATCGGAAAACCGGATGTTCGCGCTGTCGGGCTCGAGCGTCATTGCCGCTCCCTATCGCGGCGCCGAGGGGCGTGTGGTCGGCGTGGTCGGGGTGATCGGGCCGACTCGGTTGAACTATGGCCGGATCGTTCCCATGGTTGACTATACGGCGCAAGCACTCACCAGATTGATGGGATAGACATGAACAAGCTTCACGAGGAGGCCGAGGGCATCCGTGCGGATACGGCGGAAAACAGCCCCGAACTTCAGGAACATGACCGGGTGGCGGAGCTCGAGGCTGCGCTCGAGGAGGCCAATAACAAGGTGCTTTATGCCGCCGCCGAGGCGCAGAATGTGCGCCGCCGGGCCGAGCAGGAAAAGGTCCAGGCGGTCACTTATGCCAACACCGGCTTTGCCCGCGACATGCTGAGCGTGAAGGATAATCTCGACCGCGCCTTGAGTCATGTGCCCGAAGGCGCGCGCGAGGACGAGCGGTTCAGGAATGTTATCGAGGGCATCGAGGCGACCGCGCGCGAGCTTGACGCGGTGTTCGGACGGGCCGGCGTGACGCGGGTCGAATCGCGCGGTCTGCCACTCGACCCCAACCGCCACCAGGCGATGATCGAGATGGTGTCGGATCAGGAGCCAGGGACCGTCGTCGAGGAAATGCAGGCGGGCTACGTGCTGCGCGATCGCTTGTTGAGGCCGGCACTGGTCGGGGTGGCCAAGGCTGGGTGAGCGCAACCACTCTCCCCTTCCGGGAAAGGGACAGCTTGCGCAGCGAGCAGGGAGAGGGGGCGTGCGTCGGATGACGGCCGCCCTCTCTCTCTTCCGCCGCATTCCGCGGCTCCCTCCCTCTCCCGCAGGGGGAGAGGGGCTTAGAAGTTACCGCCCGAACTTCTGGCGGAGCGTGATGCCGATCTCGCGCGGGCGGCCGATGTTATAGCCGAGGCGAGCCCGGCCCCCGCGCTCGCGATCGAAGGAGAGCAAGGCGTTTTCGTCGAACAGATTGTTGACGTAGAGCTGGATTCCAGTGCCGCCGTCAAAATCGACCCCGGCGCCGAGATTGACGAGATCATAGGCCGGCAGGCGGAGGTCGAGGACGGTCGCGCGGGTGCCAGTGGGGCCGTTGAACGGAAGGCCCGAGACGAAGGTGCGCGGGTTGCGCTCCTGGTCGGCGGGCTGGGTGTAGCGATTGCCGACCCGCTGCCAGCTGGCGGTGACGAACCAGTCGGCATTGTCGCCGAGCCGGGTGCCGTAGGTGGCCGAGGTGGCGAACTGATATTTGGGCACGCTGGGCAGGCGATTGCCTTCGCGGATGCCGGTAGCGAGCGCCAGATCCTCACGCAATGTCGTGTCGAATTCGGCTTCGACCAGGCTGCCAGCGAAGCTCAGGTCGAACCCCGAGAAAGGACGCACATTGATCTCAGCCTCGACCCCGCGGGTGTGGGCTTTTTCGACGTTGAACACGACGCGGCTCGAGCAGCTTCCGGCGTCGAGCGTGACTTGGAGATTCTTGATGTCGGTATAGAAAGCGGCGGCGTTGAAGGTCACCGGGCCGCGGCTGTACTTGACCCCGCCTTCGTAATTCCACAGCGACTCATCGTCGTAATTCTGGAAGCCACCGAACAGCGCGCGATCGGCTGGGGTGCAGAGCGGCACGTTGAGGGGATCGTTGACTCCGCCGAGCCGGAAGCCCTTGGCCGCCTGAACGTTGAAGGTCAGGTCGCGATTGACTTCGTAACTGACGATCGCGCGCGGCGAGAAGCCGTTCGAACTGGTCCGGTCGTCGATCCGTCGGTCGCCATTGGCGAACAGCCCGCCCGAGATGAAGTCGCGACTTTCGGAGAAGTCGTAATAGCGGCCCCCGGCGGTCAGCTTGAGCTGGCCGAGTTCGTAGGTCGCCTCCCCGAAGATGGCCTGCTGCTCAATGTCATAGGGGAGATCGGCGTTGTAGGGCGAGTTGAGCCCAAAGCCATTGGCGACCGCGACCGAGGTGCCGGCACCGAGCCTGGCGTCGGTCACCGCATCATAGCCCGGGGTGGGCAGGCGCTGGCGGTAGAAACGATCGACCTGGCTGTAGAAAGCCCCGACGACCCAGGAAAACGGCCCGGTGCCGGTCGAGGAGGCGCGCAGCTCCTGGCTCCATTGGGCGAGGTCGGTGGTGTCGCGCAGGTTCGAGGGGAGATTCACCCCCGCTGCCGGATAGCCGAGGTCGATCGAGACCGAGCCGGTGAGGGCCGAGGCGTCGCGGCTGACCAGGATGTCGCGGTTCATGTAGCTGGTAACGCTGGTCAACTCGACCGGGCCGACGTCGACGCTGACGGTCAGGTCGGCAAGACGGGTCTGGTCCTCGAAAGACTCCCGTAGCAGCAGATAATGCTCGCGCTCGTCATAGGTCCGGGCAGGCGTGGTGAAGGCGTTGGAATAGACGTTGAAGATTTCCTGACGGTTGAAGCCATTCGCCTTGATCGTCTGGAGCACGTAACGCGGAGTGATGCGGACGTTTTCGCTTGGCTGCCACAGCAGCGATAGGCGCACGCCCGAACGGCGTCCGTCATTGACGTCCTCGCCCCCGGCCGGTCCGACCGCATCGACGAAGCCGGCGAATTTGGTTGAATAACCGACTGCCCGCAGGGACACGGTCGGGCTCAGAACGGCGTTGAGCATTCCTTTGAGGTGACCGCCCGTGCCGCCGTCGGCGAGCGTGTTGAGGTTGGCCTCGACCATCCCCTCGTTGCGGCCAATGCGCGGCTGGTTGGTGATGTAGCGAATGGTGCCGCCGACGCTCCCCGAGCCAAACAAGGTGCCTTGCGGGCCTCGCAGGGTCTCAACGCGATTCAAATCGAACAGATCGAAATCGGGCGTGAACAGCGACAGGGACACTACGCTCTCGTCGAGATAGACGCCGACCTGTTCCTTCACGCCCGGCTGATCGCGGACGATCTGGCCGGCCGAGACGCCGCGGACGCTGACCTGGCTCTGCCCCGGCCCGAGATTCTGAACCTGAAGGCCGGCGACGTTGCGGCTGATGTCTTCGATGGTACCGGCATTGGCGCGCTGGATGTCTTCCTGCGTCTGGGCGTTGATCGAAAAGGGCACATCCTGGACGGTCGAGGCGCGCTTGGTTGCAGTGACGACGATCTCGCCGAGCGAGCGCTCGTCCTCGTCGGGCGCCGGATCGGCATTGGTGGTGGTCTGCGCCTGACTTTCCTGCGCGGTCTGGGATGCGGCCGGCGCGGCGAAGGCGAGTGCGGCTGCGGATGCCAGCAGCGCACGGGTTGCGGTCGAAGTCAGGCGCATCGTCTTGGTCCCCACTGTGATATCGCGCGCACTCTATCCATGACGGGGGAGCCGGGCGAGGGGGTTGCGCCCTTTGTGACACTAGTGTGCTTTATCAGAGACAGGGTCTTAGGCCGGGCGGAAGGGCAGAATTTCCTCGATTTCATCGAGTTGTGCGGCGCGCACGGGCTGGCGTCCCCGGCGTTGCAAATAGGCGTGGCGCACCAGTTCGGCCTGCTGTTCGATCCCGTAGCGCAGGAACGATCGCCCCGGACGATAGCGATAGGCGTAGCGACAGAAGGGGTGGCGCATCAGGGGCAGATAGAATCGTCCATGCCGCTGTGCCTGCCAGACGTGCGTCATTTCGTGGATGAAGAGACCCTGGAGGTCGAGCGGCGCAGATGCGAAATCTTCGCGCCACTTGTCGTCCTCGGGGTGGAAGTGGATATGGCCACACGGGGCCATGACGATGCCCCTGGGCTGGAACGGCCACCATTTGCGCCGGACCAGCCGGACGGGACCCGGGTCCAGCGCTTCGCCGAAGATCGAGCGGGTGATTGCGATCTCGCCGTCGGTCAGGGGGCGATGGGGCGCGTCCATGGCCGAAATTCACTCCTCTTGCGGGGCCCTTGCCGCCTCGCTAACGCGTTGGTCAAATAACTACGGGAAGGGAAGACTGATGAGCGAAACTGCCGAGCGCGTGAAGAAGATCGTCGTCGAGCAT
The DNA here is from genome assembly GCA_031425975.1 of Sphingomonas sp. Lineage (GTDB taxonomy): Bacteria > Pseudomonadota > Alphaproteobacteria > Sphingomonadales > Sphingomonadaceae > Sphingomicrobium. The sequence goes on from JANPKL010000065.1 coordinate 4,789, forward strand.
CTGGGCGTCGAGGCCGAGAAGGTGACCGAAGAGGCCAGCTTCATCGACGATCTGGGCGCTGACAGCCTCGACATCGTCGAGTTGGTCATGGCCTTCGAGGAAGAGTTCGGGGTCGAAATCCCCGACGACGCCGCCGAGAAGATCACCACGGTCAAGGATGCGATCGACTATATCGACCAGAATCAGGGTTGAGGTCGCAGGGCCTGGAGTGAACAAGCAGGCTCGGCATTGCCGGGCCTGTTTTGCGTTGAAGAGGGGAAGAACATGCGGCGCGTAGTGGTCACGGGGCTGGGTCTGGTGACGCCGCTTGGCGGCGACGTCGAGACGACGTGGCGCAACATCCTGGCGGGCAAGAGCGGCGCCGGGCCGATCACGCGCTTCGACGCTTCCGACCAGAAGTGCCGCATCGCCTGCGAAGTGAAGCCCGCAACCCACGAATATGGCTTCGACCCGGCCAAGCGCGTCGACCACAAGGTCCAGCGCCAGGTCGATCCGTTCATCGTCTTCGGGCTCGACGCGGCCGGACAGGCGCTCGAGGATGCGGGTCTGACCGACATGCCGCAAGCGATGAAGCTGCGCGCCGGCTGCTCGGTCGGGAGCGGGATCGGCGGTCTGCCGGGCATCGAGAGCGAGAGCCTGGTGCTGCGCGACAAGGGGCCGGGGCGGGTGAGCCCGCATTTCGTCCACGGGCGGCTGATCAACCTCATCTCGGGCCAGGTGTCGATCAAATATGGGTTGATGGGCCCCAATCACGCGGTGGTTACGGCCTGCTCGACCGGCGCGCATTCGATCGGCGACGCGGCGCGGATGATTCGCGACGACGACGCCGACATCATGGTCGCGGGCGGCGCGGAAGCGACAATCTGCCCGATCGGGATCGCCGGCTTCGCGCAGGCCCGCGCCTTGAACATGAGTTATAACGACCGGCCCGAGCAGGCCAGCCGGCCCTATGACAAGGACCGCGACGGTTTCGTCATGGGCGAGGGCGCGGGCGTCGTCGTGCTCGAAGAATATGAGCATGCCAAGGCGCGCGGCGCGACCATCTATGCCGAGGTGGTCGGCTATGGCTTGTCGGGCGATGCCTATCACGTCACCGCGCCGCATCCCGACGGGCTTGGTGCCGAAAATGCCATGCGGATGGCGCTGCGCAAGGCGGGACTGGAGCCGGGCGACATCGACTACATCAACGCGCACGGCACCTCGACCATGGCCGACACGATCGAACTTGCGGCCGCGCGGAGGGTGTTCGGCGACGATCTGAGCGGTGCGTCGATGAGTAGCACCAAGTCGGCGATCGGGCATCTGCTGGGCGGCGCGGGGGCGGTCGAGAGCATCTTCTGCATCCTGGCGATCCGTGACCAGATCGTACCGCCGACGCTCAATCTCGACACGCCGGACGAAGGCACCGAGGGCGTGGACCTGGTGCCGCATCACGCCAAGAAGCGGGTGGTGAAGGCGGTGCTCAACAACAGCTTCGGGTTCGGCGGAACTAATGCCAGTCTGGTGATGCGGGCGATTTGAGTCGTTGAACGGGGAGAGTTACCGTCTGCGGTATGCTTGTCATCGGATAGCGACGCACGGACGGAAACTGACCCTTTAGCGCTTACATCTCCCCGCGCGCCCGGCGGATCGCGAACCATTTGCGGACATTGTCGTTATGCTCGGCAAGCGTGCGGGCGAAGATGTGGCCGCCTGTGCCATCGGCGACAAAATAGATG
>JANPKL010000066.1:0-1991 GCA_031425975.1 Sphingomonas sp.
GCGATGGTCAGGCGGGTCGGCACGGGATAGCGCAATGGCCCCGCGCTTGCGCCGAACGGCAAGGTCCAGGCGACGCTCATCGGCTTGCCCGCGTCACCCGGATTTTCCCAATAGCCGTGCCAGCCGGGCTCGGGCGTCATCACCAGTGCCAGCTCGACCTCGCCGCCGGGAGCAGCGGGCCCTTCGGCGACGAGCTGCGGGCGGATATGCTGCGTCTTGCCAAGTTGCGCGGCAGCCGGGCTGGCCAGCATCGCAAGGAGGAGCAAAAGGAAGCGCATCATTTCATGGGCGGGCCTAGCCTAATCCAGGTTCGGCCGTAACCACCGCTCCGCCGTCTCGGCATCGACCCCGCGCCGCCCGGCATATTCCGCCAGTTGGTCGGGCCCGATCCGCGCCACGCCGAAATAAGCGCTGTCGGGATGCGCGAAGTAGAACCCCGACACCGCGGACGCGGGCAGCATGGCGAAGCTCTCGGTCAGCCTTATGCCGCCCGGCTCCCCACCGCCGAGCAGGTCGATCAACAGTGGCTTGAGGCTGTGATCCGGACAGGCGGGATAGCCCGGCGCCGGGCGAATCCCGCGATAGGTCTCGCGGATGAGCTCGGCGTTGGACAGGTTCTCGTCGGGTGCATAACCCCATAACTCGGTTCGGACATGCTGGTGAAGCCGCTCGGCAAAGGCCTCGGCCAGCCGGTCTGCGAGCGCCTTGAGCAGGATATCGCTATAATCGTCCTGGTCGGCCTGGAAGCGCGCGAGATGCGGCTCGATCCCGTGGATCGCCACCGCGAACCCGCCCAGCCAGTCGTCCTGCTCGGCAATGAAATCGGCGAGGCACATGTTGGGTCGGCCCTGCCGTTTCTTCACCTGCTGGCGAAGGAAGGGGAGGCGAACCTCCCGCGCCCCTCCCGCTAGCGGGACGGGAGAGAGAATGACGTCGTCCCCCTCGCGCCGTGCCGGCCACAGCCCTGCCACCCCGCGCGCTTCCAGCCAGCGCTCGTCGATGATCCGGTCGAGCATGCTTTCCGCATCGTGGAACAGCGAGCGGGCTTCCTTGCCGACCACCGCATCGTCGAGGATCGCGGGATAATTGCCGTGCAGTTCCCACGCGCGAAAGAAGGGCGTCCAGTCGATCAGCTGGCGCAGATCGGCGAGCTCCCAGCCATCGAAGCGGTGCAGCCCCGGCCGCAGCGGTGCGGGTGCGGGGCCGGCCGCCGCGCCGTCGAATCGGGTGGCGCGCGCCTCGGCCAGCGTCGCGAGCTCGTTTTGCCCGCGGCCCTCGCGCTGCTCGCGGAGCAATTGATAGTCGCTCGCCGTCCGCACGATCAGCTCGGCCTTGCTCGGCCCGTCGCTGACCAACGCGCCGGCCACCCCGACCGCGCGGCTGGCGTCGAGCACGTGGATCACCGGCCCCGCATAGGCCGGTTCGATCCGCAGCGCGGTATGCGCCTTGCTGGTGGTCGCCCCGCCGATCAGGAGCGGCATGGTCATGCCCGCCCGCGCCATCTCCTGCGCCACGGTGACCATTTCGTCGAGCGAGGGCGTGATCAGCCCCGACAGCCCGATCATGTCGGCCTGATGCTCGTTCGCCGCCTCGAGGATTTTAGGCCAGGGCGTCATCACGCCGAGGTCGATCACTTCGAATCCGTTGCACTGCAGCACGACCCCGACGATGTTCTTGCCGATATCGTGGACGTCGCCCTTGACCGTGGCCATCACGATCTTGCCCTTGCCCGCGCTTTCGCCTTCCTGCTTGTCGTCCTCGATAAAGGGCAGCAGGTGCGCGACCGCCTTCTTCATCACGCGCGCCGACTTGACCACCTGCGGAAGGAACATCTTTCCCCCGCCGAACAGATCGCCGACGATGTTCATCCCATCCATCAGCGGGCCTTCGATGACCTCGATCGGGCGCTTGGCGGCACGGCGCGCTTCCTCGGTGTCCTCGACGATATTGGCGTCGATGCCCTTGACCAAGGCATGGGCGAGCCGCTCGCG
>JANPKL010000067.1:0-6222 GCA_031425975.1 Sphingomonas sp.
TGCTGGTCAAGGGCACGCCCGAGCAGCAGCAGACTTATGTGCCCAAGATGGTCGAGGGGATCTGGACCGGCACGATGAACCTGACCGAGCCGCATTGCGGGACCGATCTCGGCCTGATCAAGACCAAGGCCGAGCCGCAGGCCGACGGCAGCTACAAGCTGTCGGGGACGAAGATCTTCATCTCGTCGGGCGAGCACGACATGAGCGAGAACATCATCCACCTGGTGCTTGCCAAGGTCACCGGCGCTCCCGACAATGTGAAGGGCATCAGCCTGTTCGTGGTGCCCAAGATCATGGTCGGCGACGATGGCTCGCTGGGTGAGCGCAACAGCGTCTCGTGCGGCTCGATCGAGCACAAGATGGGCATCCACGGCAATTCGACCTGTGTCATGAACTACGACGGGGCGACCGGCTGGCTCGTCGGCGAGCCCGAAAAGGGCCTGGCCGCGATGTTCATCATGATGAACGCCGCGCGATTGGGCGTTGGGCTGCAGGGCCTGGCGCAGGGCGAGATCGCCTATCAGAATGCCGTCGCCTACGCCAAGGACCGCCGCCAGGGTCGCGCGATCAACCCGGCGATGCGCGACCCCAATGCCAAGGCCGATAATCTGTTCGTCCACCCCGACGTCCGCCGCATGCTGCTCGAGGCCAAGGCCTTCAACGAGGCGGCGCGCGCGCTGGTTTTGTGGGGCTCGTTGCAAGTCGACCTCAGCCGCAAGGGCGCGACCGAGGAGGAACGGCAAAAGGCCGACGACATCATCAGCCTCCTGACCCCGGTCATCAAGGGCTATCTGACCGACAAGGGCTTCGAGGCTGCAGTCAACATGCAGCAGGTGTTCGGCGGGCACGGCTACATCCGCGAATGGGGGATGGAGCAGTTCGTCCGCGACGCCCGCATCGCCCAGATCTACGAGGGCACCAACGGCATTCAGGCGATGGACCTGGTCGGCCGCAAGCTCGCCCAGAACGGCGGCCGCGCGGTGCGCCTGATGTTCGAGACGATCGCGAGCGACATCGCCCAGACCCGCAAGAATGGCGATCCGGCGGGCATTGCCGCGCCGCTCGAGCAGGCGATGCAGCACCTCCAGGCCTCGACCATGTGGCTGGCGCAGAACGGGATGCAGGATCCCAATCACGCCGGCGCGGGCGCGGTGCCCTACATGCATTTGATGGGGCTGGTGACCTTGGGCTGGATGTGGCTCAAGATGGCCGACGCCTCGGCTCGGCTGGAGAATGAGCCGGGCGAGGATGCCGGCTTCCACCAGACCAAGCTCGCCACCGCGCGCTTCTACGCCCAGCGCGAATTGCCGCGAGCATCGGCCTATCGCGGTCAGATCGAGGCCGGCGGCGACACACTCATGGCATTGGCGGAAGACGCCTTCTGAGCGAAGGGGCGGCCTCGGAGGCGGAGGGTCCGGCGCTGCTGCGCCGGGCGCTGGCCGATGTCGCCGCGGGGGATCGCGCGGCTCTCAAGACACTCGTCGATCGCACCGGCGCGAAGCTGTTTGGCATTTGCCACCGTATCTTGGATGACGAAGCCGAGGCGGAGGATGCGGTGCAGGAAGTCTATGTCAGCGTCTGGCACCGCGCCGCAACCTTCGATGCCGAGCGCGCGAGCCCGATCACCTGGCTTGCGACCATGGCCCGCAACCGGGCGATCGACCGGCTGCGCTCGGGCCGGAGGATGCGCGATAGCGCGCCGCTCGACCTGGCCGCTGAGATCGCCGACGATCGGGCCACTCCCGAAGGCGACGCGCTGGCCTCGGATTCGGCACGGCGGCTGCATGGGTGCATGGACGGGCTCGAGGGACGCCAGCAGACTGCGATCCGCGCGGCCTTTTTCGACGGGCTGAGCTATTCCGAGCTCGCGGCGCGCGGCAGCGTTCCGCTCGGCACGATGAAGAGCTGGATCCGGCGCGGCCTTCAGCAATTGAAAAGCTGTCTCGAGGAATGAGCGAGCGCGACATTCTTGCGGGCGAAGTCGCCCTTCGGCTGCTCGACGGCGAGGAATTGCTTGCCGCGCGCCGGCTGCTGGCCGACGATCCGGCCTTCGTCGCCGAGGTGGCGCGGTGGGAAGAGCAGCTTGCCCCGCTATATGACGAAATTCCCGAACTTGCGCTGCCCGCGGGCCTGTGGGCACGGATCGAGGCGGCGCTGACGCGCGCTGCCGATCCGGTCGTGCTGGCACTTCATCGGCAGGTGCGGCGCTGGCGGGTGGCGACGGGCGTGGCGGGTGCGGCGGCGCTGGCGGCGGCGTTCGCGCTGCTACTGGTCCCGGGCACCGCTCCGCCTCCCGCGGCGCCGCCCGTGGTCGCAAGCGTGCCCGGCCCGCTGCTCGTCGCTTCGGTCGATGCGGGAAGCAGCGCGGCGGTCGGGCTCACCTATCTCGCCGACCGCAAGGAGCTGCTGATCGTGCCCGCGCGGCTGGACGTGCCGACGGGCCGCGCGCGGCAAATGTGGCTGATCCCCGAGGGTGGCGCGCCGATCTCGCTCGGCCTCATTGAAGGCGTGGCGCCGCAGCGCCGTCCGCTCGACATTGCTCTGCAGCGCCAGTTCGCGCGCGGTGCGACTGTGGCTATTTCCGACGAGCCCAGCGGCGGCTCGCCGACCGGGCAGCCGACCGGGGCGGTGCTCGGCGCGGGGATCTTGCAGCAAAGTTAGAGGCGCGCTGCATCCGCGGACCCGCAGCCTCCGTAGCTCTTCCATGCCTGCGATGGGCAACAGGGAGAGATTTATGAACAAGCGACCTTTGATCCTGATCCTGAGCGCATTGCCGCTCGGTGCCTGCATGACCATGGAAGGCGCGGGCGACACTGGAATGCAGAATTCGGCGATGAGCGACGTCGTCACCGTCGGAGGAGCGGCCATGTATGCCAATCGCACGATCGTCGCCAATGCCGTCAATTCGGCCGATCACACGACCCTGGTCGCTGCGGTCAAGGCGGCGGGGCTGGTCGACACCCTCAACGGGGCGGGGCCGTTCACCGTGTTCGCGCCGACCAATGCCGCCTTTGCCGCGCTTCCCGCCGGCGCTATCGACAGCCTGCTGCTGCCGCAGAACAAGGCGATGCTGCAGTCCGTCCTGACCTACCATGTGGTCCCCGGTCGCGTGACGGCCAGCGACCTGATGCGCCAGATCCGCGCTGGCGGCGGCTCGGCGCGGTTGAAGACTGTCCAGGGTGGCACGCTCACCGCGCAGATGAGCGGCAGCAACGTCATCCTGGTCGACGCCAAGGGCGGTGCAGCCACGGTCACCCAGGCCGACGTGATGCAATCGAACGGCGTCATCCACGTCACCAATGCGGTTTCTCTCCCCGGCTAGACCGGCGGAGGGTCGGTCCGTCCTGATGCCTCCCGGGACGGACCGACCTTTTTTCTCTGCGTTGGAGGCACGGAGGAATTTTCATGCGTAACAGGATCATCGGCGGCCTGCTGGCCGTCACCGCCTTTGCCACGCCCGCGGTAGCGCAGAGTGACTGGACCGGTTTCCACGTCGGCGCCAGGGCCGGGGTCGCGGATGCCCGCGGCGGGTCCGAGCGGATCGAATTTGACACCAATCTCGACGGCAATTTTGGCGATACGGTGCGGACCACCGCTCCTGCCGATGCCTTTTCGCCGGGCTTCTGCGACGGCGCGGCCAATGGTCGCACGCCCGCGGAAGGCTGCCGGAAGGATAAGGAGAAGGGCGATTATGCCGTCATGGCGGGCTACGACCGCCAGTTCGGCAGCCTGGTGGTCGGGATGGTCGGCGAGATTGGGCGCTCATCGGCGACCGACAGCGTCAGCGCGTTCAGCACCACGCCCGCTTTCTACACCATGACCCGGCAGATCCGCGGCAATGCCGCGATCCGCGCCCGGCTCGGCGTGGCGATCGGCAACACGCTGCCATTCGTGACCGCAGGCATCGCCAGTGCCAAAATCCGCCACAGCTTTGCCACCAGCAACACCGCCAACACCTTCCCCCAGCGCGACGACGACGAGAAGGCGACCGGCCTGCGCTTCGGCGGCGGCGTCGAGCAGCGCTTCGGCCCGCTGGCAATCGGGCTGCTCTATCTTGGCACCCGCTACAAGGACGACGATTACCGCGTCCGCGCGGCCGGCCCTGCGCCCGCCACCAACCCGTTCATCCTCGTGAATCCCGCCGGCACCGACTTCCGCCGCAGCGACGGGCGCTTCATGACCCACAGCCTCAGCCTGACGGCGGGGTTTCGGTTCTAATCCTGCATCTCAAGACGCTCGAGCCGTTTTTCCACCCGCTCGAGCGTCGCCAGGATGCGTTCCTGTTCGTCATGCGTGAACTGGTCGCGGTCGTCGTTGAGGCGCTCGATCAGGCGCACTACGATCAGTGGGGCGATCATGAAGATGGAGGCATGCATGAGGATGACCGAGACGATTTGCCCGCCGATGGTCTTGGCCGAGATGTCGCCATAGCCGGTCGATGTGGCGGTGGTCGCGGCCCAGTAGAGGCTTTCGCCCAAGCCCCGGCTCTCGAACCAGGCGAACAGGATCGCGGTAACCAGCAGCAGGCCGATGTAGATGGCCGCCAGTTCCTTCAGCGTATCGGTCGCCGCGCGCAATTTCATGATCGCCATATCTGGCCTCAGCCTTCGATGATGTGGGGGACGAAGCGCGCCTCGTCCCCGGTGATGCGCCCGCCCTCGCGGATGCCGAGCCCGGCCGCCTCGCCGCCGACGGTCCACACGCCGAGCACGGGGAAGCTGCCGCCGAACTCCGGCAGGTCATAGGTTGCCTGATAGACTGCAGGCGTATCGCGATAGGGGCCATCGGAGCGAAGCATCTCGCGCCCGTTCTCCATCATGACGATATTGGCGCCTTCCCGCGCCAGGATCGGCTTGACCACATGGCGCGGCCCGACCGTCGCGGCATCCCAGCCGGCGGGGAGGAGATTGGGGTGCCCGGGCGCCAATTCCCACAACAGGGGCAGGATCGCCTTGTTCGACCAGAGCATCTTCCAGATCGGCTCAAGCCACAGGGTCGCGTCGAGGCGCCGGACGATCTCCCGGCCGTAATCCTCGGCCAGGATCCACTCCCACGGATAGAGCTTGAAGATCGCGGTGATGAGGTAATCCTCGTCGTCGACGATTCGCCCCTCGCCGTCGATGCCGATCCGCTCGATCAGCACCCCGCGCGTCTCCAGCCCGGCCTGGGCCGCGAGGTCGCGCATGTAGGTGGTGGTGAGCGTGTCTTCGTGGAGGGGGTCGGCATGGTGCGTGACCCAGAGCATCTGGCCGGGCAGGTCGCGGGCCATGAAGCGCCAGCGCGCGATCAATTTGTCATGCAGGGACGTGAACTGGTCGTGGCCGGGGAAAACTTCCTCCTTCCACTGCCACTGCACCACCGCCGCTTCCAGCATCGCGGTCGGCGTGTCGCAATTATATTCGAACATCTTTGGCTGGCCGTCGCCGGTCCAGCCGAAGTCGAACCGGCCATAATCGAGCGCCGGTCGGTCGCGCTTCCATTCGTCCAGCAGGGGCCCGACCGCCCAGTCGGGCAGGCCGAAGCGGGCGAGCTTCTCGGGATGGCGGAGGAGGTGATCGCCCGCCTCAAGGAACAGTTCGTGGAGGCTCTCGGCGGCTTCCTCGAGCGCTTCGACCTGGCTGCCGGTCAGGACATAGGCGGCGCTTTCGTCCCAATAAGGGCGACCGTCCTGCGTATGCCAGACGAGGCCCTGATCCTCGACGATATGCTGCCAGCCCTCACGCGGGCGAAGCGAACGTCGCTGCATCAGCCGCCGCGGCCGCCGCCAAAGCTGCGGCTGCTACTGCCAAGACCGCCGCGCGACACCGCGGTCGAGCGCGACATGCGGGTCGAGGCCGGCGCCGAGACGTAGCGGCTGCCCGGGCTTGGCGAATAGCTGCCATATTTGGCGTAACGCGGGTCGCGCACATTGTCGTAATAATATGGGATGCGCGATCCGCGGCCGAGGTAGAAGAAGCTCGAACCGCCGACCCGGCGCTCGCAATAGTCTTCGTCGATCCGCTGGCCCGCGTTGTCGACGCAGACGCGCGTGTCGGAGGTTGCGCGGGTGTCCCAGTCGTCATCGTCGGGCCCGCAGCCCGACAGGCCGGCCAGCGCCGCGGCGAGGGTGGCGGTGAGGGTGAGTTTCTTGGCGCTCATGACGGCGAACCCCTACGGTACCATGCAGGCGGCCTGGAGCACGCCGATGCCCAGACCCATGCCGCCGACGAAGATGCCGCTGGA
>JANPKL010000068.1:0-10599 GCA_031425975.1 Sphingomonas sp.
ACGCCCTCGATCCGTTTTTCCTTGGCGGCTTCGGCGATTTTTTCGACCAGCGCATTCTTGCCCTGCTGGTAGGGGATTTCGGTCAGGACGATCGAGCGACGGTCGTTGCGGCCTTCCTCGACCTTGTAGCGGCTGCGCACCACCACCGAGCCGCGGCCGTTGGTGTAGGCCGAGCGAATGCCGGCAGTGCCCAGGATGATCGCGCCGGTCGGGAAATCGGGCCCTCGGACATGCTCCATCAACTGCTCGGTGGTGACCGCGGGATCTTCGATATAGGCGCGGCAGGCGGCGATAACTTCGCCAAGGTTATGCGGCGGGATGTTGGTCGCCATGCCGACCGCGATCCCGCCCGCGCCATTGACCAGCAGATTGGGAAAGCGCGCTGGCAGTACCTGGGGCTCGCGCTCCGAGGCGTCGTAATTGGGCTGGAAGTTGACCGTGTCCTTGTCGAGGTCGTCGAGCAGGAAGCCCGCCGCCTTGGCCAGCCGCGCCTCGGTGTAGCGCATCGCCGCGGGCGGATCGGGATCCATCGAGCCGAAATTGCCCTGGCCGTCGATCAGCGGCAGCCGCATCGACCAGTCCTGCGTCATCCGCGCCAGCGCGTCGTAGATCGCCGTGTCGCCGTGCGGGTGATATTTACCGATGACGTCGCCGACGATGCGCGCCGACTTGCGATAGGGCTTGTTGAAGAAGAAGCCGTTCTCGCTGGCCGAATAGAGGATCCGCCGGTGCACCGGTTTCAGCCCGTCGCGCACGTCGGGCAGCGCGCGGCTGACGATCACCGACATCGCATAATCGAGGTAGCTGGTCTTCATCTCCTCGACGATGGAGATGGGGGCGATGATCTCGAGGGAAGGCGGCATGTCCGCCGGGGGTTTGGTGGCCAAGTACAGGTCCTAGATCAAATGAAAATCGGTAGGCTACGAGCCTAGCAGCGCGCGCGTGTACGCGCGAGGGATTTGTCGCTGCTCAGGAGCGCACGAACAGGGGGCGGGCAGGGGTGCTGCCCTCGGCGTCATGGCGCCAGCCGTCGGCATCGAAGGCGGCCAGCGCGCCGGCCTCTTCGACCCGCTCGTCGCAGATCCACCGCGCCAGCGCGCCGCGCGCGACCTTGGCGGCGAAGCTCTGGAATTGCAGGCCCTTGGCGGTGCGCACCCGGAAGTCGGGTGTCACCAGGGTCACGCCCCTCTTTGGCACGAATGGCTGGACCGCCGCGAAATACTCCTGGCTCGCCAAGTTCATCAGCAGGCCCGAGCCCTCGGCCTTGAGGTCGGCGAGGACGGCGCGGGCGACCTTGCGGCCCCAGTGTTCGACCAGCCTGCCGCCGCTTGGGCTCCACGATGTGCCCATTTCGAGCCGATAAGGGCGGATGGCGTCGAGCGGGCGGAGCAGGCCGTAAAGGCCTGACAGGATGCGGACGTGGCCTTGCGCGAAAGCGATTGCATTGGGCTCGGCACTGGCAGCGTCGAAGCCGCGATAGACGTCGCCGGCAAAGGCGCGGATCGCGGGCTTTTCGGGCGCCTTGCGAAATCCGCGAAATCGCTGGGCGTTCAGCTCGGCCAGCTTGTCCGAAATGTGCATCAATTCGCCAAGCTCCGCCGGGGAAAGTTTCGCGGCGGCACGGGCGATGCTTGCAGCCTCGCGGGCGTAGATGGGCTGCGTCGACGCTTCGGGGGCGGCAGCCTCGAAATCGAGGGTCTTGGCGGGGGAGAGGAGGATGATCACGGATCAGGCGGCTAGCCCATCCCCGCACGTCCCGTCCATACCGCCGTGTAAGTGGCTGAAATCGGGCGGTTCAAATGGCGTTCAGCCCAAATGTCGTTACGCCCTAGCGGGTCACATCCCGGCGGTCTAAAGGGCCGTCCACAGGCTATTTTCCACGCAAAGGATTTTCATCGCCATGTCGATCAAGACCCCGGCGCTTCTCGCCGCCCTCCTGTTCACTGCCGCCGCGCCGCTGCCGGCCCTGGCGCAGACCAAGCCCGCCGCCGCTCAGCCCAAGCTGACGCCGTCTAAGGAAGCAATCCCGACGCTGGCCGCGCTGCAGAAGGCCGCGACCGAGGGCAAGAATGCCGAAGTGCCGGCGCTGCTTGCCGCCGCGCTCGCCGCTTCGAAGACCAATGTCGACCGCTATTTCGCGCATCAGCTGTCGATCAAGCCGAGCCTCGCGCTCAAGGACGATGCGATGACGCTGGCCGCGCTCGAGGGCATGATTGCGAGCGGCATCCCGCAGGGCGCCGACCTCGGCAATCTGGCGTTCAACGCCGCCAAGCTGCAGTATAACAAGGGTTCGGCCGACACCGCCGCCACCGCTCGCGCATCGACCCTGATCGAGCAGGCGATCGCGCTCGATGCCACCAATGGCGACTATCACGTCATCCTGGGCGAGGTCCGCAATCGGCAAAAGCGCTTCCCCGAAGCGGTCGCGGCACTGCAGAAGTCGATCAGCCTCAACGAGGCGGCGGGCAAGCCGGTCGACCAGCGCGTCGCCGACCGCGCGCTCGCCTTTGCCTGGAACAACAAGCTTCCGGCCGCGCGCGAATTGTCGTTCGCGCAGCTGAAGCGTTCGCCCAGCGCCAAGAACTGGCGCACCGCGCTCAAGATCTACGAGAGCACGTCCGGTCTCGCCGCCGCCGACAAGGTCGATCTGTGGCGCCTTCAGCGCCTGACCAAGTCGCTCGAGGGCGAGGGCGATTACTTCGTCTATGTCGACGCGCTGATGACCCGCGGCCTCCCGGGCGAGGCCAAGGCCGTGCTCGACGAAGGGTTCGCGGCCAATGCGCTGAGCGCGGCCAACGGCGACTGGAAGGCGATGTCGACCTCGGCCAATGCCCGCATCGCGGCCGACCGCGCCAGCCTTGCCGCTGGCGAAAAGACCGCGCTTGCCGCCGCCACCGCCCGCCCGGCGCTCAACACCGGCGACGCGTTCCTGAGCTATGGCGACTATGCCAAGGCCGCGACCCTCTATCGCGCGGCGCTGGGCAAGAGCGGGGTCGACGCCGACCTCGCCAATCTGCGCCTCGGGATCGCGCTGACCCGCGCCGGCGACAAGGCGGGTGCCACCATCGCATTCAACGCGGTCAAGGGGACGCGCGCCGGAATCGCCAACATGTGGCTGCTTTATCTGCAGACCCCGACGGCCTGAAGCGGTCAATCTGATCCATAGTTAACCGATCGGTAGAAGTTCGACGCTAAGCCCCACGCAAGACAAGCTCTTGCGTGGGGGAAGGCATGGCTACGGCCGGGATCGAACGAGTTACAGAAGACGCCATCCGCACTGTCGCGCGCAGCTGCGGTTCGCTGTCGATCGAATGTTCCGATGTCGCCGGTCACGTCAGCGACGTGTCGCAGCGCATCGCGGTCCACTTGAAGGCCCTCGACGGGCTCGAGGAAGTCACCACCCGCTTGCTCGCTGACCAGGCCCGCGTGTCGGATTCGACCGACGAGGCGCGATTGCTGTCCGAGCAGGCCAAGGCCAAACTCGACGCCGGCCGCGAGGCGATCGAGGAGACGATTACGGGCTTCAAGAGCCTGACCGACCTGATCGTGCAGCTGGGCGAGCGCATGGCGGGCTTTGCCGACGCGATGAATCAGGTGCAGAATGTGTCGTCGACGATCGAGGCGATCGCGCGCAAGACCAACATGCTCGCGCTCAATGCGACGATCGAGGCGGCGCGGGCGGGCGATGCCGGGCGCAGCTTCGCGGTGGTCGCGGCCGAAGTGAAGAAGCTGGCGCACGACACGCGCGCGGCAACCAGCCAGATCGGCCTCACCATCAGCGAATTGACCCGCGAGGCAGGCGCGGTGACCACCGAGATCAAGACCGGAGTCGAGCGCAGCCGCGCCGCGCAGAAGGGTTTCGGCCAGATCAGCGAGACGGTCCGCGAAGTCAGCGAGATCGTTGGCATGGTCGACCGCCAGACCGAAGGCATCGCCCATTCGACCAGCCTCATTCAGTCGAGCGTCGACCGGGTCAAGGCGGGGCTGACCGAATTCGCCGACACCAGCCGGACCAATGGCGGCGCGCTCGTCGAGGCGCAGCAACGGCTGGTCAAGCTGGAAATGCTGTCGGCGACGATGCTCGATACGCTCGCCAATTCGGGCGCCGAGATCGACGATACGCCGATGATCACGCTGGCGCAGGATGCGATGCGCGCCATCGCCGAGACGGTCGAGCGCGGCATCACGCAGGGTCGGATCGGCATGGATGATGTATTCGACCGAACCTACACGCCCATTTCCGGCCGCAACCCGGTCCAATATGACAACCGCTTCTGCGACTTCGCCGACGAGCATATCCGGCCGTTGCTCGATCGCTTCAAGCTCAAGGACGTGCGGATCCTGGGCAGCGCGATCACCAACGTCGACGGCTTCCTGCCGACCCATTTGTCCGAACGCTGCCAGGCTCCCGGGCCGGACCTGGTGTGGAACGATGCCCATTGCCGCAACCGCCGGATCTTCATGGACGAACAGACCCGCGCCGCGATCGAAAGCGACCGCCCCGCGATGCTGATGACCTACCGGATGGAATTGGGCGACCAGACCTATCCGGTAAAGAACGTGTTCGTGCCGCTGTTCGTGAACGGGCGCCGGTGGGGGAATTTCGAGCTGGCTTACCGGGAAGAGTGAGCTAGTTCTATAGCGCCGCATCGCTCCTGATCGGAGCCGCCATGATCATTCTCCGTCGTCGCCGCGAAGGCGGGGACCCCAGGCCTGACGCGCATCTATTCTGAAGGGCGGCTGGGCCTACGTACTGACCAACAAACCCCATGGCGCGCTCTATACTGGAGTGACCGCACATTTGGGCGAGCGCGTGGCCCAGCATCGTGTGGGAGTCGGCTCGCGCTTTGCGAAGCGTTACAATTACGATGTTCCCAGCCTGCGCGGGGACGACGGTGGTGGGTGGTGACCAGGTGACGGTACTCAAATCACTGGGCCCGGCCTTCGCCGGAGCAAGATCCGCTACCCCTTCCTTCGCGCCATGAACGCCAGACGCTCGAACAGCATGACATCCTGTTCATTCTTCAGCAGCGCTCCGTGCAGGGGCGGGATGGCCTTGGTCGGGTCGCGGTTCTGGAGGACGTCGAGGGGCAGGTCCTCGTGCAGCAGCAGCTTCAGCCAGTCGAGCAATTCGCTGGTCGAGGGCTTCTTCTTGATGCCCGGCACGTCGCGCACGTCGTAGAAAAGGTCGAGCGCACGACTGACCAGGATCGTCTGGATGCCGGGGAAGTGGACCTCGACGATGCGCTCCATCGTCGCCCGGTCGGGGAAACTGATGTAGTGGAAGAAGCAGCGGCGCAGGAAGGCGTCGGGCAGCTCCTTCTCGTTGTTTGAGGTGATGACGACCACCGGGCGTTCCACCGCCTTGATCGTCTCGCCCGTCTCGTAGACGTGGAATTCCATCCGATCGAGCTCCTGCAGGAGGTCGTTGGGGAATTCGATGTCGGCCTTGTCGATCTCGTCGATCAGCAGGACGGGGAGGACGGGCGCGGTGAAGGCGTCCCACAATTTGCCCTTGCGAATGTAGTTGCCAATGTCGTGGACTCGCGGATCGCCGAGCTGCCCGTCGCGCAAGCGCGCCACCGCATCATATTCGTACAGGCCCTGGACCGCGCGGGTGGTCGACTTAACGTGCCATTCGATCAGCGGTGCGCCGAGCGCCGCAGCGATCTCATGCGCCAGCACGGTCTTGCCCGTTCCCGGCTCGCCCTTGACCAGCAAGGGCCGACGCAACGTGACGGCAGCATTGACTGCGACCTTGAGGTCGTCGGTGGCGACATAGTCGGCGGTACCCTGAAAGCGCATGGGTGTCGCTTAGGTAAGCGCCGGTGCAAGAGCAACCGTTCTCCTGCGGACGCAGGAGCCGAGTGCTTCTCACCTTCACCGAACGTGAGACAGAATGAAGTTATTGGGCCCTGCGTTCGCAGGGGAGCAATCAATATCCCTCGCGCGCCTCGCTGCGGGCTTCGAGCAAGTCGAACAATGCGCGGTGCTGGAGGAGCAGTTGCTCGGCGCCGAATCGGATCGCGCGTTCGGCTGCGACTCCGGTCTCGGCGGCAGTCGAAAGAATGGCGGCGCAGCTGTCCTGGTCGGGCAGGGCATTGGCCGGGATGTCGACGCCCAGCCTCTGCGCCGCCTTGTCGAGCAGGGGACGCAAGCCGTGCCAGTCGCCGACCAAAGCGGTCGCGGTGCCAAGCGCGCAGCCGCGCCGTTCGGAGCGGACCAGGGTTTCGAGCGCATGGCGTTGGGCAAGCAATGCGCCCTCGGTCTCGGCGGCGCCGGGTGTGCTCGGGATCGGTCCCGAAGCGGCAGAAAGACGCAGCAGGTAGAGCCGCTCGCGTTCGAAGGCATTGGCGGCCTGTTCGAGCCAGTGCCGCTCGGGCGCGGTGGCGGCCGAGTGCAAGGCGAGGTCGATGGTGCTCGGCTGACGGCCATAGACGGAGCATAGCAAGTGGACGAAATCGTCGAGGTCGCGGGCACGATAGGGCGCCAGCGGAGCGGCGAGATCACCGGCGTGGGCGTGGCTCAGCGTGCCGGCCGCGTCCAGGCGAAGCCCATGCGCGTCGCCTGCCGTCGAACCAAATTGCCGTGCCTCTGCGGACTTCGCCATTCCCACTCCTTCACCCGGCCTCTCGGGTGAGGAGGGGATAGGGGACAAGCCTATACCAAGCCGCGTAAAAAGAGGGTTAGCGCGCCATAAGGGATCGCGCCTCAGCTGGCTCGGCCTGACCCGCTTGACCAACGGTTCATCCTGGCGCAAGCTTTTCAGCCTTAACCATCTGCCTATCAAGTGGCTGGATTGCAACACTTTTCAAGGCCGCTTGCTTGTTCCGAGGGGTGAAGAGATGCTGCGCCGACCCATTGTCCTCGCCGTTACCGGGGCGGCTTCGCTGGCACTCGGCGGATGCGTCCAGACCCGACAGATCGCCGATCTGCAATTCACCCCGCCGCAGGGCGACTATAAACTGCTGGTGATGCGGCCCGACGTCACCGTCGGCTCGGTCAAGGCAGGCGGCCTGACCGAGCCGCGCGCCGACTGGACCGAGGCGGCGCGGGGTCACATCGTCAAGGCCTTGCGCGACCAGCAGTCGTCGCGCGGCGGGCAGACTCTGATCATGGAGCGCCGCGACGCCTTGCCGGGCGTGTCCGCCGACACCGTCGCCGAGCTCGAACGATTGCACAATGCGGTCGGCAGCTCGATCGCGCTGCACAAATTCGCCGGGGCCGAGCTTCCGACCAAGCGCGGCAAGGGGCTCGACTACACGCTTGGCGCCGATGCGGTGCGGCTGGGACAGGCGACCGGCTATGATTATGCCTTGTTCATGCATGCCGAAGACAGCTTCGCCGACAGCGGACGCGTGGCGCTGCAGGTGCTCGGCGTCGCCGGCTGCCTGGTCGGCTTTTGCGCGCCCAACATCGGCGGCGGCGGGCAGAGTGCTTATGCCAGCCTGGTCGATTTGAGGACCGGCGAGGTCGTGTGGTTCAACGTGCTTCAGGCCGGCACTCAAGTGGCGGGGATCAAGATGGGCGATTTGCGCAAGCCGGAAGGGGCGGCGCAGATGGTCGACCGCTTGCTCGGCCGGATGAAGCCCGGGCGTGATGTTCGCAGAGCGCAAGCCGCGGCGGAGAAGGCCAAGTGAACGAGATCAGCCGCCGCCTGATGCTGGCCGGGGCGGGGGCGAGTCTCGCCGCAATCCCGGCCGCCGCGCGGATCAGCCCCAACAGCCTCAAGCCGCTGATCGGCCCCGGCTACCGCCCCGTCGATACCGACGAAAAGGGCCTGTGGCAGCAAATGGAACGGGTCGAGGAGGAGGTCGCGGGATCGAATCTCCTGATCCGCGATCCCGAGCTCAATCGCTATCTCCAGGGGCTGATCGGCCGCGTCGGCGGGCCCGCCGCCAAGGACATGCGCATCTACTTGGCGCGCGTGCCCGAATTCAACGCGATGATGTTCCCGACCGGCTTCACGGTGTTCTTCTCCGGCCTGTTGCTGCGGATGCGCGACGAGGCGCAGCTGGCGGGCGTCATCGCCCATGAGAGCAGCCACTTCCTGTTGAAGCACCAGATCCGCAGCTGGCGCGACATGAAGCGCAAGACCAACATCTTCACCGCGCTGGCGATGGTCGCGGGCGTCGCCGGGGGTGCGAGCGGCACCTATACCGGCGACCTGGTGCGGCTGGCCGAGCTCGGCACGATGCTGACCCTGTTCCGCTACAGTCGCCAGCTCGAGGCGGAATCGGATGCGCTCGGGGTCAAGCTCATCGCCGACGCGGGCTATTCTCCGCTGTCGATGTCGGAGACCTGGGACCAGCTGATCACCGAGCTCGAATGGTCGGCCAAAGAGCGCAACAAGCGCGTCGACCGCGGCTACAGCCTGTTCTCGACCCACCCCGCGCCGCGTGCCCGGCTCAACGACCTCAAGGCTTCGGCTGCCGAGCTGACGCTGCCGGGCCGGACTTTCGAGCGTGGGCGCGAGCGCTACCTGACTGCGCTCCAGCCGATCCGCCCGACCCTGTTCGACGATCAGGTCAGGCTGAACGACCCCGGCGCCAGCACCTACATCGTCGAGACGCTCGCCAGGGACGGCTGGAACGGGCAATTGCTGTTCGCTCGCGGAGAGATCGACCGTCTTCGGAATAACCAGGCCCGCCAGCAGCTTGCGGCGGGTTATTACGCCCGCGCGGTGGCGTATCCCGATGCCCCCGCCGACGCCTGGCGCTGGCATGGCGTGATGCTGATGAAGCAGGGCCGGACGGGCGAGGGGCGGACCGCGCTGCAGCGCTATCTCGTCCTGGCGCCCAATGCCCCCGATGCGCCGTTCGTGCGCCAGATGATCCAGAGCTAGGAACCGTATCATGGCCCGTTCGATCCCGTTCCTCGCTGCCGCCGCCTTGTGCCTGTCGCTTCCGCTCGCGGCCTGTTCCTCGACCGGGGGCGGGAGCGGCTTCGGCAGCCCCTACGGCCTCGTGCGTGCGGGCCAGGTAATCAATGTCGGCGCCGGCGCGCTGACGGTCACCGCGCCGCGGAACTGGAACCGGCTGGAGCGCAGCGGAATCTTCAACGACATCCGCTGGGTCGAAGACTGGACGCTCAACGGGCCCTATCTCGACGGCATCAGCTTCGTCGCCGGGCTGCCCAACGACAAGCGCCTGATTCGGCAGGAGCGCAAGGCGGACCGTCAGGTGCCCAAGTTCCGCTCGGACATGACCGCGCCCGAACTCGCCTCGCTGATCGAAACCCTGTTCCGGGTCGAGGGCGGGTCGATCGACTTCAAGACCACCGGCCTCGCTCCACGGCCATTCCTCGGCGCCAGCGGCTTCCAATATGATTTCGAACATCTCGACAGCGACGAGGTGTGGCGGCGGGGCCGGGCGGTCGGTGCGGTGATCGACGGCAAGCTCTACCTGATGATGGTCGACGCCGCGCGCGCCCATTATTTCCCCAATGTCCTGCCCGATTTCGAGGCGATGGCGGCAAGTGCCGTGCGGCGCCGCTGAGTTTTTCTCGCCGGCAGAGGGAAACATTGTCATGCGGGCGACCGTTGCGCGCCTTGTGAAACAACCGGAAAATCTGCCCGAGGTCGATCCGTCCAATCGGTTCGAAGAAATCGACACCGCCGTCGCCGACGCGCTCGTCCCGCTGCGTGACAATCGGGCGGTGCACGCGCTCGGCACGGCCAGCGACCTCAGCGACCAGGAACCGATCTACGCCGCCGCCGCCGCGACCCTGGTCACAGCGGCCCTGTTGCGCGACGGGCGGACGTGGCGCGCCGGGACGCGCATCCTCGCCGTGCACCTGCTTGCCACCGCGCTACGCGGCGTCGTCAAGGCGATGGTCGACCGCACCCGGCCCGAGGCAGCGGTGCGGCGCGGCGAATATGTGCTGCAGAAAGGCCGCCACCGGGACAGCGATTTCAACAGCTTTCCGTCAGGGCATACGGCCGGCGCGGTGGCGGTCGCCCGCGCCATCGGCCGCGATTATCCTGGCGCGCGGGGGCCGGGAATGGCGCTGGCGGCTGTGGCTGGCGGGGCGCAGGTCGTCCGCTCACGCCATTTCGTCAGTGACGTCGTGGCCGGCGCGGTGATCGGCTGGGTGGCAGAGGCGCTGATCGATGCGATGATCAGAGTAGCGCGAAAGGTTTAAGCCTGCGCTCCGGCGAAGGCCGGAGCCCAGTGCCTATCGATCAAACTCAAACAAGAACACTAGGCTCCGGCCTTCGCCGGAGCACGAGCCCTCAAGCCACCGGGGAAATCGGAGTCGTCGGTGCCTCGGTGCCAGGCGTCGACGGGCTGGGAACGTCGATCGGGTCTAGCGCCGGCGGTTCCTCGGCCGGGGCCCGGGAAGGCTGGCCGGGCTGGCTCGGCGAGGTCGGCTCGAAGCCGGGATTGTCATCGGGAAAGGGGGGAAGCTGTTGCATGAGAGAAGAACGCGTCGCGGGGCGATAGAGTTGCGCCCGCGCTTGCCGCGCGTCGCAGGCCTGCTATAGGCCCGTCCCCAAGCGCTCACGCGGGCGTGGCGGAATTGGTAGACGCGCTGGTTTTAGGTACCAGTATCGCAAGATGTGGGGGTTCGAGTCCCTTCGCCCGCACCAGCCCGCCA
>JANPKL010000069.1:0-17017 GCA_031425975.1 Sphingomonas sp.
AGATGGTTGCGAGCGATCCGCTTCGAGCGGCGTGTCGTTCCCGCCTGCCGGACCGTGCGACCCTCATGGGAAGGGAGTCGCGATGTTGGCCGCCGAAATCGATCGAGAGGAAGTCGCGGAACCGACCGCCGAGCCCGCCGCCGCCTGGTCGGTTGGCGGTGAGGTCATGGTCGCGGTCGATCTCGAGGCCGGCGGGCGCACCAATCTGGTCTTGGTCTATGAAGGGGCGGGCCCCGCCGCCGCGCCGCTGGTTTTGATCGCGGGCGGCATATCCGCCAATCGCCATGTTTGCGCCAATGTGCGCGACGGCTCGAGCGGTTGGTGGCAGGCACAGGCACCGACGCTCGCGGGGGCGCGGTGGCTGGCGATCGACTGGGTCGGAAGTGCGTCAGCGCTCGATGTTCCAATAGCCCCAGTCGATCAGGCCCGCGCAATGCTGGCGCTGCTCGACCACCTCGGCATCGGCACGGTCTCGGCGTTCGTCGGCGCGAGCTATGGCGGGATGGTCGGGATGCATTTCGCGAGCCTCGCCCCGACTCGCTGCGGCGCCTTGCTGACGATCAACGCGGCACATCGCGCGCATCCGTTCGTCCATGCCCAGCGTGCCCTGCAGCGGCAGGCGATCGAGCTTGGCGAGCGGCTTGGCGACGCGTCGGCGGGGGTGGCGCTGGCCCGCAAGATCGCGATGTTGAGCTATCGCACGCCGGCCGAATATGGGCGGCGGTTCCGCGATTCCCCGCAGCTTCGCGGCGACCGGGTGACGAGCGCCGCCGAAGCTTATCTCGACGCGCAGGGCGAGCGCCACGCCCAGCGGATGGGCGCAGCGACCTATCGCCGCCTGTCGGAATCGATCGACCTGCATGAGATTGCACCGGTGCGGATCGGCGTGCCCGCGACATTCGCGGGGACGCCCGACGACTTGCTGATCCCGCTCGAGGACGTTCGGGCCTTGGCCGCCGGGGCCCCAGACGCACGCTACGCGACGCTTCCGGGCGGCTTCGGGCACGACAGTTTCCTGAAAGAAGAGGCCGCAGTGACCACGCTTCTTTCGTCTTTCCTTTCCGACCTTGAGGTGTAGTGATGACCCGTCCCAATTTTGCCACGCGCGCGGTCCGTGCCGCAATCGACAGCGATGGCGAGCATGGCGCGGTCGCGCCGCCGATCGTGCTCTCGGCCAATTTCAGCTTCGTCGGCTTCGACCAGAAGCGCCGCTACGATTACAGCCGAAGCGGCAACCCGACCCGCGACCAGCTTGCCGCCGCGCTTGCCGATCTGGAGGAAGGCTGCGGCGCGGTGGTCACCGCCAGCGGGCTGGCGTCGATCACCCTGGTGCTGAGCGCGCTGCTCAAGACCGGCGACCGTCTGCTGGTCCCGCACGATTGCTACGGCGGCAGCTGGCGCCTGTTCAAGGCGCTGGCCGACAAGGGCGCCATCGCGCTCGAAATCGTCGACTTCGGGGATGCCGAAGCACTTGGCGCGGCAATGGCGCGGCGGCCCAAACTGGTGTGGCTCGAAACGCCGTCGAACCCGCTGCTGCGGGTCACCGACATCGCCGCTTGCGTCGCGGCTGCCCGGGCGGTCGGGGCGCTGGTCGTCGCCGACAACACCTTCCTTTCGCCGGTGCTGCAGCGGCCGCTGGCGCTCGGCGTGGACGTCGTTATTCACTCGACCACCAAATATCTGAACGGGCATAGCGACATCGTCGGCGGGGCGGCGATCGCGCGCGACGGCGCGATGCTCGAGACATTGGCCTGGTGGGCCAATGCGCTGGGCCTGACCGGTGCGCCGTTCGACAGCTATCTGACCCTGCGAGGCCTGCGTACATTGAGCGTCCGGATGGAGGCCCATCAGCGCAATGCCGCGGCCATCGCGCAGTTTCTGGCGGCGCATCCGGCAGTGCGGGCGGTGCACTACCCCGGCCTGGAAAGCGACCCGGGCCATGCGCTCGCATCCCGCCAGCAGGACGGGTTCGGCGGCATGGTCTCGTTCGACTTGGCAGGGGGCGAAGCGGCGGTGCGGGCCTTCGTCCACGGGCTCGAATGCTTCACCCTGGCGGAATCGCTCGGCGGGGTCGAAAGCCTGATCGCGCATCCGGCGACCATGACCCACGCCGCGATGAGCGAGGATGCGCGACGGACCGCCGGCATCGGCCCGGGGCTGCTGCGCCTGTCGGTCGGGATCGAACATGCGGACGACCTCATCGCCGATCTCGAAGCCGGGCTCGGCCGGGCATCGGCCACGGCCTGACCGGGCGTTCGTCGACCGGTCGAATGCACGCTTGCTAGGTCGCCGGCAGTCGCTAGGCTTCCCTCAAGCGAAGCGCCGATGTTGTGTGCGCCTTCGCGGGGGAAGTTGCATGCTCGAGATCGCGAACCTGTCGCACACTTATGCCAATGGCACCGTTGCCCTCGACGATGTCAGCCTGTCGGTGCCGCGCGGCATGTTCGGGCTGCTCGGCCCCAATGGCGCGGGCAAATCGACGCTGATGCGCACTGTCGCGACGCTCCAGACCCCGACCGCCGGCAGCATCCGCTTCGGCGAGATCGATGTGCTGGCACAGCCCGACACCTTGCGCCGCACGCTCGGTTATCTGCCGCAGGATTTCGGCGTTTATCCGCGCGTATCGGCCTATGCGATGCTCGACCAGATGGCGGTGCTGAAGGGCATCAGCGCGCGCGGCGAGCGCAAGGCGGTGGTCGAGACCTTGCTCAACCAGACCAATTTGTGGGCCGTGCGCGACAAGGCGATCGCGGGCTTTTCGGGCGGGATGCGCCAGCGCTTCGGGATCGCGCAGGCATTGATCGGCGCGCCCCAACTGATCATCGTCGACGAGCCCACCGCGGGCCTCGACCCCGAGGAGCGCAACCGGTTCCTCAACCTTCTCGCCGCCATTGGTGACGAAGTAGTGGTGATTCTTTCGACCCATATCGTCGACGACGTCGCCGACCTCTGCCCGCGCATGGCGGTACTTGCGGGCGGCAAGTTGCAGCTCGAGGGACGGCCGGCCGACCTCATCGCCGACACCCGCGGCAAGATCTGGCGCAAGGCGATCCCGCATGCGCAGCTCGACGATTATAAGTCGCGGTACGAGGTCATCTCGACCCGGCTGTTCGCGGGCGAGACTATCGTCCATGTCCTGTCCGACGCCCAGCCCGATGGCTTCGCGCAAGTCGAGGGCGGGCTCGAGGATGTCTATTTTTCCACCCTCTCGACGCTGCGCCGGGCGGCCTGAGCGCGATGCGCACGCTCCTTGGCATCACCCGCTTCGAACTCGGCTACCAGGCCCGCAACCCGGTATTCTGGGTCGCGATCGCGGTCTTTTTCATGTTGGGCTTCGGGCTCACTGCCAGCGAGAATGTCGGGATCGGAACGCCCGGCGCGGTGCGCGAAAATGCGCCACACGCGATCATGATCGCCTTGAACGTCTTTTCGCTCTTCTACCTGTTCGTGATCACTGCGTTCGTTGCCAATGCGATCGTGCGCGACGATTTGAGCGGCTTCGCGCCGATCGTGCGCGCGACGCATGTCACCAAGGCGCAGATCGTGATCGGCCGCTTCCTTGGCGGGCTGCTGATTGCCTGGGCCGGTTTTGCCGCTTTGCCGTTCGGGATGATCGCCGGCACCTTCATGCCTTGGGTCGACCCCGAGACCATCGGGCCCAACCGGCTCGGTGACTACGCATGGTATTATCTGATCGTCGCCATGCCCAACATCTTCATGCTCGCCGCGGTGCTGTTCGCGCTGGCGACGATCCTGCGCTCGATGCTCGCTTCGTACATCGGCGCGGTGGTGCTGGTGATGACTTATCTCGTCACGCGCGGGGCAGTCGGCCAGAAGTTGGAATGGCGCGACACCTTTGCGCGGTGGGAGCCGATCGGCACCGGCGCATTCCGCGAGGCGACGCGTTATTGGACCCAAGCCGAGATGAATGGCCGGCTGGTCGAGTTTGCCGGGGTGGTCGCCTTCAACCGCTTCGTCGCGATCGGGCTCGGGCTGCTGTTCCTCGGGCTGACGCTATGGCGTTTCTCGATGACCGAACGCGCGCCGTCGCGACGTCTGCTGCGCAAATTGAAGAAGCGCGAGGCACGCGAGGCCAAGGCGGCGGCGATGGCGCCGACCACCGGCGGCGAGGCGATCGTCGCGCGCGACCGCACGCCCAGCCGCGGCACCCAGTTCGTGATGCGGCTGCGGACCGAGGTACGGCAGGTGCTGACCAGCCCCGGGCTGATCGTCCTGACCCTGCTGACCATCGCCTTCACCGCCGCCAATCTGTGGCAGGGCGGGTCGGCTTACGGCACCAGCGACTATCCGACCGTGTCGAGCGTGGTCGGCACCGTCCGCGACCTTTCGTCGATCTTCCTGCTGCTGATCGCCGTCTTCTACGGCGGCGAACTGGTGTGGCGCGAGCGCGACCGCAAGATGAACGAACTGATCGACAGCACGCCGGTCGCGAGCTGGGTCATGACCATCCCCAAGATCCTCGCGATCTTCCTCATCCTGGTGCTGGTCAACCTGGCCGCTGCGCTGACCGGGATCGTCTATCAATTGTCGCAGGGCGCGAGCGAGATCGGGCTGGGCGCCTACCTCAACTGGTTCATCGTCCCCAGCTCGATCGACATGCTGCTGATCGCGGTGTTGGCGGTGGTCGTGCAGGTGCTTTCGCCGAGCAAATATATCGGCTGGGGCATCATGTTCCTGTGGTTCGTGCTGAACATCTTCCTGTCGAACCTGGGGCTCGCCAACCCGCTCTACATCTACCCCGGCACGCCGTCGGTCCCGGTCAGCGATTTCGTCGGGCAGGGCAGCTTCTGGTGGGGGGCGTTCG
This sequence comes from Sphingomonas sp., assembly GCA_031425975.1. Classification (GTDB taxonomy): domain Bacteria; phylum Pseudomonadota; class Alphaproteobacteria; order Sphingomonadales; family Sphingomonadaceae; genus Sphingomicrobium. The sequence continues at coordinate 4,826 of JANPKL010000069.1, forward strand.
TGTTGCGGGTCTATTGGGTCGCCTTCGCGGTGATCCTGGCGGTCATGGCGCACCTGCTGTGGCCACGCGGGACCGACCTTGCGCTCCGTTCGCGGTCGCGTCGCCTGCGCCCCGCGGGTAATGCCGTGCCTTATGCACTGGTCGGGGTCGCGGCGCTGACCATGGCGGCGACCGGGGCCTATGCGTGGCATAATATCAAGGTGCTCAACCGCTACCAGACTTCGGACGAGGCGGAGGCCGAGGCCGCCGCGTACGAACGCAAATATCTGCGCTACGAAAAACTTCCGCAGCCGGTAGTCAGCAAGGTCGTGCTCGACGTCCAGCTGTTCCCGGAAGAACGGCGGATGGAGACCGACGGGCGTTACACCCTGACCAATCGCACCGCCCGCCCGATCCGCGACATCCACCTGCGCCAGGGCGATGCCGGGGTCACCTTCCCGCTGCTGGCCGTCGACGGAGCGACGCTGGTCAGCCACGACGAAAAATTCGACTATCGCATCTTCCGGCTGGCGCAGCCGCTCGCGCCAGGGGCCTCGACGCAGCTTCGCTTCAAGTCGCAGATCTGGCGGCGCGGCTTCCGGGCGTTCGCGCCCGAGACCGACATCCTCGAGAACGGCACCTTTGCCAACAACTTCACTTTCGCGCCGATCGTCGGCATGAACCGCAACAGCCTGCTCAGCGATCGCACCCAGCGCCGCCGGCAGGGGCTCCCCGCCGAACTCCGGCCGGCCAAGCTCGAGGATCTGTCGGCCACCACGCGCAATTATGTTGGCGCCGACTGGGTCACCGCCGACGTGCGCCTGACCACCGCCGCCGACCAGATCCCGATCGCGCCAGGCAAGAAGGTCAGCGACGTGACAACGGGCGGGCGGCGCAGCGCGCGCTTCATCAGTGACACGCCGATCCTCAACTTCTTCTCGATCCAGTCGGCCCGCTATGCCGTCAGCGAGGAGCGCAGTGGCGGGGTCACGCGCACGGTATACCACCTGCCCGGCCACGCCCATAACGTCGCCAAGATGCAGGCGGCGATGAAGGCGAGCCTCGACTATTATCAGCCCGCCTTCGGCCCCTATCAGTTCGACTATGCACGGATCATCGAATTCCCCGGCTATGCCAGCTTCGCCCAGGCGTTCGCCGGAACCATGCCATATTCGGAGAGCGCGGGTTTCAACGCCAACACCAACGATCCGGAGAAGATCGACTTCACCACATATATCGTCGCGCATGAGATGGCCCATCAATATTGGGCGCATCAGGTGGTCGGCGCAAACATGCAGGGCAATACGGTGATGAGCGAGACGCTCGCACAATATTCGGCGCTGATGGTGATGCGGCGGTTCTACGGGCCCGACAAGATCCGCCGCTTCCTCAAATATGAGCTCGACAGCTATTTGCGCGGGCGATCGGGCGAGGCACTCGAGGAGCTGCCGCTCAACCGGGTCGAGAACCAGGCCTATATCCATTACCGCAAGGGCTCGGTTGCCATGTATCTGCTGCAGGAGCGGCTGGGCGAGGATGCGGTCAACCGCGCGCTGCGGCGCTTCGTCCAGAAATATCGCTTCGTCGGGCCTCCGTTCCCGCGCTCGGTCGACCTGATCGCGGAATTTCGCCGAGAAGCGAAGACCGCGCAGCAGCAGCAATTGATCACCGATCTGTTCGAGAAAATCACGCTCTACGATCTCAAGGTCGAGGAGGCGGTGACCCGCAAGGTCGGCAATGCGTGGGAAACGCGGGTGACGATCGCGACCCGCAAATATGACGCGCAGGGCAAGGGCGTGGAGCGCGAAGTGCCGCTGGCCGAGCCGATCGAGATCGGGCTGTTCGCCGCACGTCCGGGGCTTGGTGCTTTCTCGAAGAAGGACGTCCTGCTGTTCCGCACCGAGCCGCTGCGCTCGGGCCGGCAGACGCTCGTCCTGCGCAGCGCCGTCAAGCCCGCCTTCGCCGGAGTTGATCCCTATAATTACTTCATCGACCGCAACAGCGACGACAATGCCAAGGAAGTGACCGCGCCAAGGACCTGACCGGCTGATTTGGCTCAGCCGGTCACGACCTTGGCCCAGGGCCCGCGAATGGCGAGGGTCTTGCCCGGGCGGTAGACGTTGACGAACATCGTCCCGCCATCGGGCGAGAAACACACCCCGGCAAGCTCAGTGTCGGCGCGGAGCAATGCGAGGGTGTAGACCTTGCCCTCCGGCGTGACGCCGCGCAGGTGATTGGGCTCCCCGTCCGAGCGGTCCTCGCAGACGATCAGATGCCCGTTGGGAGCGACGATCAGATTGTCGCCATAGTCGAACACGCTGTCGTCGCGGCTTTCGAGGAACAGGTGCAGTCGGCCCGGCTGCGCGGTCTCGCCCGGCGTGCCTTCGGCGGGCGAGGGGATGTAGCGGAAGATCTGGCCAAACTTCTTCGCCCCGCCCGAGGTGCAGGTGAAATAAAGCTCGCCATTGCCGGCATGAATGCCTTCGCCGCGCGCGAAGATCGCCGCCCCCGCCTGGCGACCGCGCAGGCGCAGATCGTCGCCCATATTCTCGACCTCCTCGAGGCCGATCCAGCGCACCGCCGGCGCGGCGCCGGGGGCGAAGGCGACCCGCTCCCAGTTGCGCGTGTCCATGCCGGGCACGCCATCAATCGCCAGCGCCTGCAAGTGGCCCCCGGCGGCCAAATTGCGAGGGTCTTTGGGCAGGAAGCGGGTGAACAGGCCGTCGCCCTGGTCCTCGGTCAAGTAGAAGATGCCCGTGCGCTTATCCACCGCAGCGGCCTCGTGGCGGAAGCGGCCCATGGCAGTCAGCGGACGCGGCTCGGCAAGCCCGCGCTGCGCCGCGGGGACCTCGAAAATCCAGCCGTGCGGCCGCTCGACGTCGGGCGACTTGAGCACGGTCTCCTCACAGGTCAGCCAACTGCCCCAGGGCGTATCGCCGCCGCCGCAATTGACCGCGGTGCCGGCCAGGCTCAGCCATTGCGCCTCGCGCTTCAGGCTGCGCAGGTCGACGATCAGGGTCGAGGTGCCGCCGGGCAGCACTCGGCCGTCCTTGCCGCGCCCAAAGGCGGGGCCGTCCTTCAGCCGTTGCTCGAGCCGGGCGATGCCGGCGCTCGGCCCCATCTCCTCGTCACCCGGCTTCAATTCGTGGTTGCGGACCAAAGCGACGCGGTTGCCGTCGAGCGCATGGAGGCCCATGCCGTCGAACTTGTCGGGGGTCGAAAAGCCGTCATTCATCGCCTCGCCCGCCGCCGACACGATGGTGTAGGTGAAGCCCTCGGGCAGGTCGAACAGGTTGGCGGGGTCGCGCTTCAGTGGGCCGTAGCCGGGCACTTCGTTGCGATAGGTGAGCGCTTGCTCCCCCGGCTGCCCCGCACCGACCCGCGCGGCGCCGGCGAAGGCCAGGCCGGCGAGACTGGCGGCAGTGAAGCTGCGGCGGTCGAGCATGTCAGTTTCCTTTTACGCCGAGCGCAGCGAGCACGTCGGCCCAGGCGATCAGCTTGAAATTCTGCGCACGGGGCGCGTTTCGGCCATCCTGCGCGACGAACAGGCCGCCGGGAAAGCCGGGGCCGAAGTCACCGTCGGCGAGGTCGATCCCGTCGGTCTCCTCGGTCGCTCCGAGGGCGCCGGGCGCAATCCGGAAGCGGCCGAGGTAGCGCTCTTCGCCAAGGGCCCACACGGCATAGGCATTGTCGCCCTGGCTCGAGACGACGAGATGGCCGCCGCCCTTGCCGTCGGGCGCGAGAGCGATGCCCTCGACATCGGCGACGAGGCGCTTGCCGTCGGCGGGAGCAAGTAGAACGCCTGCGACAGGGCCGTCGGCGCGGGCATCGAAACGGAACAGCCCGCCGGCTTCCTCACCGGCATAAAGCCGCGCGCGAGCCTCGTCGACGGCGCAGCCCTCGGACTGGCTTGCAAGCTTCAGGGTCCGAACCACGGTGCCGCCATTCGGGCCGAGCCGGACCTGGCGGATGGTGCCGTCCTTGATGACCATGAAGGCGTGAAGCGCGTCGGGCGCGCGGTAGAGGCACAGGCCATAAGCCTCGCCCGCCCCGGCCGCGACCTTGCCGAGCGGGCGCAGGACTGCGCTGGCCGGATCGAGCTCGAACAGGTCGATCGCGGCATTCGCGACGTCGTTGCGATTGCTCGCGGCGACCAGGATAATGCGCCGGCCATTCCATTCGACATCGCCGCGCAGGTCGACATTGTTGACCCGGCCGACATCGAGAAAGCTGCGCGTGCGACCGTCGAGGCCATAGACGTAGAGCCCGGCCTTCTTGTCGGTCCCGACGATCAGGCTGGCGGCTGGGTCGGCGGGGTTGCGCCAGATGGCGGGATCGTCGGCGGCATCGTCGTTGGCGGTGCCCACCGGCGCGGTCTCGCCGCGGGCTGTAACGGAGACGGCGGGATCGGCGCGGGCGATCAGCGCCGCCTCCGACAGGGGCCCGGCGCAACCGCTCAGCAGCACGACCGACGCCAGGGCCAGCACGCGTCTCATCGTCATTCTCATTCCCCCGTATCCCGCGCCGGCGCTAGGCAAAGCTGATGACAATTTGGCGACGGGACCAAAGCCCATAGCCGTCGTCACAAAGTTGTTCCGTAAGCGCAATGGAGCGGACGCTTTGGCGCTTTAGCGGGGCTCTTGGGGTTCCGGCCGGTGATCGGCGGGACGACAGGGGTATCCTTTTCCATGCGCTCGACCATCCGTTCGACCGGCCCGTCCGGCCTGATCAAATTCGCACTGCTCGCTTCGACCGCCTTTGTGCCCGGCCAGTCCCGGGCACAGGACGTCGGCGCGACCGAAGCTGCCGCCGACGTTGCCATGACCGCACTTGCCTTCGCCCAGCCTGCCGGTCCCGAGGACACGGATGCAAACAGCGACATCGTCGTCACCGGCACTCGACCGATCGCCGAGTCCGAGGCCGCGGCGCTGCGCGTGCAGAAGAACAGCGACAGCCTGGTCAGTGTGCTCTCATCCGACGCGGTCGGGCGGCTACCCGACCAAAATATCGCGCAGGCCGTCAGCCGGTTGCCCGGCGTCAGCGTCCAGCGCGACCAGGGACAGGCGCGCTATATCAATCTGCGCGGTTCGCCGCTCAACTGGACGACCCTGTCGTTCAACGGGATCAACATCATTAGCCCTGAGGGGCGCGACGCGCGCTATGATTCGATCCCCAGCGCGATTGCGCGGCAGGTGATCGTCCAGAAGGCGGTCACCCCCGACCTCAGCGGCGAGACCATCTCTGGTAATGTCAACGTCGTCACTCGCTCGCCTTTCGACGACCCGGGCCTGCGCGTGGCAGGCAAGTTCGGCTACGGCATCGGCGATCTTGGCGACAAGAGCGAATTCGAGGGCTACGGCCTGGTCTCCAATCGCTGGAACACCGGTATCGGCGACATCGGAATCCTCGTCTCGGGCAGTTATTATGCGCGCGGCATCGCCACCGACAATTTCGAGACCGACTGGGAGCAGGTGCCGCAGGATACGCGACCTGGTTTTGCCGAGCGCTTCTTCCCGCGCGAAACCGAGCGTAAGTTCTACCGCGCGACCCGCAAGAATTACAGCGGCTCCGGCCGGCTGGAGTGGAGCCCGAGCGACGGCAACCGGGTCTACCTGGAGTCGATCTACACCGCCTTTGCCGACGACGAGCATCGCGACAATTACATCTTCGATCTCGACGACCAGCAGGGTTCCACCGCCACCCGCAACGCTTTGCTCGCGCCTTGCCCGGCGACGGCGCCGACCGCGCCGCCGCCCGGCACCACTGGTTTTGGCGACGTGTGCATCGCCGGCAACCAGCCGTTTGAGAGCACCATCAGCGGCGTCGACGTCAACGCCAACATCCTCATCCGTCGCTTCGTCCAGTCAATCTTCACCAACACGTTGGCGGGCGACCATGAGCTTGGCGGCGGCTTGAAGTTCAACTGGCGCGGCAGTTACACGCGCTCGCTCGACGATCGCTCGGCGCCGGCGCAATTCAACTTCGAAAGCCCCAACTTCGCGAATGCGGCGTTACGCCCGACGGTGCGATACGACGTCACCGACCGCAATTTGAGCTACGTCCAGCTATTCCGGACGATCAACACCGGCGGCCAGCTGAGCACTGGCGCGCCCGTCGCCAACATCGAGGACTTCTCGCTTCCGCTGACCCGTGTCCGCAGCACGATCGCCAAGGACGTGACCAAGGCCTACACCGCGCGCGGCGAGATCGAGCAGGGCGGCAACTACCTCGGTGGCGAGACCAGCTTCCGCCTCGGCCTGCAAGTTGACCGCCGCACCAAGACGTCGCGCGATCGGGTCATCGACCGGACCGGCGCGGAGGCGATCGCCGCGGGCCTGCCGGGAACGATCAACGGCTATCTCGGCACGCAGGATTATCTCGGTAAGATCGCGCCGGGTTATGGCTTCCGATACTTCGACATCGACAACCTATTCGCCCAGTCCGAGAAGCTCGAACAGCTGTTCCCGTACATTGCCAGCAATGCCAATTTTTACCGGGTGCGCGAGGAAATTCGGACCGGCTACGCCATCCTCCAGACGCGTTACGACTGGGGCAGCTTGATCGGTGGCTTGCGGGTGGAGAACATCCGCAACAAGGGGAATGCCTTCAGCACGGTGACCACTGTCACCGACCCGACCGCCACGCCGCCGACCACCGCCACCAGCTTCGTTCCGGTCGAGGCGGAGACGACGCGCACCCTGTTCTTCCCGTCGATCCACATCAATTACGACATCGACAGCAGCAAGAAGATCCGGGTCGGCCTGACCAGCGGTGCAGCGCGCCCCGATTATGACCAGCTGCGCCCCAACACCACGATCAACGATGCCAATCTCTCGATCTCCGGCGGCAATCCGGCGGCCAAGCCCGAGCGGGCCTATGGTGTCGACAGCTATTTCGAATGGTACATCCAGCCGCAGGGTTTCCTGTCGTTCGGCGTCTTTTACAAGAATGTCGAGGACGTGCTGTTCAACACTCGGCGCGTCTTCGGTTCGGACGCGCTCAACTTCGGCGGGGTCGACCGCTCGCAATATGCGTTCGGTGGGCTGATCAACGGCGGCGACGGCTATTTGTACGGCGCAGAAGGCGCGTTCCAGATGCAGCTCGAGCCGTTCACCCAGGACCTCAGCATTCCGTCATGGCTGGGCGGGTTCGGCATCTCTACCAACATTGTTTTGAACAAGAGCAAGGTCAGCAAGCCCGCGGTGTTCAACGGCGCTACCCAGACCCGCCCCGAGCGCTTCACCTCGCTCCCGGGCACTTCGGACGTGACCTATAATATCGGCGTGTATTACGAGAAATACGGCCTCTCGTTGCGGGCCCAATATCAGCGCCGGTCCGACTGGCTAGATTTCGTCGCCGATACCTTGGTGGACGGCGGCGACGGTTACTGGCGCGCCGACGGCGAACTCGACGTCTCGGCCCGCTACGAAATACGGCGCGGCATCGAGGTCTATTTCGATGCTGCCAATTTGCTCGACGGCCCGGGCGTGCGCTACGTCGGCGATCGCCGCTACACGCTCGAATATGAGCGCTTCGGCCGGCGTTACGTCGGCGGTGTGCGCTTCAATTTCTGAGCCGGCCTGGGCTTGACCCTGGAAAGCGGGGGCTTGGCGACAGGCTCCCGCTTTTTCGTGCTGGCCGCTGCCTTCTTCGGCTCCGCCGCCTTGGGTGCGAGCGGATCGACCTTGCGCTCAAACTCGATCTTCAGCGCGGGACGGGCCTCTTTGAGCGTGGCCGGATCGTCGGCGAAACGCGCCAGCACCTTGGCGTCGCGGCCATAAGGGTCGGCCAGGAAACGCGGCCCGCCCGCATCGTCCGCCACGGTCAAATAAGTGAGATAGACCGGCAGCGGCTGGTAGAGTTCGAGAAAATCCTCCTTGTCGGGGTCGGTCGGGCGCGGCATCACGCCAAAGATCCAGCGCGCGAGCCGGGCGGCATCCTCCAGCCGGACGCAGCCGTTGCTGATCCACCGCTCCTCAGATCCGAACAGATCCCGGTTCGGCGTGTCGTGGAGGTAGATCCCATATTCGTTGGGCATCATGAACTTGATCGCGCCCATCGAATTGGCCCCACCCGGCAACTGGCGAACGCGCTGCTCGGTGCCTCCGTCGGCGATTGCCTGCCAGTCGACCGACATGGGATCAATGACGCCCGCATCCTTGTCCCAGCTTTCGAGCACTTCGTAGCGCCGCTCGGACAGATAGGCCGGCCCCTGCGCCAGGACGCGCGGGGCGATCAGGCTGGCGACGAGGTCAGCGGGGACGTTCCAATAAGGGTTCACGTTGGCAAAGCGCATCTGCGCCGCCATCATCGGGGTGGGCGATTTGGGCGCACCGACGACGACTTTCATGCTGTCGACAGGGCGGTCGTCCTCCATCATCCACAGCCGCGCGGCAGCACTGTCAACGAGGATGTAGCGCTTGACCGCGCCGGGGGCCGGCAGGCGGCGGGCGCGCTCCATGTTCAACAGCAGCACGCGTTCGTAATGAAGCGCGCCGCGGTTGAGGGCGGCGAGCGTCTGCGGGCCCGGCTTCCCGTCGACGGGAAGGCCATGGACCCGCTGATACTCGGCGACCCGGCTCGCCAGCGCCGCATCGGCCGGACCATCGGGAACGAGACCGAGCCGCTCGCGCAGGGCGCGGACGCGAGGGTTCGCGCTCCCCTCGCTGAGCGGCCCGCCGCGATCGGGCACCCGGACTTGGGGCAGCGCGCTCCAGTCACGCTGGTAGCGGATCAGCTGGCGGCGGAGCTCGGTAAAGCGGGGATGGAGGGGCTTCAGTAGGTCGACCGGGGCGCCGGTCCAGCTGATGTCCTCGGCCTCGGGCGCGTCGACGGCGCGCTCGGGTTCCGCCGGCATGGTCTCGGGATCGATCAGGATCATGTCGACCCCGGGCTCGGCCGCGGGCTGGTCGGGTGCTCGAGCGGACAGCGGCAGCGTCGCTGCAGACAAAGCGAGCAGGGCAAGCAACGGGAGGGGGCGGGAATTCATCGCAGCGGCCATGACGGGGCTTGCATGAACCGGCAAGGAATGGCGGCACCGGTGTTACGCTGCGCCGAACCGCGAGGGGCACCTAGCGCCCCACGGGACGCCGTCGGGCAATCGCTTGCCCTTGCTCACGGGGTCGGGCAGCAAGGGTGGATGCCGCTCGACCGCGCCGTCTGCTTCGATGACTTCCGCGCACTTGCGAAGCGGCGGCTGCCGCGGATGTTGTTCGATTATATCGACGGCGGCTCCTACGGCGAGGTGACGATCCGCCGCAACGCGGCCGACCTCGATGCGCTAGTCCTGCCGCAACGGGTGATGCGCGACATGAGTGCGGTCGATCTCGAGACCCGCCTTTTCGGCCAGGCGCTGGCGATGCCCGTCGTCCTCGGGCCGGTGGGCTTCGCCGGGATGTTCGCGCGCCGCGGAGAAGTGCAGGCGGCGCGCGCGGCTCGGGCCGCGGGAATTCCTTTCACTTTGTCGACCGTCGGCGTCTGCGCGGCGGAGGAAGTCGCCAACGGGGCCGGCGCTCCGCCCTGGTTCCAGCTCTACATGGTCAAGGATCGCGGGCTGATGGCCGCGCTGCTCGACCAGGTGCAGGCGCTCGGCTCGCCGGTGCTGATGCTGACGGTGGATCTGCCGACGCCCGGCGCGCGCTATCGCGACCTCAGGACCGGCATGGGCGGGAAGCTCGGCCCCGGGGCGCGATTGAGACAGATGCTCGACGGGCTCGTCCACCCCGGCTGGCTGCGCGACGTGCATCTTGGCGGAAGGCCGCACAGCTTCGGCAATCTTGCGGTCGGTCTCGGCGGCAAGGCGGGATTGAGCGACGCCTTTGGCTGGATCAAGGCCAATTTCGACCCCTCGGTGACCTGGCGCGAGCTCGACTTCGTCCGCAAGCATTGGCGCGGGCCAATAGTGGTCAAGGGAGTGCTCGATCCCGACGACGCGCGCGCCGCGCTGGCGGCCGGGGCGGACGGGCTGGTCGTCTCCAATCATGGTGGGCGGCAGCTCGACGGAGCCGCCTCGACCGCCGCCGCGCTGCCGGCCATTGCCGATGCGCTTGGCGGAGCGCTGCCGCTGCTGGTTGATGGCGGGGTACGCTCGGGACTGGACGTGCTGCGCTTCGTCAACCTCGGCGCTGACGCGGTGCTGCTCGGCAAGGCCTGGGCCTTCGCGCTGGCGGCAGGCGGCGAGGCGGGGGTGACCAGGATGCTCGGGCTGATGCGCGAGGAATTGCGGACGGCGATGGTGCTGACGGGGCAGGACCGGATCGGCCGCCGCGATTAGCCGCGCGGCGCGGCAGCGCGGGTCAGGCGGTCGTTGATTGCAGCGCCGAGACCCAAGCCAGGAACCGGGGCGACGGCGATGCGAGGTTGCGGCGCGCCTTCGGCAAGGTGAAGCAGGTCGAACAATCGCGCCGCCGCCTCGACGAGGTCGCCCGATGGACTGAGGCTGGCCTGCCCCATGACCGGGCCGAAGCCGATGAGATATTCGTCGTGCCGGGCTTCGAGCGCGCCAAGTCGGAGCGGCTTGGATGGCGCATAGTGGCTGGCAAGCATGCCCGGCGCCTCGATCCCCGCGCTCGCCGAGATCGCATCGGCGACCACGATCGGGCCTGATCGAAGCAGGCGCGGCGGGCCACCAGTCAAGGCAAGGATCGTGCTTTCGATTCCGTGCGCGGTCGCCCCGCCGTCGATCACGAGCGCGATCCGGCCACCCAGCGAATGCAGCACGTGGCTTGCCCGGGTCGGGCTGATCCGGCCGCTGGCATTGGCGCTGGGCGCAGCCAGCGAGCGGCCCGACGCCTCAAGCAAGGCGCGCATCGCCGGGTGCGCCGGAACCCTGAGAGCGATCGTCGGCAGGCCCGCGGTGACCAGGGCGGCAATCCCGCTGCCCTCTACCAACGGCACCACAAGGGTGAGCGGACCCGGCCAATGGGCCTGCGCCAAGGCCAGCGCACGCGCGTCGAAATGCCCGAGCCGCTGCGCCGCTGCGAGGTCAGGCACGTGCACGATCAAGGGGTTGAAGCTTGGTCTTCCCTTGGCTTCGTAAATGCGAGCGACGGCCTGCGCGTTGGTCGCATCGGCGGCGAGGCCGTAGACCGTCTCGGTCGGCACCGCGACCGGCTGACCGTCAAGGATCAGTGCGGCGGCGTGCGCGATCGCCTCCGGGCCCAATGGCCGTAACTGCGTCCCCTTGCCCGTCATGGCCCCGCCGCTATGGCAGAAACGATATCGTCACAAGGGATTGCCCGTACCATGGACCTTCGTTGCCCGGTCGAGGAACAGCGTTTCGTGCTCCGCCACGTCGTCGGGATCGACGACCTTGTCGATGACGGCGAGATCGTCGACGCCGTGCTCGAGGGCGCTGCGCAATTTGCGCAAGGCGAGATCGCGCCGTTGAACTGGGTCGGAGACCGGGTCGGCGCGAAGTGGACGCCCGATGGGGTCCGCATGCCCGAGGGATTCCACGCGGCCTATCGCGGGTTCGTCGAGGGCGGCTGGGGAACGATCAGCGCGCCCGAGGCGGCAGGCGGGCAGGGGCTTCCGCTCAGCCTTGGCGCAGCGGTGATGGAAGATCTGAACGCCGCCAACCTCGCCTTTGCGCTCTGCCCGATGCTGACCATGGGAGCGATCGAGGCCATCGGCGCGCATGGCAGCGACAGCCAGAAGGCCGATTATCTGCCCCGTATCGTCAGCGGCGAATGGCCCGCGACGATGAACCTGACCGAGCCGCAGGCGGGCAGCGACGTCGGCGCGCTGCGGACCAGGGCGGTTCCCACTGGCGACGGCACGTTCGCGATCACCGGAAGCAAGATCTACATCACCTACGGCGACCACGACCTGGCCGAAAATATCATCCACCTGGTGCTCGCGCGGACGCCCGACGCGCCGACGGGAACGCGCGGCATCTCGCTGTTCCTGGTGCCCAAGATCCTTCCCGACGGAACCCTCAACGACCTGCGCTGCGCCTCGATCGAACATAAGCTCGGCATCCACGCGTCGCCGACCTGCACCATGGCCTTTGGCGATGCGGGCGGGGCGACCGGCTGGCTGATCGGGCCCGAGCATGGCGGCATGCGAGCCATGTTCACGATGATGAACAATGCCCGGCTGAATGTCGGGCTGCAGGGCGTCGGCATCGCCGAGGTCGCGACCCAGCGCGCGGTCGCCTATGCGCTCGGGCGGGTCCAGTCGGCGCGGGCAGGGGCCGCCAGCCGCGATTCG